>DUSO01000099.1 GCA_012842565.1 Bacillota bacterium
CGAGCATCATAACCTACCCCGGAGCCTAGCCCACCGTAACCCCCCTCATCACACGTATGGGATGTTATCGTAGCTCCGTCCGTAGAGGCATCCTTTCCCACAACGATGTCAGTACACGCAAAAGCGATTCCACTCGACAGCACCGCACACACCATCGAAAGGCTCAAGACCAGCGCCCACAAGCGCTTACGGTTCATCGGTCACTCCCCCTTAGCGAATTTTCGAAGTGGATCCTGGGCCTGGAATCGGGTCTATATTTCGGTGCCCCTACGGTCCATGTCAACCTTGCCCGCGTGTGGCAAAACTCCAATTACGTTTGAATCTGCCCACGAGGGCGGTACCACCGGTTTCACCTCCCTACCATGTGCGGGGTAGCAGTCACAAGCTAGTGGCGGCCGCGAACGAGGTTCCCGGCCTCAACTCATTCTAGACCTATTCATACACTACCCTATCTTTAGGGGCCTCCGCCGGGTTGAGAAGGTAGTAACCCACGCCCTTTTCCTTTACCTCGGCGTAGCGGGGCACGTTTTCGATTACCACTGCCCGGTCCGGGTTGACCTGGGACCATACCTCCGCGATCTTCAAGATGGTTGAATTGTGACGCCCGACGCGGACGTCGATTGGCCACCCGTTCTCATCGATCTTTTCGTAGAGGAGCCCGTGTTCGCCCGCCTTCATCACGAATTCGTCCTTGCCGGTGAGCAGGAGGTATTCCCCTGTAGCACCGCGCACACGGTCGAGGAAGGGCTCCGGCGCTTCGAGCTCAAAGGTCGGCACCCCTATGGCATCTCCAACCTCGCGGTGTGAGAGGCCGTGGAGGGATGCCGGGGAGAACTCCATCCCGATGGGGAATTCCTCGGCAGTCAGTGTCATGGAGGCCATCGCGGCTACCGGCGCGGCGGTCTGGTGAGCTACAATGGTGCTGATCACGGAGTACTCAAGCTCGGCCTCGTGCAAGTCGATGAAGGCATCCACTTTTTCCTGCTTCATAAGCTGGATCAAGGCATAGCAGGTCTTTTCTGTAATGAGCCCGCCGGGCCTTCCCGGCCAGGTGCGGTTCAAGTTTCTCACGTCCATATAGGCCAGCATCTGGCGGCTGGGGTAGTGAACGTACACCTCGGGATCCGGCCACGAATCCAAAGGGTTACTCCAGCGATCCCCCATCCGGAACTTTCGCACGCCCCATTCAGTGGGGATGTGGTAGAACTGAGGATAGGCCTCGCCCGGCCGGGTCACCGTTGACGCGCTACGGTTGGCATGTATGGCTACTATCAGCCTGCCCTGCGTGACGCGGGCATTCTCCACCAGGTGTAAAGCCGAGAGACTGGCGCCCGGCTCTTCGGGATGAGTGCCGCCGACCACGAAAAAGGTGCCGCCGGGTTGCCCGCTATCCAGGATGTATATATTGCAGTCGTTGACAGTGCCCTTGATCTCGGGGAAGTAGTCGCCTAGCGTCTTTACCTGAGTGACGCCGGGACCGAGCACAACCGGTTCTTTGAAGTTACGATGCTGGTAGAACTGGATCCCAGCCACTACCATGACCGCGAGCCATACTACTACAGCTAAGATTTTAGATGTTAAGATTTTAGATGTTTCCTGTCTCTTAGGAGACATATCCCTCTTGGGAGACATAGGCGTCTCTCCTTCCTACTTCGGTCGGACTACTTCAGTCGGAAAACACGCATTACAAACGGCATCAAGACCACCAGATAGAGGATTGCCTTTTGAATGTCTTTGGCCCGGACGAAGTTATGCACCAGCACAATAGCAAAATATATGACCATGGCGTAATAGATGACGGAGATCACGGCCTGCAATTGTCACGAACCTCCTCTCCGGTAGACAGCCGCCGGGCGGCCTTTCTTCGGTGCGGAATCTACCCCGCGACCAGGAAGCTCAAGGCGTTGCTAAAGACTACGTAGACGGTGCCAAGAGCCGCGATGAATAGAGCCGGGACGATACACCTCTTTAAGAACCCCTGATAGTACGGGCCGTCATACCCCACTGTCATGACCGCAGCCCTGCCTACCAGCGTCGTAGGCGGGAGGGCATCTCCCAGTGGCCATATGGTGGCCATCCCGGCGAGGGCAATGATGGGGTCAAGGCCTTTCATGTTGAACAGAAAGATCAACGGAACGCCCAGCAGCGGGGCCGCACCGTACTGTAGCACTCCTTCTGAGATGGGGAGGACCAGGAAGAGCGTGGCAAATATCACGAGTATGGGCATCGTCACTACGGAAAGAGAGATCAGTCCCCGGGCCCCAGTAAGGGCCATGCTCTGTACCAGGATGCCCACCACTGTCAATGTACCGATGAGGGGCAGCAGATTTTCAACGGTTTCACACGAGATCTTGAAGATAGGGAGCCGCTTCGGGCTCAAGAGCACGGTGACCCCGGCTGATATGAGAAAAGCCAGGGGCAGCCCTATAACCGGCATGGCAAAGGGGAACACGCGCCCCGCCAGCACGAGGCCGAGAAATATTACGAAAGGCGCCGCAACCTTGAAACCATTCATCCCCTTCGGTGGTTCAGGTAATTCTGCGAGAGCCCGTTCGACGCTTATAGGGGTTCCCTTCCACCCCAGGTAAAACATTGCAAACAATGCGCCCAAGATGGTGATGACTGCCAGCGGGAGGGTAAACCCGACGTAGGGCATATTCGAGCCGGCCGCGGTCATCATAGCCCACAGGTTTATTGGGGGAGCCGCGGCGCTCATTGCAGCACACAAGAATACTATGGCCGCGACGCGGTCTTTAGAGATGCCCATGTAGGTAAGGACATTGCCGACCATTGCGCCGACTATAAGCACTGTCACACTGCCGGCGCCGGTAAGAGCCCCGGGCACCAGGAGGATGAAGGTAAGTAGTAAGAGGAGGACTACGCGGTTTCGATAAAACCTGCTGATTATCGCCCTGACTATGTATGAAACCCCGCCGGCCTCCTTAAGCAAGTTCATGAACAACGTCGCCGTGATGAAGATCAGGGTGACGTCAAAATAGGTAAAGGCCCCTTCCACAACATGTCTTGCTGGGAATGCTACCCCATGAGCGATAGCACCGGCCACAGCTGCTATCAACATCGATAGCTCAATTGAGACCTTAAGGAGGGTTGCCGCCACAAAGACTACGACCATCACGCCCAGTATAATACCAGCGTGAATAAACACTACATTTTCGCCTCCTGCAAGTGGGCCCGGCGGGAGATGTCCAGGCGGGAGAATATCCTGGTCCGGCCTGGGGCGGCTTTCTTGAGACCCGTCCCCTCGCAGCTGTTGGATGACGTTCTCCCGGGACCCACTTCCTTATGGTAAAGGACCCGTCCGGCTTAGCCCATTTGACCACGGTCAGATCACATGGTAAAGGCGGCTAGAGCGAGAAAAGCACTTTCAACACATGTGTAAGGTCCATTGCCTGGGTGATGAATACGATGGGAATGTGTTTCTCCTTTGCTGTGTTGGAGAAGTAGCCATCCTTGTTGATGTCTTTTCTGATGATAAGGAGGTCGGACTGCGGGGTCACCGTCCTTATCGACTTCTCGTCATATTCATCGACTCTTCTCGAAGGACCCTCGATTTGCGCTCCGATGATCAATATCCCCAGCTTTCTCGCGGTGTCGATGACGGCCTGGACCCGCTTGACTTCGGATTCTATGTCTATGCCAGCTGCGCCCATGCCTTTCAGGCTTGTGCCCATGGTGATAATCAGGGTCTTATATGCAGTATCCTTCTTTTTGGAAGCCGCCAGGAGTTCTTCGGCAGTCAACAGGTCCTTTTCGTCGCATTTGAGCTTGACCGAGTTACACAGCATCCTGACCATCAAGGCACCGGGGCTCTGCCCGAGGGTAGTGACCACGACGGGCGGTTCTGCCTTGGGGAGTTTATCTGGAAGCTCTACAGTACTGGGAACCGTTGCGGCGGTCCCGGCCATATTGCCTATAAACAGGATACTTACAAGCATGGCAGCGCTTATCGCTACCATAAAGTTCGGCTTTCTCACCATTGTCATACTCCCCCTCCATCATGTCGCAAATCGTCAAGTGCCGGAGGTGGTCGTTACATGCCCCTGAGTCTCTAGTGACTCGGGGGGCGAGACGCCCCCCTCCCATTCGATCACTTCCCGGCCGGCTTTACGATCTTGCCGAAGCCCACTGCTTTGAGCCACTCCTCAGGGTAGCCGACTGTCTTGCCGTCAACATAGCCATCGTTATACTTGGCGATCAGGCGGTCTGCAAGCTGCCAGTAGGCGTCTACCACCCTCGTGGCCAGGTCATTCGAGTAGTTGGTGAGGAACTTTACTGCAAGGGAGGGATCCTTATCGTAGAGCTCCTTTGCGGCCTTTTCGATGATGGGCTGCATGGCGAAGGCTTCGCTTTCAAAGGCGTTGTAGACCGCCTGGATGTCTTTGATCATGTAGCAATACTTGAGATCGGCCCAGTTAGAGACGAAGTTAAACGCCCACCATGCACTCTTTCTATCATAGATGTTGCGCTGGCCGATCTGGAACGACTCAGGCACCTTGGTGATTCCACAGTAGAGGGGTATGTAGCACGTGGAATGCGGGGCATCCTCGCCGAACCACACAACCCCGCCGATTGGATTCGGGAGCCAGCTCCTGGACTGGGAGACAAAGCTGTAGCTGCATCTGAACATCGAGATGGCCCGCTCCCATTCACCCAGCTTGGTGCTTGTGGCATATCGGTTCGGAGTTCCAAACGGGCCTGCAGCCAGCCCTTTTGTGAGGTCAAACTCGGTCCCCTCGTAGTGGTCGCGCAGGATGGCCATCACATCCTGCACGGAGACCTTCTTGTCGGGCTTTACAGAGAACGGGTATTCGTCCGCCCACGGATCGAGGTTCAGTGAGGGGGCGATGAGGCTCAGCACCCGCCACTCGCGTCGGCTGTTGTAGAAGGATTGCTTAGGCCCATAGACCTTGCTGACGACCAGTGGCCCCTGGCTTGGATCCCACAGGCCCAACTGCTGGGCAACTTCAAAGATATTCTTGGATGCCATGAAATTGTCAGGGTCATCCAGGCGGACCTCGCCGATCCTGCTCCTGTTGGCGCTTACGAAGACCTCATCGTCGGGGACCCTCTGCGCTGCCCACACAGCACCCTTCTTCAACGGACCGGCGCCGAAGATTTCAAACACCCATGCTTCGTTGGGATCTGTTACGGTGAGACACTCTCCCCAGTCGCCGTATCCGTACTCCTCGGCCAGGCTGCCCATTATCTGTATTGCCTCTCTGGCAGTCTTGGCCCTCTCCAGGGCGACTCGCTGGAGCTCCCATATCTCGAACCACCCGTCCGGATTACGGAGCTCCTGGCGGCCGCCAATCGTAGTCTCCCCCATCATTACCTGGTGCTCATTCATAAAGGGATAGGCGATATTAAAGTAGGTGTAGGTCTGTGCCACCTGGGGTATCTCCCCGACCTTGGTCAAAGGAGCTGCAATCTCTGGGCTCTCCCCGCCGCCTTTATATACGGGGCGCATCTCGCCGGGCTTGTGGGACTGCCCTGGCACTATCGTCAGCCTGAAATCGTAACCCCCGTCACAGGTGTGACTTGTCATAACAGAGCCATCGACGGAGGCCTTTTTACCCACAACAACCGATGTACAAGCATATGCGGCCGCAGCCGCTACAAATAGCACGAGTACCATCACAAGCGAGCCAATCATGACCAGCCTTTTGGATTTCATACGGCATCCCTCCTCGATAAGATCTGGCTGTACGATGTGGCTGTTACGGAATCCCTCGGGACGTAACCCTCATGGGGGCCCTCCGGAAGGCCTGTAAGGCTCCTCACAACACAGGTAGCCAGTCGTGCGGCATTCCCCGGTAGGCCCATCTATCGCAGGAAGCCGCCCTTATCAAGAAGCCATACATCACCTCCGAGCAAACACCCAGGATTGCGTCGGGCGCTTTCTGAGGTGTATCTTAGCTGGAATGGTTGGGATATAGATTACCTGCCATCCAGTCGATGACAAAACTGGTCGAATGTTTATTTGGCTGGATGCTTGGGGCATGGACTGGAGTGATGTGTAATCCCGACGATTTTTATTCTACGCCGGGTCCCATATTCCTCTTGGTCGTAGATGATTTTCCAGGGGAAGGGACGGGTGCCCATGTTCTCTTTTTCAGCAAAGAGAGCATGGGGCAGGGGGTTACTATAATACCTTGGCCATCTTTAGGAGGAGATTTCACCAGGATGTCGAATAATATCACCCGCGATGCAAAATTTCTTATGCACAAATGTGCATTCCATCAAGTTCCATTACAGGTGGCTTCCATTAAACGAGCGTTTCGACGTATGGAAGGCATAGAGACTAAGGGTTATAATACCCCGCCTGCAACAGGGGGCGATGGGATTCATGGATAGGCGAAGGCTTGCGCAGATAGCGTATCTCTACTACAAGGAAAAGTTGAGCCAGGACGAGATCGCACAATGTGTTGGGCTGTCACGATCACAGATATCAAGGCTTCTCGCCGAGGCCGAGAATGTAGGGGTCGTGAGGATAGAGATCGACGAGGTCGATGACAGGGCACACGACCTGGAAGAAGGGTTAAAACAGGCCTTCGGGCTGGAAGACGCAATGGTAGTATACCGGATGGGCACGCAGGATGCCTCTGTAAGGAAGACAATTGGCAGGGCGGCTGCACGATACCTTGCTGAAACGCTTATCGACGGCGATAGCATAGGGATTACCTCGGGACATACCCTTCGCGAGGTGGTCCGCTTTCTCAGGAGGCCCGAGGCCAGGGATCTCAAGGTGGTGCAGTTGATGGGCGGGGCGGGGGCCACCGCCCTCCAGACCTACCCCGAGGAACTGGCCAGGGATTATGCCCAGGCCCTGGGGGCGACCTTGTTTAGCCTGCACGCGCCGCTTGTCGTAGAAGACAAAGGGGTTCGCGACATCATCATGTCAACTGCCTCGGTAACGGAGGTGACACGGATGTGGGATACCCTCTCGGTTGTTGTCATGGGTGTCGGCGACCTATCCGTCGATGCACTGCTGTTCAAGGCCGGGTGGTTCACTCCGGATGACCTGAATTTGCTCGTTTCTGCCGGTGCAGTTGGTGTGATCTGCGGCCAATTCTTCGACCTACGTGGAAAACGTGTCAATTCCCCTGCGGACGAAAGAATTATAGCCGCTCCCCTGGAGTCATTCCGGCACGCCAGGCGGTCGATTGCGGTGGCCGGGGGCAGCACCAAGGCGGTTCCGCTGCTAGCGGCAATAAGGGGTGGGTATTGCAACACCGTCATCACAGACGATAAGACTGCTCAGGAAATGCTTGCCCGAGTTGAATCAGTAGAAGCGAGAACCGCCACACGTTGAGCGGGATAGGGCGGCGAGAGGAGCGTCTACGCTCGAAAGGGGGGTGAGGGCCGGGATATCCATTAGGATGCGTTGAGGGCCGTTGCGTGCTTTAGAGAGCGGATGGGATAGGCTCATGCGGACGAAAGCTGGGCGGAAGCCAAACTGAAATGGAGCGAAATGGAGGGATACCAATGTCTTCTCAGAAAGGTATCATGCGTGTTTCGATGGTACTGGTCGCCTTGTCCATGGTACTGGTGCTTGCAGCGGGTTTCGTGAACGCTGCTCCTGATAAGCTGGTATTCAAGCTGGGGCACCCGCTGGCTGTGACACATCCCCGCCATCTTGCATGCCAGAGGTTCGCCGACCTCGTGAAAGAGAGGACCAAGGGTAGGGTTGAGATAGTAGTATATCCTGCAGGGCAGCTCGGCGATGAAATCGAGCTGGGCGAGGCTGTGCAGATGGGGACTATCGACTTTGCAGAGATCGGCGGCCCCATATTCACAAACTGGGTGCCCCAGTATGCGGTGTTTGGACTCCCGTTCCTCTTTGATTCATACCAGGAAGCCTATAAGGCTCTTGACGGCCCGATGGGCAAGAAGATGGAGAAACTTGCAGAGGCGAAGGGCTTCTTTATCCTCTCACACTGGGATCATGGTTTCAGGCATATAACCAATAACGTAAGGCCCATTGAGAAACCCTCGGACCTGAAGGGCTTAAAGATGAGGACTCCCGAGGAGTTTGTCAACATAGAGACGTTTAAGGCACTCGGCTGCGGAGTAACCCCGCTTCCCTTCGGCGAGCTCTACCTTGCCCTTCAGCAAAAGGTCGTTGACGGACAGGAAAACCCGCTCGGGAATATATACTACAGCAAGCTTTATGAGGTCCAGAAGTACCTGTCCCTGACCAGCCACATATATGCCAACTCCATCCTGGTTACCAGCCTCAACACCTGGAAGAGGATTCCTAAAGACATCCAGGAAATCATGCTGCAGGCGGCTGACGAAGCAAAGGGCTATATGAGGGAGCTTATCCAGAAGGATGATGAGAAGCTCCTCAAGGAGCTGAAGGATAAGGGCATGATAATCAATCGTCCTGATACCGCTCCATTCCGTGAGGCCGTAAAGGGTGTCTATAAGAACCTGGAAGGCCGGATCGGAAAGGATATCATCCAGGAGATGCTTCGGGAGCTCGGAAAGTAGCCTTTCCAGCGGCTCTGGCGGCCCCGGCGCCCGCCAGAGCCGTCCACAGATAGCCGGCCTGGGGGGATTGTAGTGGAGAATAAGAAGCTAAACTTCCTCGATAGAATCCTGGAGATCATAGCGGCGGCCATTGTGTTTGCCCTTGTGGTATTGGTTTTGAGGTCGGTTGTAGCACGTTACCTTTTCGGCAGTTCGGATCCATACACTCAAGAGTTGACCAGGCTCCTGTTCCCATGGCTTGTGTTCATCGGCAGCGCGCTGGCAATCCGCAGGAAGGCGAACCTGTCGGTCACGCTTGTCTTTGAAAGGCTCCCTGAGCGGGCAAGGCCGGTGGTGTCAGTTGTAACATCGATCCTCACGATTGTCTTCCTCACGTGTCTTGTGGTCAAGGGCTTCCTGTTTGCGTTTTCTACCTGGGACCAGGTGACATCCAGCCTCGCCATGCGAAAGACCTGGTTTTATCTCTCGGTGCCGGTGGGTGGCCTCTTTATGCTCGCGGCGACCGTGGAGGATCTTGCCCTCCAGCTGAGACGTGGATCCTCTTTGCGCAGCACGGGGAGTTCGTAGACGGGGCGTGTACGTGGCTGCAATGGCGTTTTCCGGCTCCGGGAGGAGCTCTCACGGCAGCAACCAGCGCTCATATGAGAGGTGACAGTGAGTGGTAGCTTTACTTATCGGGGTGTTCTTTTTATTGATGTTCCTCGGGGTACCGATTGCCCTGGCACTCGGGATGGCGAGCTTGTTTTACATAGTCCTGCAGGGGTACCCTCTCGAGGTCATGATCCAGAGGATGTTTTCCATGACCCAGTCCTTCCCCCTGCTTGCGATCCCGTTCTTCATCCTCCTCGGCCAGCTGGTGACATATGGAGGGTTCGTGGGGAGAATCATACGATTTTCCAAGGCCCTGATCGGGCACCTTACTGGCGCCCTCGGGCTCATCATGGTCGTTGCAAACATGATCTTTGCAGGTATGTCGGGCTCTGCAGTTGCCGATACTGCGGCCCTCGGGTCTGTCCTGGTGCCTGCAATGAAGCGGGAGGGTTATGATGCTGGCTTTATCGCGGCCTTGAACGCGACTGCCGGTACGCTCGGAGTCATTATCCCGCCCAGCATCCCAATGGTGGTATTCGGCTGGATTACCGAGGTTTCCGTCGGCCAGCTCTTCCTGGGGGGCGCCATACCGGGCCTTATAATTGGAGGGCTTATGTTCGTCTATGTATGGTGGGTCGCGAGCCGGCGCGGTTACCCCAGGACGGAAGGGCGAGCCAGCATGTCCGAGATATGGGCTGCCCTCAAGGAATCCATCCTGGCGGTCATCATGCCGCTTCTCATTATCATAAGTATCGTGACCGGCGTTGCGACCCCGACTGAGGTCTCGGTTGTCGGCGTGGCATATGCCTTCGTGGTTGGAATGTTCGTATACCGCGAACTCAATTGGGCAAAGTTCCTCCAGGCGCTCAAGGATACGGTGATAAGCACGTCCGTTGTGATGATCGTGGTCTGTACGTCAGGGCTCTTTTCCTGGCTCCTCTCATATGAACGGTTTGGGAATACCGTGGCGGACTTCATACTCTCTTTGAGCCGGGATCCACAAGTTGTCCTGGTGATAATCACTCTTGCAATGTTGGTCGCAGGCTGCTTCATCGACCTGGTCCCCAATCTCCTCCTATTTGTCCCGATCTGTTCCCGCTGGTAGCGGCCCTTGGGGTGAATCCCGTTCACTTCGGCGTGATGATGGTAGTTGTACTGGCAATCGGCCTTTATACCCCGCCGGTTGGGACCACGCTGTTTGTCTCGGCCAATATCGCGGATATCTCTATCGAAGGCATGGCTAAGGAGCTGATACCGTTCCTCATCATCGGATTCCTGGTCAGTATTCTCATAATCTACTTCCCGGGGCTTGTATTGTGGCTCCCGGGACACGTATTCGCGCGCTGAACGCCTTTGCATACCAGCAGGGCTTTCGCCCGCTCATACCGGGAAGGCCCTTACATACTGGAGGCTAACAAATCTGGGAGGGATGAGAAATGGCCTTTCTTGGCAAGGAAGTAAGACTCAGGAGGCTCATGAATAAGACATCTGGTCATCTCCTGGCAATTGCCCTGGATCATGCAGTGGGATGGGGCGTGATCGAGGGAATCGAGAGAATACAGGAGACTCTCGACATTGTGGCAGGTGCTGAACCCGATGCCATTACCATTCAGAAGGGAATAGCGGAGAAATGCATGGCCAAATGGGCCGGGCGCCAGCCCTTCATCTTGAAATGCACCAGCTTCGCCCCATTTTATCCCGGATATGATGGGTATATGGGCTCCGTGGAAGAAGCTGTAAGGCTCGGTGCCGACGCGGTAGCGGTCGGCGTGACCGTCGGCGGGAAAGACCAGCCGGAACTCTTGAAGAACCTGGCGCTCTTCACCGAAAAGGCCGCCCTCTACGGGATGCCGGTGGTTACTCACATTTACCCCAAGGGCGAGCTTATCCCGGCCAACGAAAGGTATGATTACAAACATGTGGCTTATGCTGCCCGTGCCGCAGCGGAGGTGGGGGTAGATATAGTAAAGACCTTCTATACCGGTGATCCCGGATCTTACCGGAAGGTAATCGAGGCCTGCCCGGCCTATGTGGTGGTTTCCGGGGGGCCCAAGCTAGACAGACTCGAGGACGTGTTCAAGATGACCCGCGATGCCATGGATGCGGGAGCGGCAGGGATTACCTACGGCCGTAACGTATGGCAGCGTAAGGATGCAGCAGCGGTTATCAAGGCGCTCAAGGCAATAATCCATGAGAATGCTTCGGTAAAAGACGCCATAGAGATGGTGGATGGGCGCACCGAATAGGTGGAGGGATTAATGGTGCTGGGTAGGGATGCTAGGCCGGTCGCCATCGGAGTCCCCATAGGCGACCCCAATGGTATTGGCCCTGAAGTAGCTGTTAGGGCCGTGCTTGCCCTGAAAAACCGGGATTACGGCGTTTTCCTGGTGGGGGACAGCTGGGTCGTCCGACGTGCTGTTTCGCTGGTAGCGGAGGCAGGGAACGTGCAAGTTAGGGTGCTGGCCGGGCCCGAGGATATACCAGGGGACATGGTGACCGCCCGCGGAGGGGTAGATGTGCTGGATGTCGTTGCACTGGAGGTAGAAGAGCTATCTCCGGGCACTGTATCTGCAAAGGCTGGCAAGGCGTCGCTGGATTACCTTAATAAAGCGCTAGAACTTGCCATGTCGGGGCGAATCGACGGCATCGCATGTGCGCCCGCGAACAAGGAAGCCATGAAGCTTGCGGGGTCGCCCTTTAACGGCCAGACCGAGCTCGTTGCGTCGGCCGTCGGTGCGCGTGAGGCAGGCACGGCCCTTGTCTCCGGGAAGTTCCGAGTCTTCCAGGTGACCGGCCATGTGTCACTGCGCAAAGCATGTGACATGATCACTGAGGAACGCGTTCTCTCGAACATCCGGATGGCCAGGAAGGTTCTCTCGGAGGACTTTGGGATAGACGATCCCCTCGTTGCAGTCTGCGGCCTGAACCCCCATTCCGGCGACGGCGGGCTACTGGGGAATGAAGAGCAAGACCACATAATCCCCGCGATCAACAAGGCCCGGGCCGAGGGCATCCGCGTAGACGGGCCGCTGCCCGGGGACACGGCCTTTTTAAAGGTCAAGCGCGAGGGGCATGACGGCATAGTCGCCATGTACCACGACCAGGCGAACGCGGTGCTCAAATTCATATCTTCCGAGGCGGTCACCGTGACCACCGGGCTACCTATCGTGAGGACTACGGTAGGTCACGGGACTGCCTTTGATATCGCCTGGAAGGGCGTAGCGGACCCGGGATGCATGATCGGCGCCATAGAGGTCGCGGCGCAACTGGCGCGCGTGAGGAAGGAAAGGGGCTTACGCGCGGTCGGAAGGTGATGAATTTGGAGAAATGCGTAGCCGCGCTGGACATAGGCACATACAGTTGCAAGGCGGCAATCTACTGCGCAAGAGATCGAAATCTATACTCCGCATCCCGGGGATATGGGCTTTTATTTCCCAGGCCCGGCTATGTGGAGCAGGACCCCGGTACCTGGTTCAGGGCGGCAATCGATGCCTTTTCAGATGCGCTGAGAAAGGTACCGGGCGCGGCCGACAAAATTGCGGCTATCTCCATAAGCGGCACGAATGGGTTGGTCATGGTGGATGAGCAGGGGGAGCCGGTCCATAACGCCGTCATGTTCTCGGATAGGAGATCTGAGCGGCAGGCTGCTGATCTTGCCAGGCGGTATGGGACTCTCATTGAGGAAATCGCGGGCAATCGCCCGGCCCCGGGCTCGTTCTCCCTTCCGATTATAAACTGGTTCAGGGAGGAGCAACCGGAGCTGTGGCAGAAGGTGCGCACGATCCTTGTGCCTGCCGGATACGTAATCATGAAGCTCACGGGCAGGCGGACGATAGATACCTCCAGGGCCTCGATGACGTTATTCTTTGACCAGGGAAAAAGGCGGTGGTCTGAGGAACTCCGGGCCTGGGAAGGTATCCCAGGGGAGGTGCTACCGCAGCTCCTGGAGCCGTGGGACGTGGCCGGTGAGGTAACCCCTGAGGCCGCGAGATTGCTGGGCATCAAACCGGGCGTGCCCGTGCTGGCGGGCTGCGTGGATACAGTGGCGGCGTGCGTTGGCATGGGGAATATAGCCCCTGGCCGTGCCACCCTGATGCTTGGCACCACTGGCAGGGTGGTCCTTACGATAGACTCGGCACGCTTTGACGGCAGGTTTATCAACCAGTGCCACGCACTGCCGGGACTGTGGATATGCACCGGGGCAATGAGCAGCTCCGGGGGCTCGCTCAAGTGGTTTGTAGACTCCTTTGGCCGCCTGGAACAGGCGCTCGAGGGCCAGGTGGGGGTCTCGAGTTACCAGCTTGTCGACATGGCTGCCGCCCGCTCGCCCGCCGGTTCAAGAGGCGTGATCTATCTCCCATATCTTAGCGGCGAGCGCAGTCCCCCGTGGAATTCGCGGGCGCGTGGGGTATTCTTTGGGCTGTCGGACGGCTCGACTTACTCTGACGTGGCAAGATCGGTGATGGAGGGGGTGGCCTTCTCCTTCAAGGACAATCTCATGACCATAGAACAGGCCACGGGGACGTTCGCGTCCGGTCTCATGATGGGGGGCGGCGGGGCCCGGAGCCGGCTCTGGAGGCAGATACTCGCCGATGTGCTGGAAAGGCCCATTGAGATACCAGAGGTATTAGAGGCAGAGACCCTCGGCTCTATAGCCCTTGCGGGGCATGCATCTCACCTGTGGGGGTCCATGGATGAGGCAGTTCATGACCTGGTGAAGGTCTCGGACACGGTCTTGCCGGATACCCGTAATTCAGATGTCTACAGGCGACAATTCCGTGTTTTCAAGGATCTATATGCCGCCCTTGTCCCGGTTTTCGAGGAGGCGGCGGGTTAGATAAGATGAGTCGTCTTGTCATAGAATGCCAGGACGGCACGGCCAGAATAGCCTTTTATGCCTTGCCGAACCGGGTAGCGGGGCGTTATCTAGCGGAAGACCGCCTCCACATCCAGGGCAAAACCAGGTAGGAGAGGGCTGGTCAGCGTCGTTCCGATTGGGTAGACCTGCTGGGTGGCCAATTCTCCGTCCTTAGGGGCGTTATACACCACGCCGAGGCCGCGCCCCTCGATCCATTCTACCAGAGCCAACAGCAAACGCTTGGAAATCCGTTGGTTGGAAACAGTGGGGGATGGCGTCATCCTGATGTCCCCTTCCACGAGTTCATAGCGCTGCCCGGCCGGCATCCGCAGTAGCCCTCATAGGTGAGTAGTACGCTGCATGGACGTTATTGCGGAGCCACCTCGTTAACTCTATCAGGTACCTTATTAGGCCCTCCCATGCCACTCCCTCCCCAGGCGGGTATCTATTTCTGTATGACGTCGTCGCTGGGACGAAATTCGTATCCCCAGACAACTTTATGGCAACGAGCGTATGCAGTGCAAGATGTCAAATATCCCCGCGCTCCTGCCGGGTCACCTTTACCTTTCTTATTAGGCCATCGACGACCTCGACTACTTCAAGCCTGGTATCGGCCACATGGAACCGGGCACCAGGCATTATCGCCCCTCGTTCCTCGCCGGCTACATGGACGATGAGTCCTCCGAGCGTGTTTGCCACGTTCTCGGGGAGGTGGGTATCCATGAGGTCATTCACCGTGTGCACCGGCGTTGCGGCATTCATGATATGCTCCCTGACATCGATCTTGGAGACGAAGAGGTATTTACGTGTAGCAAACAGCCCGACTATCGAGGCAACACCCAGGACGAAATCAGAAGCCGTGGCACCGGGCACGAGAAGCTTCCTGGCGATTACATAGAGCAGCACTTCGATGAGGCTCCCGGGGGTATGACGGATTAGCATTATAGCTAGCTCAAGGCCTACTACGAGAAGGAGGACATGGCTTACAAATGCCTGGAACGCTGAGTATCCTGTGCCGCTCACGCCAAACCGCGCATGCGAAAGATAAAGGAAAAGATCCTTTGTCCCGAGGATGACGCTCACCAGCACAAATAGGGCGAGCAGTGTCTCCCATAAATAGACTCCCATCTCTACACATTTCCGGACTGCGATAACACCTCTACGGGGCATGAAGAAGCCTCCCTTCCACTAAGTGAAACATCTTCCGGCATGGCGGGGATCGCGGGAGTCTTGGGTTGAGGTGGACTATATACAGGCCTGTCCATCGGCCGCGTCCTCAACTTACCTTCTCTTGCAAGCATTACGCGTTCTCGGGCAACGCGCATGTACTCTGGTATTATGTCGGCACCTGCAGCTTTGCGCTTATGCATCACGGCAGCAACAGCGGTAGACCCCACCCCGATGAAAGGGTCCAGCACCCAGTCGCCTTCATTTGTAAGGGCCAACACCAGCCTTTCAACTAACTCCACAGGGAATTGACATGGGTGGCAGGTCTTTTCAACGTGATTATGCTTTACATTTGGGATTATCCACACGTCTCCCGGATTTTTGCCCAGGGGATTGCTGGAGTACTGGCCCACCCTGGGTCCCTTGTAATGTTTCTTTTTTGGGTACTTCTGGGGAACGCGGATCGCGTCGAGGTTAAACACGTAATCGTCTGACTTGGTAAACCAGAGGATCGTCTCATGCCTGCCTGAGAGCCTCCTCGAGCAATGAAGTCCATGTTCGAAGTGCCAGACTATCCGGTTACGAAGTCTGAGCCCGAGTGCTTTGAAGATGGGATATAGCACTATATCCAGGGGCACGACCTCGCCACCTTCGACATAGTTTCCCACTTGCCAGCAGATGCTGCCCCGGTCAGAGAGCGTCCGGACACACTCGCGGATTATTTCCGCCTGCTGGCGTAGATACTCATCCAGTTCAAGACGCTGTTCGTAGGGCTTCCCTATATTGTAGGGGGGTGAAGTCACCACGAGCTGTATACAACCGGACGGTATCGCGGCGAGGAGGTCCCGGCAATCTCCTTCGAAGAGGACGACCTCACTATCGGGGTCAAACTGCCGGGAAATCTTGAACTCGGACAGTGAAAAGCCCAGTGCGGTCTGCACTAGCCTGTGCCCCTTTCAGCGCCGTCATGGAATAGAGCGTCCATCCCATTCGTTATCATAGGCTGGGTAGTCCCAGGCGGTACTGCTTGCCCGCCTCAAGGATAGCATCATTCTGCAGGCCATGTCAAACAATGGATGTCTACAGAATGCAGGCGGTAGATATTCGCCCACCCCGGAGCCCGAGATGGCAACTAGCCTCCAATCATCCTTCCGTTGACATCTCGTGCCGACACTGTTAAATTATATACAACCGCCGCAGAGTATTCTCGTGCGGCCGAGTCCCATTCGCCCGAGAGTTTCATTCGCCCGAGGAGGAATTATTCATGTTTGAGGAAAAGGCTGATCTTTTTATTCCCGGACCCACGCCAATCCCGCCGCGTGTCATGAGGGCAATGTCCCGCCCTATGATCAACCATAGGGGTCCTGAATTCCACAAGATGCTTGCCGAAGTCACCGAAAAATCGCGGCAACTCCTGAAGACGAGCGGCGATGCCATCATCCTCACATCCTCGGGAACAGGCGGTATGGAGGCTGCCGTATCATGCCTCCTCTCGCCGGGTGACCGTGCCCTGGTGAGCGTATCAGGGGTTTTCGGTGAGCGCTACGCCAAGATACTAGAGGCCTACGGAATAGAGACGGTGCGGATACCTTCCGAGGAGCCGGGAAAGCCGGTCGAGCCCCATAGATTCCAGGAGGAACTCGACCGTAAGGATAAAAAGCCCGCGAGAGCCGTCTTTATCACCCAGAATGAGACCTCGACCGGCGTGAGAAACGACGTCAGGACGATAGCACGGATCGCCAAGGACCACGGGGCGCTCGTGATCGTAGATGCCATAAGCTCCTTTGCTGCAATGGAGCTTCCGATGGATGAATGGGGAATAGATATCGTCATTGCCGCGTCCCAAAAGGCCTTGATGACCCCCCCGGGGCTCGCTATAGTCGGGGTGAGCAATGACGCCTGGAAGGCCATGGAGAGCTCGTCCCTGCCGCGTTTCTACTTTGACCTCCGGCAGGCCAAACGCTCTGCGGCAAAAGGAGAGACGCCCAGCACCCCCGCCGTCTCGCTCCTCTTTGGACTGAATGAGGCTTTGACTATGATCCTGGACGAGGGTCCCGTAAATTTTGTCGCACATCATACCAGGCTCTCCCAGATTGCCCGGACGGCAATGCGTGCGTTGGGGTTTGAACTTCTTGCCAGTGATGAATGGGCTTCTACCACCGTGACCGCAGTCAAGGCCATGGATGGCATGAATGCCGATGAATTCAGGCGCCGGGCCCGGAAATACGAAGTGGTGCTCGCGGGCGGGCAAGGTGAGCTTTCAGGGAAGATATTCAGGCTCGCCCATCTCGGGTATATCAGCCAGATGGACATGTTAAAGGCGGTCTCTGCGATTGAGCTCGCACTGCGCGACCTCGGGTACCCGGTAAAGCTGGGGATGGGGGTTGCTGCGGCGGAGGCTTTGATCAGTTGAAGGCGGCTTGGATTGTGTGAAAGCAGGGTGGTTTCTTTGAGGATACTCGTAGCTGACGCCATTGCAGAACAAGGAATCGAGCGGCTCAAGTCGTTTCCCGAATTTGACGTTGACTACCTTCCAAAGATAAGTGGAGAGGAACTCCTGGAGAGGATTTCCGAGTACGATGCCCTCATCGTCAGGAGCCGCACAAAGGTCACGTCCGATGTGATCTCCCGGGCAGCCAGGCTAAAGGTAATCGGCCGCGCGGGTGTCGGCGTGGACAATGTCGATGTCGAAGCGGCGACGAGGCGGGGTATAGTGGTCTTGAACGCCCCGGAAGGCAATACCATGTCGACAGCTGAGCACACATGGGCAATGATCCTCGCCCTTGCCAGAAACGTGCCACAGGCACATGCATCGCTCAAGGCCGGCAAGTGGGAGAGAGGGCGGTTTACAGGCATTGAACTCTATGATAAGACGCTTGGCGTTATCGGGCTCGGCCGCATCGGCACCGAGGTTGCGCGCCGCGCTTGTGCCATGCACATGAGGGTGCTGGCCTACGATCCTTTTCTATCCAGAGAGAGGGCATCTGAGCTCGGCACCGAGCTATCAGAATTCGACAAAGTGATCTCGGAGTCGGACTTCATAACGGTCCATTGCCCTCTGACAAAGGAGACCAAGGGCATCATCGGGGCCAGGGAATTTGCCCTCATGAAGGATGGGGTCAGGATCATCAATTGCGCCCGTGGCGGAATCATAGATGAAAAGGCGCTTTATAACGCCATAGTCTCGGGCAAGGTGGCCGGCGCTGCGCTCGACGTGTTCGAGCAGGAGCCGCCCCGGGATAATCCTCTTTTGACCCTGGAGAATGTGGTTGTGACCCCTCATCTCGGCGCGTCTACCGAGGAGGCGCAAATCAACGTAGCGACGGATGTGGCAGAACAGGTCGCCCATGTGCTTCTCGGACAGCCCTATAAGAATGCTGTGAATGCACCCAGGATCTCGCCCGAGACCCTCGCGGCGGTGAGCCCATACCTGCCGCTGGCGGAGAGGCTTGGTAGATTGCTGGTCGCCCTCTGTGGCGCCGGCATAAGGAAGGTGAGTGTAACATATGGCGGGGACCTGGCGGATGTCGATACCGGCCTTGTCATGGCGTCCTTGCTTAAAGGGCTCCTTTCTCCAGTAATGACCGAGGAGGTCAATACCGTCAACTCCAGGGTCCTTGCGCTCGGCCGGGGGATCAAGATCTCTGAATCAAAGGAGGTCAATTCCTTTGACTTCTCAAGCCTCATTATAGCTGAGGCAGATAGTGACAAAGGCGTTCACCGGGTCGCCGGGACGCTGTTTGGAAAGCATGAACCCCGCATTGTAGAGATTGACGGTTACCGCGCCGATGCACCCTGCGAGGGCCATATCCTGGTCATCCCGCATGTGGATAAGCCAGGGGTTGTTGGGCCCGTCGGGATGGTCCTCGGGCGCCACGGGATAAATATCGCCTCGATGCACGTGGCGCGCAAGACGGCCGGCGGGACTGCGCTCATGCTTCTGGGCGTCGACAGCATATTCGGGCATCACATGGGCCCTGATAGGCGCGTAGACGATATTCTTTCTGATATTCTCAAAGTAGACGGGGTCCAGGACGTGAGGTTTGTGGAGCTATAAGCGGCTACCCCCGGCCTACGGACCGGATCTTACGGTCTCGCCTGGTCAACCGCGCCAGGCCGACCGGCGGTTTTCTGATTGAATTGTAGCAAAGGGTTTTAGACAACCTGTAAACAGGGGTTTGCACCAAGCGGGATGATATAGGAGGCGTCGCAGGCAGTGCAGGACGATAAAGGCGCTCGCGCTAAGGGCGAGAAGTTTTACCTGACCACCGCAATAGATTATGTGAATGGAGAACCCCACCTCGGTCATGCCTATGAAAAGATCGCGGCCGATGTCATCTCGAGGTTTAAGCGTCTTGCAGGGTATGATACATTTTTCCTCACCGGCACGGACGAGCACAGCCTCAACGTGGCCCGAAAGGCCGAATCAGAAGGCTTGACTCCAAAGGAATTCTGCGACCGGATGGTGAGCCTCTTCAAGAGGGCGTGGGACGTTCTGAACATCAGGTATGACAGGTTCATCCGTACGACAGACGACGATCACATCGCGACGGTACAAGATATGGTGAGGCGCGCCAGCGAGCGCGGCTATATATATGAGGGGACCTATTCCGGCTGGTACTGCGTGTCGTGTGAGGCATTTCTCAGGGAGGACGACCTGGTCGAGGGGCACTGCCCGCTCCACCCCAGTAAAAAGGTGGAATGGGTCGAAGAGAAGAATTACTTCTTCGCACTCTCGAAATTCCAGGAACCCCTCCTCAGGCACATAGAGGAGCATCCTGAATTCATACAGCCTGAGACGCGGAGGAATGAGATCGTAAACCGGCTCAAGGAAGGGCTCCAGGACGTCAGCATCTCACGGTCGACCATGGCGTGGGGCGTGCCGATGCCCCTGGACGAGCGCCAGGTGGTCTACGTCTGGTTTGATGCACTGATAAACTATGTGACCGGCGCAGGCTACATGGCGGGTCCGGACCAATTCAATAAATGGTGGCCCGCCGACCTGCACCTGATTGGCAAGGACATAACCTGGTTTCACTGCGTGATCTGGCCTGCTATGCTGATGGCCTGCGGGTTTCCCCTGCCCCGGACGGTCTTTGGCCACGGTTTTGTGAATATAAAGGGCGCCAAGATGAGCAAGACGGAAGGGACCGTGATCGATCCGGTGACGCTCGCTCAGAGGTTCGGCGCGGATGCGCTAAGGTTTTACCTCATGCGCGAGATTCCATTCGGGCGCGACGGGGATTTCTCCATAGAGGGTTTGATCCATTGTTACAACTCCGACCTGGCCAACGATCTCGGGAACCTCTTGAACCGCACCATGGCTATGACCGATAAATTCCTGGACGGGGTCATCCCCGGGCCGGGAGCGGGCCGGGCCCTTGCACCCGACCGGGCGTTTATAGAGGAATCGCTCGCCGCCGTGAGGGCCGCCAGGGCAAAGATGGAGGGCCTCGATTTCAGTGGCGCAATAGAGGAAATCTGGCGGGTCGTGACGGGAGGCAATAAGTACATCGACGAGCGGGCGCCCTGGTCTCTTGCCAAGAGCGAGGAGACCCGGGAAGAATTGAACACCGTGATGTACAATGTCGCCGAAGCGTTGAGGATTGCCGCCATAACGCTCACCCCGTTTATGCCGGCGGCATGTGAAAAGATCTGGAACCAGCTCGGATTAACCGGAAGTCCACAAGATGCGGGGTGGGACCAGGCGGAGAGATGGGGAGTGATCCCTCCGGGCACACGGATAAGGCGCGGGTCTCCTATATTCCCGCGGATTGAGGAAGGTGAGAAGGCGGTGTCACAGGAAAAGGTGTCACATGAAACGGAGGGGCATGCCGAGAAGGCCACCGAGAAGCCTGCTGAGACACCTACCGAGAAACCCGGTCCTGAGGGCGAAGGCCTCATCACCATAGATGAGTTCGCCAGGGTCAACCTTAGGGTTGCAAAGGTCGTGGACGCGGCCAAGGTGCAGGGCGCAGACAAACTTCTCAGGCTCGAGGTGGACCTGGGAGGAGAGCGGCGGCAGATCGTGGCCGGCATAGCGCTCCAGTATTCACCAGCAGAACTCATTGGCAAGGAAATCGTCGTTGTTGCGAACCTCAAGCCCGCAAAACTCCGCGGGCTGATCTCGCAGGGCATGCTGCTCGCCGCAGTGGCCGAGGATGGAAGGCTCTCGGTCTTGACGACAGATCGAGAGATAGGCGCGGGGGCGAAGGTCCGCTAGAATGATAGAGGACGCCGAGGTCCGCCTGGCAGAGGATGTCCGGGTGCTTCCGGCTGAAGGTACCTGGACCCACTTTATAGTGGATACCCACGCCCACCTGGATCACGAAGACTTTGATCCGGACAGGGAAGCGGTAATTGAGCGCGCAAGGCAAAATGGCGTGCGCATCATACTGGCCGTAGGGTATGACATCCAATCTTCCGAACGCGCCGTGGAATTCGCGGGGCGGTATGAGGGGGTGTATGCCGTTATCGGCATTCACCCCCATGATGCCAAGGATGCCCCCGATGACGCCATCGACAGGATACGCACCCTCGCCTCCCACCAAAAGGTCGTGGCGGTCGGAGAGATCGGGCTCGATTATCACTATGACTTATCTCCTCGCGATGTGCAGCGGTCCGTTTTCATATCTCAGCTCCGCCTCGCGAGGGAGCTCGGCCTCCCTGTGGTTATCCACGACCGTGAAGCCCATGGAGATGTCATGGAGATTCTCAAAGGAGAAGGTGTCCCGGGCGGCGGCCTATCCGGCCGCTATGGTGTCCTGCACTGTTTCTCCGGCAGCCTCGAAATGGCAAGAGAATGCATCAAGATGGGCTTTTACATTTCATTTGGCGGTCCCGTGACCTTTAAGAATGCCCGCAGGCCGAAGGAGGTGGCCGCTGCCGTCCCGCAGGACAGGCTCCTGGTTGAGACTGACTGCCCGTATCTCGCCCCAACTCCTCACAGGGGCGAGCGAAACGAGCCCGCCTTTGTACGGTATGTGGTTGAAGAACTCGCCCACCTCAGAGGGACGTCCTTCGAAGATATCGCCAGTGTTACCACCCAAAATGCCATCAGGGTTTTCGGCATTCCTTTTTCGCCTTGATGTATCGATCTCCAGCCGGATACATTTGATCCATATATTACCTTGGAATAACTGGCAGGAGCCTGCACCCCAAAGAAGAATTAGAATCTGAAGAATGATATGGTAGGCAGTTGTTGTAATAGAAGACGCTGCATGGATATGTTGCAGTGGTGGGGGTGCTGGTATATGGCTAAAGAGGGTTTGCATCGGGAGTCTGTAAGGAAGTTCATAGGCTGGACTTCGAGAGGCCGGACCTTGAGGGAGCAAGCCTTGAGGGCGGCTGGACTTATCTTGATCCTGGGGATCGCGAGCCTCGCCGCAACCGGGTGTACCATAACCGCGGTTGTGCCGGGCGGGAGCCCGGGCACCGGACCGGGGGACGGCCCCCCGCAGGGTGGCCAGAACCCACAATATGGGGCCATATCGGGCTACGTGTATTCCCCGACACCGCTTGCCCGGGCTGGCCGTTCCGCTTTGAGCCAAGCCGGCTCCGGTACCAGGCCGTCTCTTGTAGTGCATAAGTATGCGGCAACGTTCAGTGAGTATTCCCCTCTCGGTGGGGCCAGCATCCTCGCCACAAGCTGGGACGGTCGTGAATACACCGCCACCAGCCGTCCTGACGGCTATTTCATCATCCAGGCCTTGCCGCCGGGGACCTATGAAGTGGCGGTAAGCCATCCTGAATTCATGCCTCTCAGGGTAAGCGGTGTGCAGGTGAAGGCCGGCGTTGTCACGCCAGTTGGGGAGGCCAGGGTTGGGGCCTTTCATTACCTGTTCATCGGGATAAACAGGTACCTTAGCATTCCAAATCTGACAGGGGCGGTCCCTGACGCTCGGTCGATGTTCGATACGTTTTCGACGAGTAACGGACTTGCAGGAGAGCCGGAGACCCTTTTTGACGACGAGGCCACCAAGGCAAACATCCGGTCACGGATCACTGCACTGGCCAGCCGGGCTGACCCGCAGGACTACATAATGATCTACTTCTCGGGGCATGGCGGCCAGGTGCCCGGGTCGGAGCCGGACGGCCTGGATGAATTCATAGCCCCTTATGAGGCGTCGGTGCAGGATTCATCAAGTCTTATAACAGATGACGAGTTGGAACAGTGGCTCTCCGGGAGCAGGTGCAGGAATGTGGTGCTCATCTTCGACAGCTGCCGGAGCGGGGGCATGACAAAGAATGCACGTCTCGAGACGGGGACAGGTTCCGGGGCAGGCTCTCCCACCGGCGGCGTGGCACCCGAGCGGGGGCCGTTCTTGCCGAGGCTTTCGACCTTTGCCCGCGACCTTACCATAGCCGGCTTCATAGTGATGATGGCGAGCAATGACAACCAGGATTCACTGGAGGTCAATTCATCCGGGCTATTTACCAGTAGCCTCATAGAGGGCGTTAACACGTTCGTAGGTAATGGAAGGCGGGCGGCCGATGCAAACGGCGATGGCATAATAACTGCGCGCGAAGCCTTTGAGTATGCGAGGCGCCGCACCCAGGAGCGCGCCCGGTCGTACGGCTTGCAGCAGGACCCGCAGATATGGCCAGCAACTGGGAGGGATGCGGCGGTATTCGCTGACACAGGCCATTGACCCCATGGTAGCCCGTCTCGTCTTTTCCAGCGAGCCACAAGGAAACCGCCTCAATGCTCATGGTTACCTCAATCGCTCAAATCGCGCAAAGGAGCGGCAAGCTGGTCTTAGAGCCGCTCCTTTGCGGCCCGCTCCTTTCATCCAAGTTCCCCTCATCTCATCTGAAGGAATTCGACGGTAAACGAAGAATAATTTGGTTTCAAGGGTCCGGCCATGATGGCGCGGCGATAATAATCTGGCAATGATGCCCCGGTGACGAGGGACCGGCCATCACGGCCGGTGATGGCGGGTAGATTAGGCCGGTGATTGAAGGCCAAGCTGGCAGCCGCTGAAAGGCAAAGGCAGTCGACGAAAGGCTCTTAGCATACGTAGACAGAACAGTTCAGGCGCGACATCCAGGAGGTTTGATTCTAGTGTCGGGAGAGGGCTCAGGGCATTTCAGGGGTAACTTGAAGGCCAGGCTGCTGGTGGTTTTGGCCATTGCGGCTCTTACGTTTTTAATAGCGGGATGTGGCCTCGGGTCGACCGTGGCGAGTACAGGGACGGTCAGGGGCTTTGTCTACTATAACAGCCAGCCCGATGGTAGTCAGTCGGGCGGCGGCACGCCAATTCCCATCGCAGGGGCCATAGTGGAACTCGGCGGCTTCCGGAAAGAGACAGACCAGAACGGGGCATTCGTCATCTCGGGTGTGCCAGCCCGCACCCAGAGGCTCGAGGTGTCGGCAACGGGGTATGCCCCGTTTTCAATGCTTATGCCAGTCCGGCCGGCCGACCAGACGGTGACGATATACCTCAGGCTAAGCAACACGACGACCGTGGAGTTTCCTGGAGGGTCATCAGCCCAGATCCAGTCAATCGCCTTCGGCCCGCAGGATACCGTCGTCACCGTGGCAGGGCCCAGGTACCTGGCACTCGGAGACAATCCTGATTTCTCGGTCACCCTCAGTGCATCGAGCGGTCGTGGCCTTGCAGTCAGGCCCCGGGGGAAACCCGTCCTGCCACCCGGCAAGCTGATGATAGAATCTGCGAGGCGGGTCAAGCCGAGGCTCTACCGCCAGCCGGAGATGGATGCCGCTGTCCGGAGGCTCTCGCGGGAGGCCCTCGACAGGGTGGGCCGGATCAGGCCCCAGATGCTTCAGAGGGTTGAGGTCTCGCCTGCGCCGCGGTATAATGTCGGGGACCGGAGAACCTTCTATGTAATAAAGGATTTTTCAGGCGGCGTATTTGCCCAGGTCTCTGCAACGGTAGAGGTCGTGGGTAATACTTGTTATGTCTTCGTTGATGACAACGCTGGTTTTTCGTCAGCCAGGGCTCAGATGCTCGCAAGTGAGTTTGACTCAGGGGTATGGGGGACAAATCATGCGAACTTTGGCTATGAGCTTTCCCCTAATAATCCCTGGGATGCAGATGGCGACCCGCGGGTATGCATCCTGGTGACACCGCTGCCTGACGGGGTAGGTGGGTACTACTACCCCGCAGACGAATTGCCGAATGTCCCCGATAACCCTTATTCTAACGAAACGGAGATCGTCTATCTGAACGGCAATCTGAGCGACGACCGGCTTCTTGCATCGGTACTGGCCCATGAATTCCAGCACATGATCTTCTTCGGAGAAAAGGTCAGGAGCGGGCGATCCTTTGACAAGGACGATACATGGTTTAATGAGGGCCTCTCGATGCTCGCCATGGTCCTGAATGACTACAGCGACCCCAGTGCTGAAGGGGATATCATGTTCCCATACCTTTACGCCCGTGATCCTTACACCTATGACCCGATAGGATACTTTACCATGCCCGAGAGCACCTCGCTGACATATTGGGGAAACGGGACTCTCGCCAATTACGGCGCATCCTACCTCTTCGTCCAGTATCTGCGCGATCATTTTGGGCCTTCGGCGCTTCTTGGATTGATAAAGAGCAAAGACTACGTGATAGATGCCTTCCCCTCTGTGATCTATAAGACATTCGACGAGGTCTACAGGAACTGGACGATCGCCAATTTCTTTAGCGATTCTAGACTTGACCTGCCGCCCGACCATTCCTACTCAAGCATCAGGCTGCTTTATTATCCGGCATATAACGTGGTAGGCGTTGGCCAGTCGGGTGGAGGCAATGTGAAGGGATACGCGGTCAGGTATTTCGTGACTGAAAGCGGCGATGGCTCAGACTTGACTTTGAGGCTGTCGGGCACCGGCTTTGTGACATTTGAGGGGACTGCCGTGAGATTTGGCAGCCTTATACCCTAGTTGAGTCTGCATCAGGAGGATTACAACGAGATGGGGGTTCTGCGGAGGGCTGCACGCCCTCGTGAGGGGCGCAGGTCCCCGTCTTCTCTACTCTGGGAGATGAGACGATTGCGTTTTGCCGTGACATTGTATGGGACCATGGGGTGGATCCCGTCAGATACGAGAGAAACGGCATGTGTGGTTGTGGAGACCCCTAAGTGGCTCTTGATAGTTGACCTGGGGACCGGCTTCCGTCGCTTCCTTGTTCCTCCCGGTCAAGACTTGCTCAAGCGGTATAACGACATCTTCATATTCCTATCTCACTTTCACCTCGACCATTCCATCGGCCTTACCTATGTTCCTTTTGTACTTAAGGGCAAGAAGGTGAGAATCGCAGGACCGGGTTCCAGGATAACCGGTCGCAGCCTCGAGGAGAATCTGGCGAGCATATGCAGGAGCCCTATATTCTCCACGCCACTTGACAGATTCCCGATGGAACTTGAGCTTATCGAGCTCGAGCCCGGGGTGAATACCATTGGCGATTTAGAGGTCAAGGTCAGGGTGCAGCCTCACACCGACCCCTCGGTCGGGCTGGTGTTCAATAATGAACTGGCCTATATCACGGACACGAGCTGTACGGAAGATACGACCCGCTTCGTCGACGGAGTCAGGATCCTGATGCATGAGACCTGGTTTGACAGTCAGGATTATGAAAGGATCTCCAGGGAGAGCGATAGCATATCCCCCGGCAGCTTTTCAGGACATTCTCATGCGCCGGGCGTCTCGCAGATCGCACAACAGGCGGGTGTGCATCTCCTTCTTCCGGTCCACCTCAACCCGGCGTATTCAGACACAAGAATCCAGCAGATGGAGCAATACCTCACCTCGGTCCTTGGCCAGGATAGAATCCGGATTCCCCGGGATCTGGACAGGTTTCACCTGCTATGAGATTGAGACCGCACATCTGCGAACTCCGCTGATCCGTACCAGCCCTGGCCGTCCGGTTCGTCATTACCATCCCGTATCCGCGGACAAATCTAGGGCGTCCCCGCAGCCTGGTGGTCCTCATGTAAAGCTGAGTGCCGCCGACTCACCGGCTTGGCTCATTGATTGGACTCTATTGACTGGATGTTGATTCGCCTGTTGCGCGCGGGACTGGGGCCGCGGGGAGGGGCTCAGGAGCTACCGCGCTCC
>DUSO01000100.1 GCA_012842565.1 Bacillota bacterium
CGCGCGGCGGGCCATGAGCCGCACCGGCGTTCTTGGCCTCGCCTTCCGCCCCATAGATACCTTGAGCGGCGGGGAGCGCCAGCGGGTGATCATAGCCAGGGCCCTGGCACAGGAGCCACAGGTGCTGTTGCTGGATGAGCCCACCTCTCACCTCGACGTGAGATATCAGGTAGAGATCATGGAGCTAATAATTTCCTTAAGCCACGTCGACGGCCTTGCCTGCGGCGTGGTGCTACACGATATAAACCTTGCGGCAAGGTATTGTGACCTGATCGTCATGATGAAGTCAGGAGGCATCCATTGCCAGGGACGCCCGTGGGATGTCCTGACGCCGGAGAATATCATGGATGTCTATGGGGTCGCTTCCATCGTGATGAAACATCCTATTCTCGAGTGTCCGCTGGTGGTAACACTCGAGGCCGGGGCGAAGGGACCGGGATTCGAGGGGGCTGGGGCGCCGGGAGGCCGGACGCAGCCATACGGGGGGATTCTCAATGAGGAATCATCTTAAGGTCGGGCTCGTACAGGTGTATACGGGGAATGGGAAGGGCAAGACCACGGCAGCCCTGGGGCTTGCCCTGCGAGCATCCGGGCACCACTTCAAGGTATTGGTCGTCCAATTCATGAAAGGAGCAAGTTATGCAGGGGAGCTATTCGCCATCGAGAGGCTCTACCCTGATGTTAAGATCATGCAGTTCGGCCGGGGCTGCCGTAACGCCTCGTTGATACGCGAGGGCCTCTTAGAATGCCAGGCCTGTGGGGAGTGCTTTGTCAAGGCTGGCGAAGAGAGACCCGAGGATGCCCTTGCGGCACGTCTTGCGCTTGACACGGCCATCGGTGCGATCCAGGGTGGGGAATATGACATCGTCGTTATGGATGAGATATCGCAGGCGATTGGCCACGGCCTTGTAGATACGCCGGAAGTGTTGAATCTCATCAGGAACAAGCCTAGACATATAGAGATAGTCCTGACCGGCAGGGATATGCCCCAGGAGATCCTCAAGGCGGCGGACCTCGTCACGGAAATGCGTGACATTGCCCACCCATTCGCCAAGGGCATTGGAGCCAGGAGGGGCATTGAATACTGAGTTGCTGAGGCGGGTCGGAAGCCGGTAGAAACTCAAAGAGAAGGCCGATAGTGACCTTTGTTCCGGCTACTGCAGATCCCTGCATAGCCCACGGCAACCTTTCGGCTACCGTAGACCATTACGGAACCTGCAATAACCTTGACTCGACTGTCATGAGTCCCTGAGAAGCCCGTGGCAATCTCTCGACTGCCACGGACCTCAAGTCAAAAACACCAGGACCTGCGGAACCCATGACAATCTTAGCTCGACCACTGCGCATCTCTTTTGAGCCTGCGACAGTCTCACTCAACTGCCGCAGACCCTTACAAGACAGGCAGTGATCTGCGCTCCGGCTGCCACGGACCCGCAAGTGACCGGCCCGTGACAACCTTTGCCCGACCGTTACAAGCCCCGATCCGACGGATCCTGTAACGATCTGCGCTCGGCCACTATCGACCTTACGTTATTATCATTGCCGTCAAAAGAAGGGCATATTCATGGAGTGTCGTAAGTAAGATATGGGAACTATAGAGTCTGGTGCCAGTAGTCGTAGGAGGCAGATCAAATGCGAGATGAGCCTGTAAATGAGGCGAGAGTATGGGATGAGGTCGATCGTGCGCTGAGCGCGACGAGTGCCGATTTTATCGAGATTCGAATCGAAGAGGTGGAAATGACGCGCATATCCCTACGGGGGCACGATGTCGACGAGACCGGGAGATTCACTGCGCTCGGCGGATGCGTGCGGGCGCTTGTGCATGGGGGCTGGGGTTTTGTCTCGTTTGACGGGCTGCCACGTCTAAAGGAAAAGGTCGAGGCCGCGATATCTTATGCGAGACTGGCCGGCGGGGAGAAGGTCCGTCTCGCGCCCGTAGAACCGGTGGTAGCTTCGATTCCGCTTGCTGTCACAAAGGACCCGAGGCTTATTCCGATTTCGGAAAAAAGGGAATTATTATCCCACTATAACCAGATAATGTTGGGCTACAGCGACCTTATCCAGACCACCACTGTTGCCTATTTGGATACATATGTAAAGAAGTATTATGCCAATTCTGAAGGCACACGTCTCGTGCAGGAGAGCTCGCATGTCGGGGCCAATCTCATCGCCATTGCCAGGCGCCACGACTTGGTGCAGCAGTGCTTTCTCACAGCAGGGGGGACAACAGGGTTTCAGACCGTGGAGGGGCTGGACAGGGAGGTCCTGGATGTTGCCGGAAGGGCGGTTGAGATGCTGGATGCCAGGCCTGTCCGCGGCGGCCAGTATACGGTAGTAATCGACCAGGGGCTGGCTGGTGTCTTTATTCACGAGGCATTTGGACACTTGAGCGAGTCCGACTTTATTTACGAGAATGACAAGTTGAGGGAGATAATGACGATAGGGAGGCGCTTCGGCTCCGACAAGCTGAACGTGGTGGACGGCGCCGCTATACCGGGGCACCGAGGCTCATATGCCTTCGATGACGAAGGCGTCCCTGCCCGAAAGACATACCTCATCAAGGACGGGATACTGGCGGGGCGCCTGCATTCCAGGGAAACTGCAGGCAAGATGGGCGAAAAACCAACGGGGAACGGCCGTGCTGTGAATCACCGCCATCGCCCCATCGTGCGCATGACCAACACCTGTATTGAGGGGGGCGATGTCAGCTTTGAAGACATGATCAGCGATATCAAAGAGGGAATCTATGCCGTCGAAGCCTATGGCGGGCAGACTGCGGCCGAGATGTTTACTTTTAGCGCCATGGAAGCGTTTATGATCCGGAACGGCAGGATAGCGGAAAGGGTGCGGGATGTTGTCCTGACAGGCAATGTCTTCGAGACCTTGAAGAATATAGACTGTATTGGCAATGATTTCGAGTGGCGCGACGGGGGCGTCGGGGGGTGCGGCAAG
>DUSO01000101.1 GCA_012842565.1 Bacillota bacterium
CCCCCGTGATCGACCTGAGGTCGATCGCATACTTAAACATCTCAGCCATGGGCGCAAGCGCCCTGATTACCTGGTTCTTGCCCTGGGGCTCCATGCCGAGGATCTTGCCGCGTCTCTTGTTAAGATCCCCCATTATGTCTCCCATATAAGCCTCCGGGACCACGACTTCGACATTCATGATGGGCTCCAAGAGCACCGGCTTAGCCTCCATGGCGCCCTTCTTGAGAGCCATTGAAGCTGCAATCTTGAACGCCATTTCCGAGGAGTCAACCGGGTGGTAGGAGCCGTCATAGAGCGTCACGCGAAAATCAACCATCGGGTAACCGGCGAGCACCCCCTCGGTCATCGTCTCCCTGATGCCCTTTTCTACTGCCGGGATGTACTGTTTGGGCACTGCACCGCCGAAGATCTTGTCCACGAACTCGAAACCTTGCCCGGGCGGCAGGGGCTCCAGTTCTATCCAGACATGGCCGTATTGCCCGCGTCCGCCGGTCTGTTTCTTGTGCTTGCCCTCTACCTTTGCCGTGCCCCGTATGGTCTCCCGGTAGGGTACCTTGGGGGTATCAAGGGTAACCTCTACTCCAAATTTGCGCTTGAGACGATCCGCAATGACCTCGAGGTGTTGCTCTCCGAGGCCGGAGATAACTGTCTCGCCCGTCTCCGTGTCCTTGCGGACCTGGAAGGTCGGGTCCTCCTCGGCCAGGCGCGCAAGCCCGACGCCGATCTTGTCCTCGTCCGCCTTGCTCTTCGGCCGGACTGCCAGCGAGAGATTCGGCTGCGGGAACGAGATCGGCTCCAGCACTATGGGATTCCCCTTGTCGCACAGCGTATCCCCGGTTGTCGTCTCCTGGAGCTTGGCCACGGCGGCTATATCTCCGGCGATGACCTCGTCGGTGGGTTCCTGCTGCTTTCCCCGCATAAAGAATATCTGCCCGACGCGTTCCTGTACTCCCCTGGTAGCGTTATAGACCTGGGAATCAGAATGCACGGAGCCGGAATACACCCTGAAGTAAGTGAGCTTGCCCACATACGGGTCTGCCATGGTCTTGAATACCAGGGCGCACAATGGAGCATTTGCATTATTGGGGCGTTTTTCCCGGGCCTTGGTTTCCGGGTTGACGCCTTCGGACTCCGGGCGATCGGCCGGGGAAGGCAGGTAGCTTACGATAGCGTCGAGTAGCGGCTGGATCCCTATGTTCTTCAAGCCGGAACCACAGAGGACCGGAACGGTCTTGCCCGCGGAGACTCCCTTTCTGAGTCCGTTCCTGATCTCCTCCTCCGTAAGCTCCTCGCCGCCAAGGTATTTTTCGATGAGCTCATCATCGTTTTCTGCTGCTGCTTCCAAAAGCGCGGCACGGTATTCCTGGACGCGGTCTTTGAGCTCCGGCGGTACCTCACCCAATGTAGCTTTCTTACCGCCTCCGTCAAATAGGATGGCCTTCTCACTGACGAGGTCAACCACGCCCTTGAACGTGTCCTGAGCACCTATAGGCAGCTGGATCGGTACAACGTGGCGCCCAAAACGCTCCCGTACGGCCTCCAGCACCTTATAGAAATCCGCATTCTCGCGGTCCATCTTGTTTATGAATACAAGCCGCGGTAGGCTCCTCTCATCGGCAAACTGCCACACTGTCTCGGTGCCCACCTCTACGCCGGACGCTGCACACACCAGCACTACAGCGGAATCCGCAACCCTCAATGCACCAATGGTATCTCCAAGGAAGTCAGCATACCCCGGGGTGTCCAGGATATTGACCTTGCTGCCGTTCCACTCGCATGGGGCGAGGGCGGTGCTGATGGATATCTTGCGCTTGACCTCCTCGGGCTCGTAATCGGTCGTTGCCGTGCCTTCCGTAACGCGGCCTAACCTGTCGGAAGCGCCACAGTCGAATAGCAACGCCTCAGCCAGGCTGGTCTTGCCCGCGCCTCCATGAGATACTAGGGCCACATTCCGCAATTGATCGGTCCTGAACTTCCCCAACAAGATCTCCTCCTCAAAAGCGCGAAAAATCTTATCGGCCTGCCCACATTATTCTACACTGGCACATGAATGACTTCAAGGGCTTTCAAATCAGACAGGATATCCTGGATTCGAACGTGTACTCCCCCTCTGCCCGGGATGGATCGTTGGGGTAGCTCTTGTCCCTCCTTTGGAATTGAATGACCATGTTGACACCCTTGCGGATCGTGTGCGCAATATCCAGCCCGAGCACCCGGGTGGAATAATTTTCTTGCGGGTCATGGAGAAAGGCCTTTGTAACATAGCCGGCATGGGCGGATAATCGCAGGGAGGGGCTTATGCGATAGCCCATCTTCAACTCCTGCTCCTTGCGACTATACTCGCCGGCCGGATCTCCCGGGACCTCTCTATTCTCAGAGCCCGATGAAAGCTCGAAATCCAGGGCCTTCGCTGGCGCCCACTTCCCGGTCACCGTCCGAGACCGGGTAACATAGGACTTGCGACTTGACCACGGGTAGTCCCTGTCTTTCTCGCCGATCGAGAGTGTCACCAGGATATCCTGTATACCTCTCGCGGCCAGCTTGCCCTCGACCGCCCGTTGCCTGTAAGACCTTGCAGGGGCGCCTGGGTAATCCTTGACTCTTCCCTCCCCTGATAGCGTTAAGTCAAGCCACCCGGTCATCGGCATCTTGACCTCAACGGAGGTTGTCCCCGTAAGGGATGAGATTTCAGGTTTCACAGGGTAGTCCTTGCTTGCCCGGGCCAACTCTATCCTGGCCCTCATCCCCCGAAAAACCCCGGTCTTCGGCACAAGATTCAGGGTTAGGGTCTTGTCTGCCTTGAAGTGCCGGCTTTCACACCTGAAAGGATAAGTTATGTAGGCTCCAGACCAGCGCGCGCCGAGCTGGGCCGCCCCGCCTTTCTTTCCCCAGTCGAGGCGCAGGCGGCCGGACAATGTGTCAGTCGTATCCGGCATGTCATCATCCGGATCAAAATCATCCGGGTCGAATTTCCGAGAGACTGCAATCCCGGGGCGAAGCCTTATGTCATGCGGGAGGCCCAAGTCCAACTCAAGCCCCAGCTTTCCTTCAGGTATACCCGGAGCCGGGACAGGCGCCTTGGCGGCGAGGTCGAAAGAAAAGCCACGGTTGCTTACGGTCCTTGAGTTTCCCGCCTTTGAGTCCAGGCTGACCTCGACCCCGCTCTCGAATCTCCAATCTGGGATCTCGGCATCACCGAGCGTGAGCACAACAGCAGATGTCCATTTCCCCCTGAGCTGCCAGGACTCTGCGGACGCCAGTCCCGTGGCTACGACCAAACAGGCGAAGAAGCAGCCGGCCACGACCGCAACTACGGCTGGCGGAGCACACCACAGGCCCCGGGCATCGAGCCGGGAAGCACCCAATCGAGGAGCTACGTACCTCGTGACCATTCCCCCCATCCGCGGCCCGCCCCAGAGCACGTCTTTTTCATTATACCATGATCTTACATTGCTGTAAATGATTCCACAGAGCCTTCTAAAACTAGCTCCGGGGAATGCCGCGCGCATTGACAGGGGCGGTCTCCCGGGTGGGCTGCCCGGCCAGGGTGCCCTGCCGGGGCGGCCTACGACAGTCTACCAGAAGCCCAGCCTTTGTTTCAGGACTTCCTCGAGGCCCGGCCCTTCTATCTCCTCGAGTTCATACCTGACCCTGACTGCAGGTTTGTCGAGCCTTATCACCCTCCTCAGGTCTATAGGGGTCCCGATTACCACTGCATCGCACGGGGTTCTCGCTATAGTCTCCTCCAGCTCTGCAATCTGAGCTTTGCCATAACCCATGGCCGGGAGAAGGGGCTCGAGAGCTGGGTACTTCAAGAGGGTTTCCTTTATGCTCCCCACGGCATATTCCTCCGGGTCGACGAGCTCGGCCGCGCCCAGCCTGCGCGCCGCGATGACCCCCGCTCCGTAGGTCATGCCACCGTGCGTAAGTGTGGGACCGTCCTCCACCACGAGCACCCGCTTGCCGCTTATGTCATAACCGCCGTCCACAGTCAGGGGAGAAGCCGCCTTGATGATGATAGCATCCGGATTTATTGCCCTTATGCTCCCGAGGGTCCTCTCGACGCTTGTTCTCTCTGCTGTATCCACCTTGTTGAGCACTATCACGTCAGCCATCCTGAGGTTGGTCTCCCCCGGGTGATATGAGACTTCGTGGCCGGGGCGGTGCGGGTCGACCAGGACGATATGGACTTGAGGCTTATAGAACGGGAGGTCGTTGTTGCCCCCGTCCCACAGGATTACCTGGCACTCCGCCTGTGCCTTCCAGAGGATCTCCCCATAGTCAACGCCCGCATATACCACATGGCCCTGGGCGATGTGCGGCTCATACTCCTCCCTTTCCTCGATGGTGCACTCATGCCGGTCGAGGTCCTCATAGGAGGCAAACCGTTGGCATACCTGTTTGTCGAGCTGCCCGTAGGGCATGGGATGACGGACCACTACGGTCCTTATCCCGTGCCTCTTCAGTATGTTCGATATCTTTCTCGAAGTCTGGCTCTTCCCGACGCCGGTCCTGACAGCGCAGACTGAAATGACGGGCACCCTGGCCTCGAGCATGGTTGTCTTGGGTCCCATCAGCACGAAATCAGGACCCTCGCTCAAGGCCAGCGACGCCCTGTGCATTACATACTGGTGGGCCACGTCGCTGTAGGCAAAGACGACCTGGTCAATGTCATTGTCTCTGATGAGCCGCGGTAGTTCCTCCTCCGCAAAAATCGGGATGCCGTCCGGGTATCTCTCACCTGCCAGGTGTCCCGGGTACCGGCGTCCCTCTATATTTGGGATCTGGGTCGCGGTAAATGCCACGACTTCGTAGTCAGGGTTGTCCCTGAAGAATGTATTGAAATTGTGAAAGTCCCTTCCCGCAGCCCCCATGATGATCACCCTTCTCGGACGTCGCACCTCGGACCCACTCCTTTCATAGACGTAAGGATGCCATGAGTAGCTTCAACACTGCTTCTCCATATATAATCGCCCGTCTCCCCCCTGCTAACCCGGGAGGACCTGACTGGATTTACTCGTACTCACTTGCCTAAAGTGAGCCCGCACTTTTCGCACTTTTAGTGTCCCCAGAAAGACCTGGCTACCTGCTACTCGTCGCCTGCCTCATACCTCCCCTGGACGAAAGATGGCCGGAAGTGTACAATAGAACTCGGTTTTATTTGTATAGGCGAGGGAGCTCGGGGTATGCTACCCGTTGCTCCTCCAGCCCCGGCCGGGACGTCCGGCCGGGTAAGACTCAACCGGGTAAGGCGGGGTGAAGTTGCCAGCGCATGCTCAAAAAAGGCGACATACTCGTGATCACCATATTCATTACCCTCGCTCTTACCGGCTTTGCCATTTCTGCGGTAAGGCCCGCCCGCTATACCCCTGCCTGGGTCGTAATAGAGGTCGGGGGCAAAGAGTACCTGCGTCTGCCCGTTTCCGGCCGGGCTGCCTCCAGGACGATAAGGATTACTGCCAGCGAAGGTATCCCGGCCGACTATAACGTGGTCCAGATCAAGGATGGCAGGGCCAGAATACTCGAATCCAACTGCCCCGGCAAGGTCTGTGTCAAGACCGGCTGGATATCGAGGCCCGGCCAGAGCATTGTATGCGTGCCACACCGTCTTGTAGTCCGGATCCAGGGGAATGTCGATAAAGCTCCGGGCGATCCCGACATCGTGGCATATTGACAGGAGGTCGGCAGTCTTGCGCCTTTCATCTGTGGAATACGTTGCAAGGGACTTCACGGCGGGCCACGAACGGAGGTACGCCCCGGGCATTCACCGCCTCGCGCGGATCGCCATACTGGTGTCGTGCGGGCTGGTCCTCTACCTGGTAGAAGGCATGATACCGGTCCCAATGCCCGTGCCCGGGGCCAAGCTGGGCCTCGCCAATATCGTGACGCTCCTGTCCATCGTGCTCCTCGGGCCGGTTGATGCTTTCATTATCGTCTCGCTGCGCTCTTTCCTCGGGTCTTTGCTGGGAGGGAACCTGACGAGCTTCTGGTTTAGCCTCGGGGGCGCGTTTCTCGCCACGTCGGTGATGAGCCTGGCATACCGGTATCTCGGCAGGCACTTGAGCCTATCAGGCATAAGCGTGCTCGGCGGGGTCTTTCACAATATAGGCCAGCTATTCGTTGCTGCCATCGTGGTAAGGAACTTCGGGATATACTTCTATCTGCCCTTTCTCCTGCTGGCCGGGGTGATGACAGGCTACCTGGTGGGCTTTATAACGTCCATGGTCGTGAGAGGCCTCAACGGATGGAGGATCAGCGGAGGTTCGTATCAAGTTCGACGACCGTAATCGAGGGGAAAAAGTTCATGACAAACCCGGCGGACGGCCTGCCAAA
>DUSO01000102.1 GCA_012842565.1 Bacillota bacterium
CGTCCTCTACCGAGAGTGTATCATCCGATGTCCGAACCAGGTACTTGCCATCGAGCTTCTCCTCTTCGCGAATCTTCTCATTGTCTATCTTCGGTAGCCCCTTCTTCGTATCCTTGAGATACCTCCCGTACTTGGGACTTGAGATGAGCGCACAGATCGCCTTTGTGTGCTCGGACTTAGGGGCCTTCTTTATGCTACTAAGCTTCTCCCGAAGCTCAGAAATTACCTTATCCCTTCGCTCCTTATCTTGCTTTGCCTCCTCAGGGTTTCTCACAAGGATGTATCTTGTCCTGGCTTCACCATCTCCGACGATGATCTCCTTGACCTCGAGGTTATCCTTCACCTTGGAGTACCGTCCCTGCCTTGAGAGGGCCTCCTCTACTTTAGATATGCCTCTTCGAAGGGGTTCCCCTGCTATGTAATGCCCTCCTGCCCGCTGGAGATACCTCAAGTTCTCCTCAGAGGCAAAGCCCCTATCCACAACCGAGATCACCCTCCCGAGCTTCCAGCCAACAAGGTCGTTCTTTACCTCCTGGATAACAGACATATCAGCACTATTGCCAGGCCAGCACCAACACCTTATCGGTATCCCTTCCCTCGTCACCGCAAGCCCTATCACTATCTGCGGTAGGTCATCCCGGTGATCCTTGGAATGGCCACGCCGGCGTATCGCTGACTTTGGATCATCTTCTGCGTCCTCGTCATCTACCTCAAAGTAGGTTGACGTCGCATCAAAGTAAATGAGGTCTACCTCGAGGTTGAGAAGGTGCGCACACGATATGAAGACTGCCTTCTGAATCTCATCCGAACACTCAAGTAGGAAATCCATGGCCCGGTATAACTGCTGCACCTGGCAGGATGGAAGCCCGGGTATCACCACATCACGTTCCACCCACTCCTCCATCGCAAGTTTACTTGAAGGAGCAAGGGCCCTATCTGCGACCATCGCAAAGATTGCCCTTTCAACCTGTGTCGTAAACCCCCTTGAGGATAGTGCCACGCCAAGCGCCTTGTCGATCCCGAGCTCTTTCCAGAGAGAGTCGAGCACCCATGCGCCACCTACAGGCTTAGTTGATATTACCCTGACCTCCTCCGGCCCTCCGGCTTGTATAGAGCACGCTTCCCCGGGCTCAAGGAACCGGCTTGCGCTCTTTACGAGCCTTCGTATGGCTTCGACATCAAGGTCATCCGTGCGTCCGAAGGAGTATAGTACTCTTGCCTTGGCACAGCCGGCTTTGGGATCCCAGACGTTATGGGCGAGCTGGACGTATTCTGTGACCGATCCATCTTTGTTTTTGCGTTTGGTAGTTCTTATATACATGCCTATATCATAGCATGTTTTCCAGCACTATGCAAGGATATAGTTTATCACGCGTGTGCCTATTGACTTTTCTAATTTCATACTCTACCGAAGGCCCGAACCCGCATGAAATCTAGATCTCCACTCCGGAAAACCCCTCCGTGTGCCTCGTCACTGTCGAACTCGGGCCAGGTTGAAATCGAATAACACAAGGGATCGCATGGCCTTTCTCTTTCACCTGGGCGATATCCTGTGTAGTAGTGAAGCAACCTCAGGCGCCCCAGGGTTCTTCCCCAGAATCAACGCCCTAAACGTCTTCTACCTCTGATGCCAACATCTCCGATGCCAAGAGCACCGGTGGAGTTGGCATGTACCCAAACCGCCACATCCTCCGGCACTGTCGCGAAAACAGCCGGATTTTGATGTCAACTTGTCCGGTACATGGTTAAAACAGGCTATCTGGCAAGACCTTCCTCTATGCAGACGTAATTTTCCCTTCTCACAACAGGCCCTGCCATGGTCTATGGATATGGCTAGCGGTATATTGGGCTTAGGAAGGAGGGCAATCAATGGATGATAAGCTTCGGCAGGTTTCGCTACGGGCTCATCTCGTCAATAGTATCAAGGCAGGGCCTTGCTCCAGGTGAGACCATGGCGCTAATCCGGGAGGCAGCATCGAGGCATTATGTAATCCCGGGCAGTACCCGTACAAAGGTTGGGGAAAGAACAATCCAGCGTTATCTATCCATGTACAGGAAGGGAGGATTAGATGCTCTCATGCCTATGCGGAGGGAGAATTCCAGCAGGATTCCTAAAGAGTTAATAGACCTTGCGATCGCGCTTAGGCGTGAAAACCCCAAGCGATCCATCGCCACAATCATAGAAATGTTGGAGGTCTCAGGTCAGGTGGAGCCCGGGTATCTTAAGCGGAGCACACTGTATGACCACTTCAGAAAGGCGGGGCTCACAAAACCGCAGATGGCCCCAAGGGATACATACCGCCGCTACCAGGCCGTACATCGCAACGAGCGTTGGATCGGCGACACTTGTCACCTCACATATCTTGGGGAGCCAGAAAATCCTGACAAGAAACACAAGGTGTATCTCATCGCCTGGATGGATGATTACTCCCGCAAGATAGTCCATGCCCAGCTCTACAAGGCCGAAAGGATGCCGGCCCTGGAGGATAGCTTGAAGAAGGCTATCATAACCCATGGCCTGCCTGCACAGGTCTACGTGGATAATGGAGCGATCTACTCTAGCTCGCATTTCTCGAAGATATGTGCAAGGCTCGGGATTCACCTTAGCCACTCACGGCCGTACCGCCCCCAGGGGCGCGGTAAGCTCGAGAGGTTCTTCTTAACAGTTCAGAGGGGCTTTCTATCCGAGCTCGAGCTTTTATCCAGGACGTCTTCGATCGATATTGTGAAGGCAAATGATCTGTTTTCATCGTGGCTCAAGGTTCACTACAACAACAAGCCCCATTCTGCCACGAAGCAGGCGCCATCCGTAAGGTTTGATTTGGACAATCACCCTATCCGCCATGTGGACATTACAGAGATACACGAGGCGTTCCTCATGGAAGAAACTAGAAAGGTGGATAAGACAGGGATTTTCTCACTCCTGGGTCAAACTTACGAAACGCCCCCTGAGCTTTCTGGTAAGACCGTGACAGTCCGGTTTGATCCTTACGACATGGCAAAGGTTCAGGTCTTTTTTGAAGGCAAAAGTTATGGAGAAGCAAAACCGTTTGATAACCCAAGGCATCATGTGGGTAAGACATCATCCTCCAAAGAAGTGGCTCAAGACGTTCAGGAGACGACCAATATCAACCTCCTTACGCTTACCCCCAAGGAAGGACTCTCATACAAGGACATGCTCAGGAGGTGATAAGAAGTGGATTTATCGTATTTCCACCTTCATCGGTATCCATTTGAACGAGACATCCCTGTAGATGAGCTTTTCCCCTTCAAGGGATTTGAGGAGGCAAGGGCACGCCTGAGATACTCTGTCGAAAGGCACACTCTCTCCGTCCTGACAGGGGAGGTGGGCTGCGGCAAGTCAACGGTATTGAGGGCTCTTGTAGCGTCACTTCCGGATACCAGGTATCGGTTTATCTACATCTCAGACCGGAACCTCACTGAGCGTGCCTTTTATGACCTTATCCTTACTGAACTCGGCGTGATTCCCGATTATCTCCTCATCAGGATGAAAAGACAGTTTCGGGAGGCGGTTGAGGGCCTTGTTACAAAGGGGGTAGATCTCATCATCGCCATAGACGAAGCCCATGAGTTATCCCATGATATGTTTCAGGAGATTCGGTATCTATTCAACTTCGAGATAGATTCGTCCACCCCTTTCAGCCTCATCCTGGTTGGGGAGCCGCAGATGCGGTCAACATTACGCCTTAGGTCACTGCAGGCGGTCTTTCGGAGGGTGGAGGTGCAATACCACCTCACCGGCATGGAGCAATCTGAGATCAAGCCATATATCGTCCATGAACTCAAGATGGCAGGTTGTGATAGGCCACTGTTTCCCGATGACGTCATAGATCGCATCTATGAATACTCCAAGGGGGCGATCTGGCTTGTGGCCCGCCTTTGCAAGGCGTGCCTCATGGACGCATACACACATAGACAGCAGCTTGTGGACAGTGGCAACCTGAAAAGAGTTATGGAAGAGATCACACTGTAAAGAGGGATAATCTATGGATAGCACCATCACCATTTCGCCGGCTACAGAATTCAAGGGGGACGTCGTAGTGTCCGGTCTGCTCACGATACACGGGATGCTGACTATGACCACCGCGACGGATAAGATTCGGATTGAATTCGAATCTCTGGGTGTTATGGAGCGAGCGGTATCAGCAGTGCTGGAGCTCTACCTCATGGCGCTGCGGGAACAAGAATTTGCCATTGAAAGCAGAGTTGAAGGACAAGAAGGCTATGTAGAGTAAGTTTTTGATCATCTAAGAGGCATGATACTCAATCCCATCGTGACCCCGGTGCCAACCGGGGGCATTTTCTTCCCTCACTACCGCCAATTATTCCGGCAATGCAAACGTCATTTTAAACCGATTTCTACACCTATAGAACATGTAAGATCGAATCTCTCCCTAAGCTTCTTCTTGATCTGTTTCGCTATCTCTACCGGCGAACCAAACAACATATCGCACCCGGTTACATCCAGGAAGGCTTCGTCTATGGAGAAAGGTTCTACCAGAGGTGTAAAGCTCTTGAAAATATCCACGATTTGCATAGAGGTATCCACATATTTTGCAATATTCCCTCTAATAAAGACGCCTTGAGGACAGAGACGCCTGGCCTGGGTGACGGGCATGCCCCACTTAACCCCATACGCGCGTGCTTCATATGAAGCGGTAGAAACCACGCTCCTCTTCTCAGGTTTACCGCAGACGATGACAGGTTTGCCCTTGAGGCTTGGGTTGTCGTGCTGCTCCACAGCGGCGAAGAAGGCATTCATATCCACGTGAAGGATATCCCTATGTTGTCTCTTCATAGCTGACATCCTCCCCGGAGGCGCTTTCGTCCTAGGTTTCTTGTAAACCGTTGGGACCTTTTGGTCAGCTTCATCTTGGTTCAACTATCAATTTGATGGCAGTCTTCTCCTCACCGTCGATCTCCACATCCGCAAAGGCAGGGATCATAATGAGGTCCACCCCGCTGGGCGCGACGAACCCGCGTGCAATAGCCACCGCTTTGATGGCCTGATTCACCGCACTAGCACCGATCGCTTGGATTTCAGCCCTACGCTGCTCTTTCAAGACATTGGCAAGGGCACCTGCGATAGCACTGGGGTTTGACTTTGAAGATACTTTCAAAACATCCACGGAATCTGCCTCCTAGCTCTGACATTAATAAAATATCCTCTGTGGCATAAATTATAGATTACTGCTAAAATTCCTCCTACTATGTAGGATTTGCCAGAGGATGTCAACGGCTGAGAGAAAATGTGGGGTACAGAGGAAAGGTGACGGTATTTTGGAAGGAGAATAGGATTTTTTATCGAATTAAAGCATATAACAAAATGCTGGATCCGATGAACGCGTCCCTTTATTCGGTCGCTTAGGGCCGTGGGAGGGAGTAGCGAGACCGTCCACTTACCATTAAATTGGTAGTGTCCGGTCTTTATGTTTTTGGAAAAGGAGGAGGGGATAGATGGGGTGGTGCAGTAGGATACGAGGTTGGTGGTATAAGCAATTGACCATGAATTATGGCAAGGTCATGTCTTGCCTCTTAATTGTGTTTTTGGTGTTTGCGGTGGTAGGCCTGATAATACTTCTGGGCTATTTGATTAGTAGAGGAATATTTAAAATATCATCTTAAGCTGGCGGGCTTTTTCTCTTCCTTATCCAGTTCCTATGGTATCCTGTTCTCCTGGAGATTTCCTTGTCGGTGAGGCCATCAACGTAGGACATTCGAGGTGGACCCCGACGTCAAGACACAATTTAGGGTAAGTTTAAGCTATAGTCATCTCCCTTCTGCATAAAGGTAGCTCGGGAGGGTAGTACCCGCTGGAGCGGGAGGTACCCCGGAGAGGGAGCC
>DUSO01000103.1 GCA_012842565.1 Bacillota bacterium
AAGCCCGATAACCCCGATGGTACCTGCTATGAAAGACCCTATGGCGGCGATGCCAAGGGCAGGGCCAGCGCGCCCCTGCTTGGCCATCTGGTGGCCGTCTATGCAGGTCACGACCGAGGCAGCCTCTCCGGGGATATTGAGGAGTATCGATGTAGTTGACCCCCCGTACATGGCCCCGTAGTAAACACCGGCCATCATGATGATTGCTGTCACGGGAGACCCGATCTGGTAGCTGATAGGCAGGAGTAGAGCTATTGTAGCCGCGGGTCCCAACCCTGGTAATACTCCGACCACGGTACCCAGTAATGCCCCTATGAGAGCGAACAGGAGGTTGACAGGACTTAAAGCGAGGGAAAAACCTTGTGCCAACTGGTGAAAGCTCGACATAGCGGTGTTACCCCCCGAAGTTACATAGCCTGAAACCCGAGGCCCTTGGGGCTGCTACTACCTCCAAAAACCGCCGGGAAGCGGGACCTTTAGCAGGATTCCAAACACCACGTGTATTGCAAGAGAAGATAGTACACCACCAATTATCCCGGCCACTATCCCCTTGCCCTCGACGACAAAGAGCCAGAAGGCAACAAAGATGAAGATGGCCGCAAGGTAACCGAGCCTTTCCAGCATCAGGCCGTAAGCCACAAGCGCGACAAAGGCAAGTAACGGCCTGAGCCACGACCCGCTCTGCCAGAATGGCACCTTTTCCTCATCGGCTCCCTGGTTTTGCAGGAGAATCACGATTGCAAAGGCTGCAAGCCCAAGTCCCAGGATAAGGGGGAAAAGCCCTGACCCCGGCTGGCCATAGCTCACGATATGAAGCGCCATGATGGATTGCTGGATCACCACAAGCGCGACGAGAAGCAACACATACGCGCCAACCCTCTGCCACCTCTTCATACAATCACCTCCCCTGCACAATCAGCCAGCTTCGCAGCAATCAACCTGCTTCGCATTATCGCCCCGTTTTGCGGCAATCAACCCGCTCCGTACATATGCCTTGTATACCTTGCCCAGACATAGCGCCTCGGCTACAACGTGATCAGTTACAATGCCGGAAGGCCGCCTGCAGTAACGAAAGCCCGCCTGCAATATCGAAGGCCTGCCGCACTTCACTCAACCACGATTGGCCGGCCAATGCTGCCCGGCCGGATATTGTATCAAATATATCGGATAATAAATCCACTCATGGTAGAAAATACGCCATCGCCCGGACAATTCCTTCAAGAGTCATGAGAAAATATGGCCGGGCGGGGGCAGACGTGCGGGTTACATGAAATCCAGGGCAAAAGCCCCGGAATTTGTTCCGGGGAGGATGTCAACGCACCCCATGCCGTTGTCTGTGGAAAAGGCGAACAGGAAGAGGCGAACGGAAAAAGCAAACAAGCAAAAAGCAAAACAGTGGCCTTTACAGATGATCCGATCTCAGCTAAAATAAATAATGTGCCGAAGTGGCGGAAGTGGCAGACGCGGCGGTCTCAAAAACCGTCGGGGTTCACCCCCCGTGAGGGTTCGAGTCCCTCCTTCGGCACCAACTATGTACCTCAAAGGGTTCAGGGGTCGGGAGTTTTCACCAAATTTCCTGCATAATACAGTAAGACGGCAGTTACTAAAAAGTCCTTCAATAGTACCAACGGTTACCTCCTGATAGCGAATCTCCAATTCCATATCAGGAGGTTTTTACATCGTAAGAGTTTTACGAATCAACAAGAATCTTCCAAGGACATGGCAGGATGCACTTCAGGATTTCCTCTTATTGAAGCAAGCACAAGGCGTATCTTCACGGACGCTGAAAGACTATCAAGAACATATCACAAGATTCTTCACCCGCCACCCCGACGCATACAATCCCGACAACCTGCGACAGAGAGTCCTTGCTTACATGGCTGAGAATATCGCGCCTGCCACATTCAATCTCAGGCGTGAATACCTCAAAGCCTTCTTCAATTGGTGTGTCAGAGAAGGCATTTTCCCGGAGAATCCCATGACTGACATACCGAAGAAGAAAGATCCCGGCAAGATACGCCATCCGAGGGAACTTAAAGGACGCCCCGAGCAGTAACAGAATAGTTGCGGACCAGCCGGAACTGGATCGGCCCTCTACTGTGTCCACTCGAATGCAGATAGTGGTGTTCGCAGCAATCTATCCTCGGACAACCTGTATACCCGGACTTACCTTGGGGCTAAGACCATTAGGGAGCTCTATCCTCTCCTCAGGCCAGCACCTGATGTTGAGAAGCACCGGGCCAGACAGGTCTTCTGTGACCCTGCTCCATAGAGATCCACAACTTTGCTGAAAGAAGAAGAAATATGCCAATTTCTTTAGGATATTTTTTAAGACTACCCGGTAAGGGGAGGGAAGGGATAGAAGGCGATCGGCATGGGATTTATGGAATTCTTGATACTCCTCACAATAGGCGTGGTGGTAATAATACTGTTCTTTATTCCCTGATTTCCGGTGAGAAGGACTGTCTTGGATTCTTGGTCATGGTCATCATCGGGTGGCTTGGGGCGTGGCTCGGCTCCCCAGTACTGGGCCAATGGTTCGGACCTCTCTCTTACAAGGGCGTATACATAATCCCCGCTGTCCTCGGAAGTTTTGCGGCAACCATTCTTTTTGCATATTGCCAGAAACAATGTAAAAAGCCCCACGGCAAGGGAATAAGAGCCAATGCAATTCTAAGCCCGGGTTCATCCCGGGCTATTATCTTTTCCCTTCTTGTCGGGAATGAAACTCCAACCAAGACGATATTTCCTCAATATCGATTTCCTTGGACGCTATCTTTACCCCAAGCTCAACCAATTCCTCATTGCTAACGAGAACTGTGTAGCCATTCAATGAGTAGAAGTAAAGCCGCTGCAACCCCTGTCCTCTTATTGCCGTCAAGGAATGGGTGGTTCTGGATTATGCTACGGGCAAGGGCTGCCGCTTTGTCAAAGATACCGGGGTAGAGTTCATATTCACCAAAACCCGCAAAAGGTGCCGCATGAGCGGATTCAAGAAGCCCCCGGTCGCTGAGCCCAAATGTCCCCCCGGTCCTCCTCACCATCTCCCTATTTAACTGGATGAGTTGGCCCACTGAAGGATATATCACCTTCTAGCCAGCTCTTCCCAAGATTCCTTGTATCTTTCAATTATCTCATTAACCGCCGTATTCCAGACCTCATCAGGAGGAACATATCTTAGCTTCCGTGCGAGAGCCGCTGCGATGAGTTGTTGCTCTCTGAGCGGCAATCTTTCAATCTGATCAAGTATCCTTTTCGCATTATCCATTGTTATCACCCCAGCCATATTATACCATATAATGGATGACAACAAGACAAATACCTACTTCCCAAGAAATCTTCAAAGGCTTACAAAAGGCTTAGTATCTCTACGGAATCCTGCCCGCAGGCATAGTTTGTCACGCTTCATTGCAAACAACAAGCCAATTCGTGGGAAAGCTGTTTGTTCTCCCGCCCCAAACTTGCTCGCCTCCGCGAGTAAAAAGATATCGGACTGTGTGTCAGAATATAGGTCTCACCAGCTTTGCAAAATACATGGCGGACAGGGCCGAGATCGAAAAATGCATGACTAATTCAACAAGGACAATGGCCTACGTAAGAGCTCCTCCCCTACACCGTACAGATGAATCTTCCTGTGCATAGAGAGCCTCTCCTGAGCAGCATGGAATGTCTCCTCATCCACTATGGGCTCATGAACCCCGTCGTATACTTCCCCATCGAACCGGACCTTGCCGATGACAATGGGGCTCTTCAGCAACTTCCCGATAAGAGGCACTGCCCACTCAGCGCCGGTCTTCGTAGGCACCCTCTCGAGGTTTAATAGCCTCACTATCTTCCCCTTCGCTCAGCTTCTTATTCACATAAACGATCATCGATGCCCTGCTCATCAGTGCTAACCCTGCAGTAGATGAATACGCGCAAAGAGAACACCCACTGGCTGCAGAAAAGAGTAAGCGTAACCGTGATTCCTGGCGAGCACGACTACGGTGAGAATCCCCATGATTATCACGAGCAAGAATATGCTGCCGAAATCAAAGCCGGGCGCCCCCTCCCCCGCCCTCCCTCCCATCCACT
>DUSO01000104.1 GCA_012842565.1 Bacillota bacterium
AAATCTTCTCCCGCAGATATTCCTCAAAACGCGAGATCATGTAACTGTCACGCAACTGTTCGAGGAGTACCGGGCTTATGCTTATCGTAAGGTTGGCCGCTATCCCCTTCTCTTCAAGGCCGGTGATGACATCCAGCAGTGGTATGTAAGTATCAGCAATTGCCTCAAACACCCATTCCTCGCCAAAAGGCCAGACGCCTGATTTCTTGCAATACGGTATATGGCCGTTCAGTACAAATACAAGCGACCCCACGCGGGAAACCTCCGTTTTCCTTATGCCGCCTCTTTTTTGATCTTGCGCATGAGAGTGCGCCATTATTCACATAACCACATAAAATACACCACCCGACGCAATACTATAATCTAGCGCCCGGGCCGCCACACTGACGACGGCTCACCAATTAATTAAGTGGGGATACCCACTTGTGTTCTTCCTGCGCTCAAATATGAGCCCCGCTTATGGCCCTTGCCTGATGACAAAAGCGTAGAGTGGGCAGATACTTTGGGGAGGTAAACAGCGTGACAGAAAGGGCAGGGGAACCCTTATCGGGTCGGGAACCCTTACCGGGTCCGCGAGAAGTTACCGAGATAATGGTTTCTGAACCCATATCAGAATTGAAGGTAATAGAGACGCCCGAGCTTACGCTCGTCCAGGAGCCTCCACAGGGGGTATTCCAGCCGGCTTACCAGCTGAGCACGGAATATGAATTACCACCGGGCTATGGAGAAACCAGGATTGTGCTCCAGGTACGCGATCCTTACTGGCTTCACGCTTACTGGGAGATCGCAAGGGAAACCCTGGTCGAGCTGGAGAGTAAGCTGGGGCCTTCTTCTGTCCTGGCCGCACAAAAGATCCTCAGGGTCCATGACATAACCAACTTGGAATTCGACGGGACTAATTCCTGGTACTCTTTTGACATTCCCGTCACAGAACACGCCAACAACTGGTATATAAACGTGGAGAGAGCAAACCGCTCTTATTGCGTCGACCTTGGGCTAAAGTCACAGGATGGCAGCTTTGTCCTGATCACCCGGTCGAATGTCGTGAAGACGCCGCGCGATGGGGTCTCGGAGGTCATTGACGAGGAATGGATGACCATCGAAGGAATAGAAAGGGCCGTCCAGCCGGCCGGCCGGGGGCCGAGCTCCCCGGAATTCGTGAGGGAGGTCAGCGAGAAGCGGGAGTTCCTGATGGGATCGGAGGCGATAACCAGCATATCGAGCCCCGGCCGAGCCATGCTGGCCGCCCCGCGTGGGTTCTGGCTGAAGGCCGACGTTGAGATCATAGTCCACGGGGCGACTGATCCCACCGCCCGGGTGACGATCCAGGGGGTGCCGGTCAAGCTCCGGCCCGACGGTAGCTTTAGCGTTCGCTTTACCCTGCCTGACGGCACCCAGGTCATACCCATCGAGGCGCGATCGGCTGATGGAGCTGAGGTCCGCACGATAACCACCACCATATCGCGTAAGACTGACTAGGAGGGGAAGTCCTTGGAGCAGGGATACCTTGCCATTGTCCTGCACGCTCACCTCCCATATGTAAGACATCCCGAATTCCCTGAATTCCTGGAAGAACTCTGGCTCTTCGAGGCGATTACCGAAAGCTATGTGCCTCTGCTCAAAGCCCTGAACAGACTTGCCGGAGACGGAGTCGACTTCCGCCTCACAATCTCCTTTTCACCTACTCTTATAAGCATGCTGCGTGACCCCCTCTTACAGGAACGCTATGTGCGCCATCTGGACAAGCTAGTAGAGCTTGCTGAGAGAGAGGTGGACAGGACACGCTGGCTCCCGGAATTCAATGAAAACGCCCGGATGTACAGGGACCGGTTCTACGAGGTGCGGGACATATACGAAAACCAGTATGGAAGGGATATACTGACCGGATTCAAGCGCCTCGCAAGACTGGGGAAGCTGGAACTCATCACTACGGGGGCGACCCATGGGTATTTTCCCCTCATGGAACTGCACAGGACCTGCGTCCGGGCCCAGGTCGAGGTAGCCCTGGATCTCTTTGAGAAGACTTTCGATATGCGCCCGTCCGGGTTCTGGCTCCCTGAATGCGGATACAACCCGGGGGATGACCAGATCCTCAAGCAAAACGGGATCAAGTACTTCTTTACCGATGCCCATGGCGTGCTGTTTGCCTCTCCGAGGCCACGTTACGGAGTCTACGCGCCGATCTACTGCCCCTCTGGCGTGGCGGCCTTCGGGCGCGACATGGAATCCTCCAAACAGGTATGGAGCGCAAGGGAGGGCTACCCCGGGGACTTCGATTACAGGGAGTTTTATCGCGACATAGGCTACGAACTGGACTATGACTACATAAGGCCCTATATCCTCAGCGACGGAACCAGGATAAGCACCGGCATAAAGTATTACAGGATCACGGGCAAGACCGACAAAAAGGAGCCATACCGCAGAGACTGGGCTCTCAACAAGGCAGCCATTCACGCGGGAAACTTCATGTTCAACAGGGAGAAGCAGGTGGAATACTTAGCGTCAGTCATGGGGAAAAAGCCAATTGTGGTAGCCCCATATGACGCGGAGCTTTTCGGCCACTGGTGGTTTGAAGGACCGGAATGGCTAGATTTCCTGGTAAGAAAGATCGCCTACGACCAGAAAACCATAAGGCTCATAACGTGTGGAGAATACCTGGCGCTCAACCCTCGTAACCAGGTATCATTACCATCTCTTTCTAGTTGGGGATATAAGGGTTACAATGAGGTCTGGCTCGAGGGCAGCAATGACTGGATATACCGGCACCTGCACAAGGCTGCCGAGAGGATGATGGAGCTCGCCCGGTCCTTTCCCTCCGCCTCCGGGTTGACAGTGCGCGCCCTGAACCAGGCGGCGCGTGAGCTTCTACTTGCCCAAAGCAGCGACTGGGCCTTCATAATGAAGACGGGAACGGTGGTCAGCTATGCCGTGAAACGAGTAAAAGACCACATAGGCAGGTTCACCAAGCTATACCATGATATCAAGGCAAATTCCATTGACGAATCATGGCTTGGAGAGATCGAGCGCAGGGATAATATCTTCCCCGACATTGACTACCGGGTGTATTGTCCCGTGGAGAGTGACAATGTAACCGGGGCCGTAGCAGTATAGGGAGGCCAGCTCATTGTTCAAGCCGGATGTTCTCTATCTTGGTCATATACATCCTCTGGAGAGCCAGGGCCTGCTCGGGTGTAGCCGCCTCGCTTACTATGTGCAGCCTGGGACCGTCTGAATCGGGCAGCACAAGGGCCCACCCCTCGTCGTGATATACTTTCACGCCGTCAATCAACTCCACCCTGCCCGGATCGGTGGTCTCGATGAGCGTCCGGATCACCTTGCCCTTGGCCTCCCAGGGGCAGTCAACCGACCCCTTCTTCATATAAAACTCAGGGATCATGCCCACCAGCGTGGAAAGGCTGATCCTCTGCTCTGCCAGGAATTCCAGGATCTTGGTAAAGGCAATGAGCGCGTCGAAGGCCGGCTGGAATCTCGGGAGCCCTTTTTCTCCGGAGAATATTTTCTGTTCTATTGCCTTCTCCATGATCGAACGAGGATTGGCCTTTGTGCGGATAACCTGGCCACGGTAGGCCCTGGCCATGGCCTCGATCACTCCCGGGGCCGTGACGGGGACGGCCACCTTTGCGGCGCTGCTGGATTTGAAAGTGAGGAGGGACATGAGGGCGAGGAACGAATCCTCCCCGATCTCCCGGCCAAGCTCGTCCACCAGCAGCAACCTCTCCGCGTTATTGTCAACGACGATCCCCAGGTCCGCCTTGCTGGCCCTTACGAGCCTCGATATCCCGGCGAGGGCCTCCAATACTTCGGCGGGCCCCTTCGGAGAACCTGCCTCGCTTGTAGCTATATTTCCCATCACCACCTCGCAGCCGAGCCTGTCAAATAGTGAGGGCAGGAACAGGGAGAGGCTCCCGGGGTCATAATCAACAGCGATACAAAACCTCCTTGCCCTTACAGCGTCTACATTGACCTGCCTCAAGAGGCCCTCCAGGTACTGGTCGGCAACCCTTGTCAAAAATGCGACCTCGCCCGGCTGGGTCGCCGGCGATCTCTGGAAATCGTCGTTGAAAAAGGCGTTTTCGACCTTGCGCTCCAGGTCCCTCGAGATGTTGATCCCGGCAGGGTCCAGGAATTCCAACAGCACTGCGTCAGGGCCATACGGAGAGACTCTCACGTGGACGCCCCCTTGTGCCCCGAGAGCGCTAACCGCGTAGCGGGTGACCGAGGTGGTTATGTGGCCCAGGTCGAAGATATCCACCCCGCATGAGAGGAGCCCGGCCGTCACCGCCCGTTTCAGCATCCTGGAGGGACTATAGACGTCAGAGGCCACGGCCACGGCACGTTCCCCGTCCCGGCCTTGAGGCAGGACAGACCCAAAGGCCGCGCCGAGCTTCGCGGCGACTTCGGGGGTAATCTCGGCATTGAGGATGCCCGATACCCCATGCGTGCCGAACAGGCGCTTCGAGGAGTGCGATCCCCAGACCAGGCTGCCGGACAAAATGGTACCGTCCTCCACCACCTTTTCCGGCCATACCCTCACGCCCTGTTTGACCAGTGCCTTCTCGCCTATAGAACAGCCCGGCCCGACCACTGAACCTTCAAGCAGTTCGGCCTCGGGTTTCACTACCACATGGTCGCCCAGTATGGCCCCCCGGAGCGCAGCCCCTTTGCCTATGTAGCCGCCTGCCTGGACTATACTGCGCCTCACTGATGCGCCCTGGCAAAGCATAGTGTCAGGGCCGATCACGGAGAGCTCCCCTACTTCCGCATCCTTCTCCACTACTGAGCCGCGCCCGATCACGCATGGTGCCGTGATCCTCGCGGATGGGTCCAGGTAGACGTTGTCCCCGATCCAGATTCCCTTTTCAGCCTCTTGTTCAGCTATTCCCACCCTGGCTCTTGACATGAGGATGTCATAGTGTGTTTGCCTGTATTGCTCGAGTGTCCCCACGTCGCACCAGTAACCGGGAGCCACATAGCCGAACAGAGGTGTCTTGGCCTCCAGGAGAAGCGGGAAAAGGTTCTTGCTGAAGTCAAACTCTCGCCCGGCCTCAAAATAGCTCAAGACCTCCGGTTCCAAAACGTATATCCCGGTGTTGACTGTATCACTGAAGACTTCCCCCCAACCGGGTTTTTCCAGAAACCTCCGGATACGCCCATCGGCATCCGTAATGACCAGCCCGTACTCCAGCGGGTTTTGGACGCGGGTGAGCACTATGGTTGCAATGGCTCCCCTGGACCTGTGGAATTCGACCGCCGCCATGAGGTCGATGTCGGTGAGTGCGTCCCCGCTTATCACGAGAAACGTCCCTGAAAGCTGTGACTCTACGTTTTTCACACTACCTGCGGTCCCGAGCGCGGTCTCCTCCACTGAATACCTCATCTTGACGCCGAACTGGGTCCCGGAGCCGAAATAGTCCTGTATCAGCTCGGGCATATAGCAGAGTGTAACAATTACGTCGTCAAACCCGGACCCGGCGAGTAGCCTCACGATATGCTCCATGATGGGCCGGTTTACAATCCTTACCATGGGTTTCGGTAATTTACATGTAAGGGGCCGAAGCCTCGTGCCTTTGCCTCCAGCCATTATCACGGCTTGCAAGGATATGCGCCTCCCTATTGACCTGCCGTGCCCAGTCGCTCTCCCGGTATTCGTTGAGCACCTCTCTGTATACCTTCACAGTGTCTTCTGCGATGGCCTGCCAGTCATAACGCGATCTCACTATCTTCAGGGCGTTGTCCTTGAGCTTTTGAGCCAGGTCAGGCTCATGGAGAAGGTGAAGTATCCCGTCGGCGAGTGAGTTTGGATCACCGGGATACACCTTCCACCCTGTTAGCCCGTGCCGCACTACTTCACCCAGGCCGCCTACATCGGATACCACAACAGGAACCCCGGCTGCCATGGCCTCGAGGGCTGTAATGCCGAATGGCTCATAGAGGCTCGGGAACACGGCCACATCTGCGCACCTGTAGAGCTTGCTACGGGTCTCGTCGTCGATGAATCCTGTAAAATAGATGCGGTTAAATACCCCGAGCTCGCGGGCCCGGTCCTTCAGGTAGGCATCCTGAGGGCCCTTCCCCGCGATGACGACCTTTGCTTTATCCCAGTAATGCAGGATCTTGGGCACTGCGTCTACCAGAACGTGAGCGCCCTTTTCATGGACCAGGCGACCGATGAAGAAGATGAGCTTTTCGTCGGGCGCC
>DUSO01000105.1 GCA_012842565.1 Bacillota bacterium
CCGCTCGAGACCATCTCTGACCTCAAGCCCAAGCTTGAGCCATAACTCAAAACCATACGCTTCCCAATCTCACACTGTTTAGTTTTCAAGGAGCAAACTCCAGACCCGGCCTCCTCAGCCGTAGCCTGGTCGCCGGATCATAACGTCCGGCAGCGGGCCATCCAGCCCATTGCCCGCCCGGGCCGCACCACCTTGGCCGGTGCACCGCTGTCCCGAGCGGCAGCTTCTAATATACCACGCGATAGTTAGGCTATCAACCAGCTCAATCAGCCTCTGGTTCGAGTTTTTCAACAATGAGCGGCAAGAGAGGCCCCAGTATCTTTAGTTTTTGCAAAAATGCTAGTTGATACTCATCTATGTTCTCATGTATATTGTTCCCGGACTGCGCCTGCCAGGACCATGTGTGTCCGAATCTGCACCGCACCCATTTAGGCTACACTAGCCTGGCCCCTATTGGACGACCTCGCCTTGCGCCCCGTGCGCCGCCTCGTCACGACGACAGCTATGCCAAAGAGCAAGGGGACAGCTCCAACCAGGAACGCAAATACCGAGCCCGCGCGGTTCACCACCCGTATCATCCTTATGCTCTCAGGGATAATCTTTCCCTGCTTGTCCACCAGGCGTATCTCCATTCCCGACCTGGCATCCACTTCAACCTTAAATGCCTCAAACGACGGTTCACGGCCCTTGTCTTTCTCGGGGTCATACTCTACTATCTTATAGCCCAGACTATACCCCGGAGTCTGTACAACCCGGTAGGGCTTGGGTTTGACGGTCTTCAGGACCCTGCCGCCCTCAACAATCTGTAGCTCTACATCGCTGGTGCGGTCAGTATGATGGATCCACTCATATTGGTTTTCAAGGCCGCGTCCTGCAAAAGGCTTTTGGAGTTCGCGCAGCCTCCTGTAGCCCTTGGAGTTGTATTCGCTCTCATCAAAGGCCTTCAGGAATATGACCCTCTTCCCCTCCATATAAAGGGTCTCCCTGGGCTCGTCGCTATTGGATGGCATAGTCCACTTCTCCTCGGGTATTATTTCATATCCTATCCCGCGCCGTCGAGGAGAGAACACGATCAATTTCTTGGAGAGGCTGCCGCGCGGCTCCGGCTCCTTACCATCCTTTGCCTCCCCGGGCTTTGACCCGGCGGCCGATTCCAGGTGTTCTATGAATTGCATCTCGTACCTCCCGGGCGGGAGATTAACTATCATCGCCTCCTGGGGCTCCGTGACATATTCCCTTGGAGGGATAGGCTGTGCGGGCGCAACCGGAGGCTTGCCAAACTTCTTAGGGTCTTTCAGAAACTCGGACAGCTTCTTTTCGTACTCTGACTGCGCAGAATAGTACTCAAAGACCTCCTTGTAATACTTGTCTACCATGTTCTTGTATTCCTTGTACTTTTGCTCAGCCATGTAGCCGACCTCAAGCTCCACCTCGTCGCTATAAGGACCCTGCGGGTAGACCAGGACATATTTGACGGGAGACAGGCTCGCGACCTTCTTGCTGCCCTGCCAGATTTCAAGCGTGCCCTTGAGTTCTTTGCGATACCCGAACCAGTCGCCCATGTACTCCTGGGTAATCGGCCAGTAGTAAACGTCAGTGACAAGCGGCGTCACGATATTATCAACGCCCGAGAGCATATATACCTCGTTGATGCTACCCGGACAGAAGGTGCTCTGGTAGGTCTTGCCGTCCCATAGCTGGAGTCCGTATACGCGCTCTCGCACCTTTGGAGGCTCGGCTGCCGAAACCACCGGGACCATAGATGATGCAAAGGCGCCCACGGCAATTGCGGCCAGGACTGCGAGCTTGAAGACATATCTCACCCTCACTGGGCACGCACCCCCTTTTTTGTAAAGGTCGCCGCAGCTAGCCAGAGCAGGCCGGACGTATAAATGATTGGGCTCAGCACGCTTATGACCAGCATCCGGAGATCCCCAATCCTGGCCGCCTCGATGCCCCTCCTGTAGTAGGCAATCGGCGATATCCAGTTTAGAACCCGGCCGATGAGCCCCACCACAACGCGCCCATACTCGACGAAGGCAGAGGCTTCCCCTAACATAAGGCCCAGATATGCCTCGAGCAATGAGAAAAGACCCAGTCCCACCATTATCAGAATGAAGAGGACGACAGAATTCCTCATTTTAAGGGTTATACTCGAAAGGAAGATGCCAAATGATATTGCCGTAGAAGCGAAAAACAACGAGAGTATGCCGGCTCTTACGAGTCCTCCGGTGAAAATGAGTCCCGTAATGGCAGAGATGATACCGAATGCGGCGAGGGTCACCACCATCACGATTGCAAAGGCCGCAAGGTGTTCTAGGAATTTTGCCATTACATAGGACGTGCTATCCACCGGCCCGTAAAACAGCACCTCGAGGGTGCCACGGTCCCGCTCCCTCGAGACAGCTATGGTCGCCAGGATACCGATATATAAAGTCAAGGCCCCGATGGCATAAACAAAGTCACCGAGAAGGGGTTCCGCTGAAGTCCTGAGACCGGCATCGCTCACGGCGCCCACGAAGCTCAGCACACCGGCGGCACATGCCAGTAGCACGAGAGTGGTGACTATATAAATCCCGAGCCCCATGAAAAGCGACCGCAATTCCCTGAGACATATCACGCGGATTGCCCGCCAGCGAAATGACATTGCATTAGTCCCCACCAGCTATGCCTCCTTCCGGGCGAATTGAGAGACATGTTTTTCAGTTATAGTTATAAAAGCATCCTCGAGTGACATCTCTTGCCGCGAGAGGCCCATAACAGTACCACCTGCCTCACTTACGGCCCGGGAGACGTCAAGGCGGTAATCTGCATCCGGGTTTGTGCTTATGTTAACCCTGTTATCCTCTACCTCCACGCTTTTCACAAAGGGTAGCCTGCGGATGGCCTCGATTATCTCCGGCCGTGCAGCGTCGACCTCGAGCAGGAGCCTTATCTCAGATGCCAGTTTCTCGCGCAGGCTCTGCATGGTATCCTCAGCCACGAGGGTTCCCTGGTCTAAGATGCCGACCCTGTTGCAGGTACGTTCCACCTCAGACAGGAGGTGTGATGAAATGAATATCGTCTTGCCACGCCTGTGTTCCTCCATGATCAGGTCACGGACCTCTTTGATGCCATAGGGGTCCAGAGAGGAAACCGGCTCGTCCAGGATCAGGAGCTCCGGGTCATGGATGAGGGCCCTGGCTATGTTTACCTTCTGGAGCATTCCCTTGGAGTAGTTGCTCAAGAGCTCATTGCGCCGGTCGTAGAGATCGAGCCTGCTGAGGAGATCCGCCGCACGGGTCTTTATATCCGGCACTCCGTATAGCTGGCCGAAAAAGTTCAAATACTCCCACGCGGTCATGTCTTCATAGACGCGCTGGACCTCCGCCACCACACCTATCCTGCGCTTGAGCCCGAAGTAATCCCGGTCGAGTCTCGAGCCAAAGATCAAGGCCTCTCCTCGCGTAGGCTTCACGAGGCCCAGGATCATCATGATAGTAGTGGTCTTGCCGGCTCCGTTCGGGCCCAAAAAACCGTATATCTCGCCCTTCTCTACATGAAGGTCGAGGTCCCTGACAGCTGTAGTCTTACCGTATTCCTTGGTGAGACCCCGCGTCTCGATCACAACCATCCCCCCCACAATGGCCACGGGACAGTCTACCCGGCCAGGCTCGCCGACCGGGTAATGGAGGCGCCACCGGCCGTGCCACGGCTGGAGCGCCATCGCCGCCCTTTTGTCCAAAATTTCTACTTCTACAATGATAACCCTATTCCTGCCGGGGTTAAATAGGGAGGAATGAGGCGGTGTCCCAGCTCTATCCACGCGAGGAAAGCGCCTGGGCTACCAGGGAGGGTTTCAGGGCATGCACTGCCGCCTCTATCACGTCAGGATCAAACTGCCTGCCCGCTTCCCTGGCCAGTACTCTCATAGCTTCCCCGGCTGTATAGGTTTTCTGGTAGGGCCGGGATGATGTCATGGCGTCGAAGGCATCGGCTACGGCAATAATACGGGCTCCAAGCGGGATCTCGTCGCCCCTCAAGCCATGGGGGTACCCCCCACCATCATACCTTTCATGGTGGTGCCCGGCGACCCATGCTATCCCCTCAAACCGCGATATAGTGCCCAATATCTCAATGGTAAGGCTCGCGTGGCGCCGGATCAATGCCAGCTCCGCAGGCGTAAGCGGCCCCGACTTGTCCAGGATGGATCTGGGCACAGAGACCTTGCCTGTATCGTGGAGCAGTGCGCTCGCCTCGAGCACCTCAAGTTCACCAGGGCTTAGCCCCATATGAAGCCCGATCGCTACCGAGTAATCAGCCACCCTCTGTGAATGGCCAGCCGTATACCTGTGCTTTGCATCGATCACCCTGGAGAAAATGGTCAACACTGTGTGACCGGGGCTCTCCTTGCAGCTTGGCACCACAAGCGGGATACGAGCCCTGAGCTCGGCTATGAGGTCGCCGAGGGCCTCCACATCCACAAGGCTCATAAAGGTGGAATCGGGCTCGACAACAGCGGAAATCAACTCAACCACGGCCGGGGAAAGCTCCCCTGCCTTGAGCGAACTCATCCTGGCAAGCACCCGGTCCTTGAGATCCCGGGGGGTCCCATGTCCGGCCGCAACCTCCGCGCGCAGGGCAAGGTCGAATGCATCGCCCGCCCTCAACAGGTGTGCGCCAAAGGATATATCCCCGTCCTTCTTGCCGGCGGGATATCCACTGCCATCCCAGTATTCATGATGCTCCAGTATAAAAGGGGAGACGCCTTCGAGCCCCGGTATCTCTGCTACTATCGCCGCGCCCCTTGCCGGGTGAGCCAGTATCTCGGGGACGGATACCTGGGACTCCAGGGTGGGATAGTGGGTTACGTGATCAGGAAGCCCCATCGCACCGATATCATGCAGGAGCCCACCGTAAAACGCCTCGGCTAAAAGGCCCCTCTCACCGCTTGCCCGGAGGGCGAGCCCCACGACGGCCGCTACCCTCCATCCATGGAAAAGCTTTCTCTCCTCTTCGACGTCCAGGACCATCGAAAGGGCGGCGATCAAATCAGAGAACAACTGGTCATCACATTGGAGCCCTTGAAGATATTCCATTCCATGACACCTGGTTCCTGACTATGCCAGAATTACCTCGGGCAAAACCGCGCGGGGTCAAATGGGGAGCAGTGCGTCAACCGGAGCATAATCATCAGTCAGCACCTGGACATCATCGAGTGGGAGTTCCTCCTCCACCAGCTGGCCCGCCATCCTCGTCATATCCACAGTGACTTGGCCGCCGGCCTGCAGTTCCTTAGCCTTTCGCAGGATATCGCCCTTCTTCATCCGGCTCCCTTCCATGGTGCAGACAACTATGACGTTCCGTAACGCCGTATCTGAGAGATCATGGGGACCGCCCACGGGGAAGATATACACCTGGCGGAACACATCCTTCAGGGTGTTGACCATGGAACGCAGGAGCCTGCTGTCCCGCCCGGACAGGGCACCGATTATATTTGATACCAAAACGCCGTCCTGAGACATCTTGCTCCGGAGAAGCCTGTAGAATTCAACGGTGGTCAGATGGAACGGGATCGAATCCGCATAGTAAGCATCCAGGACTACATAGTCATATCGCCCCTTGGCACGGTTTACATACATCCGCCCGTCCTCTGCGAAAATCTTGAGTCGCTCGTCCTGCTTCACAAAAAAGTATTTCTCCGCCACCTTTACCACCTCAGGATCGATCTCGGCAACCTCGATCTCGAGCTCGGGGTAATCTCTCCGAAACCGCTTCGGGGCCGTACCGCCGCCAAGGCCGATGAATAGGGCATTCCTGGCGTTGTCTTTGAAAATGAGCCCGAGGTGCAGGTAGTCGGTATACTCAAACCTGGTCTTGTATGGGTCATCCAGGTACATCCCGCTCTGCCACGAACGGTCAAACTTGAGGTATCTCGTGACCCGGTCCTCCACTACCACTATATGGTGGTACATGGAATCCTTCTCGAAGACGACTCTGGTAAACTCTGACGACCCGCCTTGTGCGCTGATAAGACATGAACCCCCGAGGAAAAAGGCCAAGGCCAGCAGGGCTATGAGGCCCAAGAATGCCCTTGGGCGGCCCATTCCGGTACCGCGCGCCAATAGCAGTCCCCCTGACACGATTAAGACTGCGCCCAGGGCATGGATGATGTTTCTGACACCCATGGCGGGAATGAGAAAGAAAGACGTGAACAGGGTGCCGAAGATGCTCCCCACCGTCGAGATAGAATAGAGGACGCCGGCCGTGTTGCCGACGGTCGAAACGCTCCTGGTAGCCAGCTTTATAGCGTATGGCGATACCGTGCCGAGGAAAACGCCCGGCAGAAAAAACAGGGTAATGGAAGCAATTAGAGGCCCGCTCCGGGGGCCGAGATTCATGCCCGTTATCGTCTCATTGACAGGCTGCGAGAAATACGGCAGGAGGGCCACCATAACCCCGGAGATCACCATCATGAGGGCCAGCACCCGAAAGTCGGGCCGGCGGTCGCTCATCAAACCGCCCAGGTAATAGCCCAGGCTCAACGCTCCCAGGAATACACTGATCAGAGCCCCCCAGACGAAGATCGAGCTGCCGAAATAAGGTGCCAGAACGCGGCTTCCAACAAGCTCCAGAGCCATTAACACAGCCCCGCTGACAAAGACGACGACCTTAAGCATCCGGGTACCTCCTGCGCAGCAGGGTCCTCCGTGGCGACATCAGGCTCATTCTGCAGTATATCCAGAAAGACCTCCACGATCTTGGGGTCGAATTGGGTCCCGGCATTCTGCCGCAGCTCCTCTACGGCGGATCCCCTATCCAGCGGGCGCCGGTAAGGTCGCCTGCCTGTCATGGCATCCCATGCGTCGGCTACCGCGACTATCCGGGCCTCCAGAGGGATCATCTCTCCCGAGAGCCCGCGCGGGTACCCCTTACCATCAAATCGCTCGTGGTGGTAGAGAACTATATTCCGGATCATGGGCTTGAAGCTGGCATCTACCGGGATATCGTCTATAAACCGCATGCCCCTCTCTGGGTGGGTCTTTATCTCCTCGTATTCCCCTGAGGACAGTTTCCTCTCCGTCTTGAGGATGCTATCGCTGATCTCGAGCTTGCCTATGTCGTGCAGGTAGCAAGCCTCGTCAAAGAAATGGAGCTTTTGGTGGGAATACCCGTAACGGCGAGCGATTTTCTTGCTGAAATAGGCGACTCTCTCGAGATGCAGCATGAGGTCCGGGTCTTTCGAATAGCACGCCCGGAGGAGGGCCTTTATCAGGTTGAGACGGTAGCGCGCGTCAATATGGCCAAACAGGGTTTGAGACCGCGCAGCCGAGAGGAGGATGTACCCGGCGACCACCCCAAGCGCAGAGTAATTCTCATATAGATAGTAGAAAAGCGCTCCGAATGCGGCAGACGGGATTACCGTCTTGAGGAGTGCGATGGCGTGGCTCAGGTAATTGTCCTCCATCCCCTCGCAAAAACACTTTAGAGACTGGATCGCTATGTAGAGTACTGAGGTCACCGCCACATAAGTGCCGGCCGCAAACAAGAAAGACAGGGCCACGGGAACCCTGCCCCAGGTATTCTGCAACACCAGGGCAGAGAGCCCCGCCGACAGCGCCACGTACCCGCGATTGTATACAAAGTAAGGGAGGGGAAAACGCAATTGCTGGCCTTCGATTGTTCCAATGGATGCCACGAGCGCCGCCCAGAAGGGGCCGAATCCATGTGCCACAGGCATTACCAGGGGCACAGTCAAGAAGAATATGGCGTGGGCCGCATTCACCCCCGCAGCGGTATTGGACAGCATTAAGAAGGACAAAATCAGGAGATCAAAGCCGGGCGGCCGGTATTCTTTTCGGGCCAGCACCACAATAAATGCCAGACCGGTGATGCCAACAATCCACAACACTAATGTAACCAGTCTGCGTCGGGTCACCAGCCTCGCTCCCTTCCGTCGTCAGTCACTTGGTCTTTGACTCCTTGGCAGTTCAAGGAAAAATCCATGGGTCTGCCCGGCCGGGTTATCAGTCAACCAGATCGCCTGCTATACTGGCCTAGGGCTTGATTATTGCGGTGTCTGCCAGTGCCGATATGGCATAGCTGAGCACCAGCGCCAGGCCAATGATGACCGCCCACAGCTTCTTCATCTTCCAAACCTCCCCCATTCCAGATTTGAGAACAGGTTCGGTTCGGTTGAGCGTCCGGTCCGGTCAGGCCGGGCAGACAAACGGCAAAACCTAAACAGGTTGGGTGATCTTGCGATTCAGTGCATCCAGGCTCGCCTTGACCACACTTACAACGCTATCTCCGTGATCCTCAACCGCCCCCAGGAGCACTGCCCGCTCATTATCCGGCAGTGTAAGCTGGAGCTTGGACAGGACGATCTTGGGCTGTGAGAGCGACGGTGTCATTTCCGCGATATATATCGACTTCACCTTGCCAAGCCCTGTGGCCTCGAATGCCTCTCTGAAGGCAGCGAAGCTGCCCTGGGCGAGATTATCATCCACTGGAGCGCGCCCGATAAAGGTCTCTCCCAGAAACCCCAGCTCGACCACCACTTCCGGCACGGCCAGGTAACGCACATAGGCCGCGATCAGCTTTACTCGGGGCCGCTCGCGCCTGCTCTCGCCGGTGGCAGTCCCGCCGCAGGCCTGTGCGGGATAGATCTCCCCCGGCTCCTCTATCTCACTGGAAGCCCCCGCACCGGCAGTTACGGCCCCGGCGGACGACGCTGCCTCCTCTGTCTCGGATGCCGGGGCAACCTCGCCCCCAGATGCGCCCATGCCATCTCCGGGTAGTACCGGGACCTGAAAGCGGCCTCTTCCCTCCCCGCCCTGGACCACCCCGGACTCGACGTATTCGAGGATCTTGACCTTTCGATAGTCGAGATCGTAATTGTGTTTGAGGGCCACCGTTCCGACAACGGAACGCACCAGGGACTTGATCTGGCGGAGCTTTTCCTTTTCATCACTCTCCGAGGAGTCTATGTCGGCCCATACAAAAACCTGATCGATATCCTTGTTGGCATCCAGCACAACCTTGCACGATCTTACCTTGGGGATCGTCGAAATAGATTGCTCGATGTCACTGGCCATGCCAGCCCCTACCCCCGGAGCAAAAACGTCCTTCCAGACTTCACCTACATGTAGAATTTAGTTCGCCAAGTTCTAGCGAATTCCTGCACCATCCTACGGAATGATAGAAGCAAAGACACGTGCACAGCGCCCGGCAAGCGACCGAGATGCCTAGACGCAGCCGTCAGGTTCAATAGGGCATTGACCGCGTTCCCGAGGATCACCCCGATTACCGCCCCATAGATATTGAGGCAAGGCACCCCTGTAAGCCAGTAAGTGAACGCCAGGGAGACCGCGGTTCCTGTGACGAAATTTCGCGTGGAGGCGGCAATGAGCCCGAGACCGTGAAGGATGCTGCCGCTTATCGTCCGGAGGTATATCATGATTGCGCCGGTGCCGAGCGCGACCAGGATAGGCGTGGCTTCCGGCGACTTAAAGAGGCTGCCGCACAGGATTCTGGCCGTAGTAAACAAGAACACGGTAGAGAAGACGCCAAGGAGAATGGTAATAGCTATTGAATCCATAACCCGACACCTGATATATGCCCAACTGCGGGCAGCCCTGGCCCTCGAGAGTGCCGGCACCAGGTTGGATCCCAGGGAAAAGGTGAATATCGTCGGGAAAAACACAACTGCCGTGCTGATGCCCTGGAAATTGCCGTAGAGGGCCGTGGCGGCCCGCATATCAAACCCCGCTGCCAAAAGCCGTCTGGGTATGATCACTGCTGTAAGACCCTGAGAAAAGGCGCCTATGGCCCTTGCGCCGGCTACGGGTACAGCTATCCCGGCAAGGTCCTTCAGGATTCCCCGTGATGTCCCCCCGCCCCCCGGCGCCCTCACTTTCCCGGCCCCTAATAGCTCGTGACCATGGCGAAGCCCGCGCCACGCTGGCAGGATGACGACGAGTCCAGCTACCTCCCCCGCCACCGTCCCCAGGGCGAGGCCGGCTACGGCATATTCTATCCCGTATGATATGAGCCCCCGGACAAGCACGATGTTCACAATACCCGATACTATACGCTCTGCGACCTGCGAAACTGCGATGGCTCCCATCCTCTGGTGGGCGGTGAGAAATCCTCGGCCGACAGAGGCCACCGAAACGATGAATAGTGCTGGAGCAATGGAGAGAACTGTGAGGCAGGTCCTCGGATCACCCAAAAACCCGGAGGATATCCGCGGCGCCGCAACGATGAAGGTCACGGTGGCAAGGCCCCCCGTGACCGCCGTGACTATCAGGGATATGGTTGCCACTCTGGCGGCTCGCTCCGGCCTGTTCCTGCCCAGCTCCACGGCGGAGAGGCGTGTGACGGCCGCGGGAATACCTGCGCTCGCAAGCGAAAGAACGAAAAGATATATAGATGAGACACGGGAGAATATTCCTATCCCCTCGGGTCCCATGATACGCACAAGGACGATCCTCACGGCGAAGCCGACTGCCCGGTTCAGCACCCCGCTGGCGATGAGGATGGCCGTTCCCCTGGCGACAGAATTCGAAGGCATGGCACCGTCCCCCAAGACCGCCTGCCAAATCTATATGCAACACGGCCGGGGCTAGATGCCACAGTAAAAGGATTCTTCAATGGAGCTCCTTCAACTCGCCGGTCTCCACGTAGAAAACTCGCTCCCCGATGTTCGTGACGTGATCCGCGATGCGCTCCAGGTATCGAGCAATCAGGAGGAGATGCACAGCCTGCTCCACCGTAGACGGGTCCTTCTTCATGAACCCCACGAGCTCCTCATGCAGGCTGTGATAGAGGTGATCTACCTGGTCATCGTCATCGATCATCTTGTGAACGAGGCTTAAGTCACGGCTCACAAAGGCATCGAGAGTTTCGTGGAGCATCTGCCTTACGATCGCCTGGAGTCGCGGGATGTCTTCGAGGGGCTTGAAGAGCGGCCGGCCGGCAAGCTTCTTGGCGGTCTTGGCGATATCAACCGTATAGTCGCCGACGCGTTCAACATCACCCGCGATCTTGAGGGCCGCAAAGATCACCCTCAGGTCCCGGGCGGCCGGCTGCTGTGTGGCAATCAAACGCAGGCATGTGGTCTCTATATCGAGGTTTAGCTCATCAACCAGGTCATCCATGTCGATGGTCTCATCCGCCAGAGCCACATCCTGATTTGCCAGCGCAACCAGGGCCTTGCCCAGCATCTCCTCAGCGATGGTCCCCATGCGTAGCAATGAGTCATTCAGTTCGGCCAGTTCGGCGTCAAACTTCTTCCGAGGGCTTGACATCACCGACCACACCTCCAGGGTATTGAATTCGCCGGATTCCGCTATTCGGGGGAACTCCACATCACCCAAGCCTGCCCGTTACATAGCTCTCCGTCCGCGGGTCCCTGGGAGAGGTAAAGACATCCCCGGTCCTGCCATACTCTATCAATTCACCGTTCAACATGAACGCCGTATAGTCAGAGGCCCTCGCTGCCTGCTGCATGTTGTGCGTGACGATGATTATCGTATAGCGTTCTTCCAGCCGGCGTATGAGATCCTCTATCCGCAGGGTGGATGCGGGGTCAAGGGCCGAACAAGGCTCATCCAGCAGGATCACTTCCGGGCCCGTTGCCACAACCCGCGCGATACAGAGCTGTTGCTGTTGCCCCAGGGAGAGTCCCAGGGCGGACTTATGCAATTTGTCCCTGACCTCATCCCACAGCCCTACTCCCATGAGGCTCTTTTCCACAAGCTCGTCGAGCGTCGCCCTGTCTCTCACCCCGTGCACGCGTGCCGCACATGCCACATTTTCGTATATCGAGAGGGGGAAGGCCGCTGGGCGCTGGAACACCATCCCGACCCGCTTCCTGAGCTCGATTACGTCCGAATCCGGGGCATAGATATCCTTGCCGTCCAGGAGGACCCGTCCTGTAATCCGAACCCCGGGAATCACGTCATTCATCCGGTTGAGGCAGCGGAGAAATGTCGACTTGCCGCACCCAGAAGGGCCAATTAAAGCCGTTATGGCATTCGCCGGGAAGCTCATGGAGATCCCCTTCAAGGCCTGCATATTACCATAATACAGGTTCAAGTCCTGAATGTCTATCTTGTTGCCGCGCTGCACAGGGCATTCCCCTCATTGGTTACAGAGATTTTACTTTCAACACGCCAGTCCATATGCGCAGGAGGATGCTGGAAGAGCCGGCTAAACAGGATCAACCGGGATCAGCCGAATTTACCGGTGATGTAATCCTCCGTCCTCTTATCCCTCGGCGAAGTGAAGATAACCCCCGCAGGCGCACGCTCTACGAGTTCCCCGAGAAGGAAAAAGGCGACATCGCCGCCTACCCGGGCTGCCTGCAGTGGGTTATGAGTCACAAGGATCACCGTATACCGCTCCACGAGTTCGTGGAGCAACTCCTCGATCCGTAGAGTCGAAATCGGGTCGAGGCCGGAGGTGGGCTCGTCCAGCATGATGATCTCAGGCTGGACCGCGAGCACCCTCGCGATGGAGAGCCGCTGCTGCTGGCCACCTGAGAGACGTCCCGCATGATCGCGGAGCCTGTCCTTGACCTCATCCCATAGAATGGCCGCCCTGAGCGCCTGTTCCACTATCTCGTCGAGCAGAGCCCGTCTCTTTATCCCTCTCTTGCGCGGGCCATATGCCACATTGTCGTAGATGCTCATGGGGAGGACCACCGGCAGGGCGAAAACCATCCCGATCCTCCGCCTGAGCTCCGCTACGTCCACCCCCGGCCCGTAGATGTCCTTGCCGTCCACCAGGACCTGCCCGCTGACGGACGTTCCCGCAATCAGATCCCCCAGCCGGTTGAGCGAGCGAAGCAGAGTGGTCTTTCCGCTCCCGGACGGCCCCATTATGGTGAGGAGTTCATTCTTTCTGATGTCCATGGTTATGCCCTTAAGGGCCTCCAACTTGCCATAATAGAATCTCAACTCTCTTATGGAGACCTTTATATCAGGCGGTGCCTGGTTGGTACCGGCCCCCCGGGCATTCGAAATCCCCACCATGCCCCGGGAGAATCCCGGCTGTCCGTCCTGAGCCTGTCCGGCCTGAGCTACTCCGGCCTCGCCGGGCGAGATAACCTTGTTCCCCATCTTGCCCTCCTCAAGCATTTGACTCAACACCAGACTCTTCAAACATTTGACTTGGCGGCAAATCTGTTCATGGCCCAGTAAGCCCCTATGTTGATCAAGAGGATCACGACGATCAACACCGCGGCAGTGCCGTACGCATTCTCCATGGAGATACCCTCCCGGGCCAGTATATAGAAGTGTACCGGCAGGGTCCTTACCGGGTCGAAGATCGAGGCCGGGATCCCGAGGGACGCCCCTGCGGTGAATATTACCGCCGCCGTCTCACCGATACCCCTCCCTACTGCCAGTATGATCCCCGTTACGATCCCTGGCACTGCGGACGGCAATACCGCCCCGGTCACCGTCTGCCACCGGGTCGAGCCCAGGGCATAGCTAATCTCACGGTATGCGGTTGGCACAGCCCTGATGGCCTCTTCAGAGGTCCGCACGATGGTCGGCAGGATCATGGCCGCAAGGGTAAGGGCACCCGAGATTATGGACCAGCCAAGGTCCAGGTATATTACAAAAAACAGGAAGCCGAACAGCCCGAATATGATGGACGGGATGCCAGCGAGATTCTCCGTGCCAAACCGGATAAGCCGCGAGACAGCGCTCTCGTGTGTATATTCAGTCAGGAATACCGCCGTGGCTACCCCCACTGGAGCGGCGATCAAGATCGCAAGGCCGGTGACTGCTATAGTCCCTATGATGGCAGGATATATCCCCCCTGCGCGGCCCATCTCGGTCGGAGACTCCAGCAAAAACGCCGGGGTAACCACGTGAAGTCCCTTTTGAAGAATGTAGACTACAATGTAGACCAGGAGTCCTATGGTCAGAACGGTAGCTGCCATGAATACGCCCGTCATCGCCCGGTCACGGGCCCGTTCATCACGCTTGCGGGTCATTCGCTGACCCTCCCCGCAGCCACCCACCTCGCCAGGAGATTCAGGATGGCAATTATAACAAAGAGGATGACGCCGGTCGCGAACAGGGCCTGCCGGTGGTCACCCGCCGCATAGCCCATCTCCAGCGCGATATTGCTGGTCAGGGTGCGAACGGGCGCAAGAATCGAGGTCGGGATGATAGTGGCGTTCCCCGCCACCATTATCACGGCCATTGTCTCCCCTATGGCCCGCCCCATTCCGAGAATCACAGCCGCCACAATGCCCGGCTTTGCGGCCGGCAAAAGGACCATCCGGATGGTCTGCCAGCGGGTCGCGCCGAGCGCCAGCATTCCATCTCTATAAGCCTTTGGCACCGCCTTTAGGGCATCAAAGGATATGCTGGTTATGGTCGGGAGAATCATGATCCCAAGTACAATGGCACTGGCCAGGACGGAAAACCCCGGTCCCCCCAGCACGTTACGGATAAACGGGACAAGCACCACCAGGCCGATGAATCCATAGACAACCGATGGAATGCCAGCGAGCAATTCGACAGCAGGCTTGAGCACCATGCCCGCCCTTGCAGGGGCCATCTCGGCAAGGAAAATCGCACATCCAAGGCCCAGGGGAAGCCCGACCACCAGGGCTCCGACGGTCACCCAAATGGAGCCAACTATCATCGGGAGGATTCCGAAAATGCCCTTGCTCGGTGACCACTTCTCGCCCAGGATGAAGTGGGGAATCCCCACCTTGACCATTATGGGTGAGCCTTCCTTAAAGATGAAGATGATGATCAGGGCCAGGACTCCGATAGCCGATAATGCCGTCACCAGCAAGAGTTTTTCGATCACCTTTTCCTTGAATCGCATCCGCTCCAAACCTCCGATTGAACGCTGCCTCGCGACGCCTATTTCACGGGCACGAGCCCCTCCCTGAGTAGCACCGCCTGGGAATCCGGGCTTAAGACAAAATCGATGAATTCCTTAGCCAGCCCTTGCGGTGCGTCTCTTGTAACGAAGAGGAATGGTCTTGCAATCGAATAGCGGCCAAGCCTGACGTTTTCCACGCTAGGCTCGACCCCATCGATCTTGAGCCCCTTCACCCGTTTGTCGACCAGGCCCAGAGATATGTAGCCTATGGCCGACTTATCTCCGGCAACCGTTTCCCGGACAGCACCATTAGAGTCCTGGACTACTGCGGCCGGAGTGACTTCCCGCCCGTGCATGACCATCTCGTCAAAGGAACCCCGTGTGCCGGAGCCCTCTTCACGGCTGACTACATGGATGGGCTTATCCGGCCCGCCGACTTCGGACCACCTCTTAATCTCCCCTGAAAAGATACGCCGGACCTGGTCGAGGGTCAGGTCGTCCACGGGGTTATCCGGATGCACTATTATCGCGATGCCGTCCCGGGCGATCATGATCTCGTGCAGGGATTTTTCCTCGGGAGCAAGCTCTCTGGACATGGCCCCTATGCCTGCAACACCTGTCATGGCGGCGCGCGCGCCTGCGCTTGACCCGCCGCCCTGGACATTTATACTCACACCACCATGTATCTTCATGAAGGATTCCGCCAGGAGTTCTGCAAAAGGCTGGACCGAGGTCGAACCGGCGATGGTAAGAGTCTCGTGGCTTGGGGTTGCACCTCCGGCCGGAGCTTCTTCGGGGCCCGCCGCATGCCTGGTTAGACGGAGACACCCCGAGAACAGTCCTGCCGCAGCAATGACCAGGGAAATATAGATGGAAATAGACAAGAAAGCCCCGCGCAACGTGATCTTCCTCATGATCTCCCCTACCCTACCCTGTGCTGCTTGCCCAGATGCCCGGTGGCAATGTCTGTAACAGCGTGCCTGTCCCCGTATCACGGGCCTACCGGCGCCCCCGACGCCATCAAGACCCGAATCTAGCGAAACCCGACGACGAAATGGTCAAGCAACCACAAGGTATTCTAGCACAATTCGACATAGAATTGAATCCTGACTTGCAGGATAGCTACCTTCCTCAGGCGAATTATCATGCATCGGGGGAAGGGGGATATCGAGTTGGTACGAATTCGAAAGGCCAGGATCACAGATGTGGAGGATATCCAACGACTTGTGAATGATTATGCAGACAAGGGATTGATGCTCCCGCGCCCGCTGAGCTTGATATATGAATGCCTGCGTGACTTTGTGGTTGCTGACGACGGGTCACGCATCGTAGGGACAGGCGCCCTGCACGTGGTATGGAGCGACCTTGCCGAGATAAGGGCGCTGGCCGTAGCGCAAGACAAGATAAAGGCGGGAATCGGCAGGGATATTGTCAAGAACCTGCTGGATGAAGCCAGGGCGCTCGGGATTCCAAGGGTCTTTGCCCTCACATACCAGCCGGGGTTCTTTGAGAAGTGCGGTTTCCGCCGCATTCCCAAGGAGGACCTCCCGCAGAAGGTCTGGAAAGATTGCATAAACTGCCCCAAGTTCCCTAATTGTGACGAGGTCGCGCTGATAGTTGACTTATGAGACTGGCAGGGAGCCGCGTGAAGGCGCTGACCCCGGCCGAGAGCCATCGAGCAGCCTACCAGAAAGGCTGCATTCACCGGCGGGAGATAGCCGGAGCTATAGCACCCGCATCCGCCTGACGAGGATAGTCTGGACTATACGCCTGAGCAAGACAGTCAGGGGCCTATTCCTTCAGCTCCACCGGCGAAAGCGCGCCTAGAGTGTAATGGGCGAAGTATTCTCCTGCAATTCTCTTAATGTCAGCAGCCGTTACGCGGTCTATGAGTTCGGGATAAAGCTCGTCATACTCGTAACCCAGGCCGAGGATCTCGTACCTGCCCAGGAAAGAGCCCTGGGCTGCATTCGTCTCGTGGCTCATGAGATAGGTACCCTTCACGAACCTCTTTGCAGCCTCGAGCTCCTCATAGGGCACGTACTCTTCTGCAAGCCTCTTGAATTCCGCCACAATCCCGTCCCGGGCCTGTTTATAATTTCCGGGGGCGGTGGCCATAAATGCAAAGACTGTAGACGGACCATCCAGCTTCTGGTAACCAGAATTTACAGCATATGCCAGGCCCTTCTTATCACGCAACTCCACAAACAGCCTGGAACTCATCCCGGCTCCAAGGACCGCGTTCAGGACATCCATGGCAGGGCCATCCGGGCTCATTATGTCCGGGGCGGGATAGCCCAGCACAAGAAACAACGCCTGAGTATCCTTTCGCTCGTAGGATTCCCTGCTCTTATCTTTGGGAGGAAGCGCACCCGCAACCATCTCGGGCAGCTCGCCCTTGGGAAGTTTACCAAGGGTCTCCCCGAAGGTCCTGGCCATCTCACCGGGATCGACGTTTCCAACAATTGTAACGACCATGTTGTTGGGCACATAAATCTTCCTGTACCACTCGACCAGGTCTTCACGGGTCAGGGCGCTTACCGTCTCAGCAGTGCCGAGCGGGAGGGTGGCGTAAGGATGGTCCCCATAGAACCCTTCGAGAAATTTCATTAAGGCCGCATTGAAGGGCTGGTCCTTCATGGCGGCGATCTGCTGGAGGGCCATCATCTTCTCCTTGTCCACCTCTTCCCGGGGGAAACCGGGGTGCTGGATTACGTCAAGGAATACTTCTATTCCTTTTCGTAGACCGGCCCTCGTGGTCATGAGCGATACACTGCCCCAATCGAAGCTGGAGCCCGCCCCGAGGCTTGCGCCCACTGATTCGGTTTCGACAGCTATATCCTTGCTGCTCCTCGTTGTCGTGCCCCGGGTGATCACGCGCTGCATCATAGCCGATATCCCCCGGAGTTGCCCGGGCTCATAGGCTGAACCCATCCGCAGAAATACACTCACCGCTACCACGTCATTGGCGGGATTGGGCTTGACCAGGAGGGTGAGCCCGTTGTCGAATACTGTTTTCACGACCTTCTGCGTGGTGGCTGCCCCATGCCCGGCTCCGGCCATGTTACTAGCTCCCGCCGTGTTGCCGGCTCCCACTACGCCACCGCCTCCCGCTACGTCACCGGCTCCCGGGGTCCCCTCCGCGAAGACGGGTAACGCCAGACCGGCAACGGCAACCCCGGCGACGCCCAGGCACAGAGCGACTGCTGCAACCAAAACTCCGCCCCTGACGGCGGGTACAATCCTACACATTTATTTCACCCCCTGAGGTCTCACAACCGCCAGCACATACCCGTCCGGGTTGAGATATTCCCTTGCCACGCGCAGGACATCTTCCTTCGTTACTTCCTGGATTCTCGCCTCATATTCGGTGGCATCCTCGGCGCTCCCGCTTACCTCAAATTCCCCAAGGATCGAGGCAATAGCCGCATTGCTCTCCGAGGCAAAGGCAAAGCTGCTTCTCGCCATTGCCTTGGCCCGCGACAGTTCTTCTTCGGTTACACCCTCGTTCCTGATTCGTCTTATCGCCGAACGCACCTCTTCTTCCAAGGTAGATACCCCGGTGTCCTTTGTTTGCGCATAGACCACAAACATCCCTATGTCTTGATACGCCTGGTGACCTGCGGCCACGGTATTCACCAGCTTTTTATTCTCTCGAAGGTCCTGGTAGAGCCTTGAGCTCCTGCCTCCGCCCAGGATGGCGCCGAGCACTGTCAGTGCAGCGCTGTCCTTTGCCGTCTTAGACGGCCCCGGAAACCCGAAATACAGGTAAGTCTGGTCCACCTGCTTCTCGGCCTCAACTCGCTTGATCTCTTTGAGCCCTGGCACCTGGAAAGCAGGCAGGGGCGGGACCTCGCGGGGCTTAAAGCCGCTGAAAAGCTTCTTGACCTGTTGGATCACCTGCCAAGTATCGACGTCTCCTACTACGACTACCACCATGTTGTTTGGAACATAGTATTTCTCATGATACCTGAGAAAAGTCTCACGACTAATGTTGGCGAGGGTCTCGGGAGTCCCCAGGACGTCATTGGCGTAAGGGGTACCCGCAAACACCGCCTGGTAAACCATCCAGCCGAGCTTACTCTGCGGGTTGTCTTCGACGAGCCTTCTCTCCTCCAGGATGACATTGCGTTCGCGCTCGATTTCAGCCGGGTCGAACGTGGAATTCATAATGGCGTCGGCCTCAACATCCAGGGCAAGATCGATATACTCGCTCGGGACGACCACGAAGTAGTGAGTCGTATCGAGCGATGTCATGGCGTTGAGGTAGCCCCCGACAGACTGGATCGCCTTTGCTATCTCACCGACCTTACGCCTCTCCGTGCCCTTGAAGAGCATGTGTTCAAAGAAGTGGGATATGCCGGAATCCTTCGGGTCCTCATTCTTGGCGCCGGTCGCAACCCAGATATCCACCGCGACTATCGGGGCGGAATGGACCTCCTTTACCACGACCGTGAGGCCGTTATCCAGCACAACCTTTGTATAGGGAATGAGGGGCGAATCCGGCCTTACCGCAAGCACGGGCGCAGCCGTCACCACGATCACTCCTAGGATCAAGGATAGCAAGAGAGGCAAGCGTTGAATTGGTGACGTGCGTTTCAAAACAGCGTCCCTCCCATAGATATCCGGCTCACTGATACACCGGGTGTCGGCACCAGAAGACCCGCCTCCGGCCCGGGCGGGTACAGGTTCCATAAATATTTGACGTCTGGGTGAGAGGAAGTACTTCACTCTCCTTCCATGATTTTTGCTTGAAAGGAACTCCTGAGATGCACGGATGGGCTGATATTGGGCGAAACAGGCTGGCTTGCCAACCCGGCAAACCTGTCAGCGCTACTGTCTGTTGCTCTACCACAGATTAATTGGGCGGCTTATAGAAGGAGGCAGGGCAGCTGCAGAAAATCCGCCACCCTCATGTGAGGCCTGGCAAGTAAGGAGAAGTTTAGCAGGACAATGCCATGGAATGCTGACGATCCTGTGAGGAATATAGAAAGGCCGGGCCCCCTGGACCCAGCCCTTCCATACTTCCGGCTTACAGGGCGTTTCCAGTCGCGTAGGCACCACACGGCCCAAGGCCGAGACCGGGGCCCATTCCCGCGCCGCCCATCATGGCGCATCCGGCACCTCTGCCGCCTTTACCCCGGAACCTGGGGCCATACTGCCCGGCGTTGGCGCGTGCCTCATCCAGCTTCTTTTGCTGCTCAGGGGTGAGGATATTCTTCATGGCTGCGAAGTTTGACTGTGCCTCCTGAGCAAGCTTCACCCTGAGAGAGGTGATCTCTGCAGTCTTGTTCGCAATCGCGTTTTCGTCCAGCGGGCTCTTTGCCCAGAGCTGGCGGAGTTCTAGCATCTTCTTCTGAATCTCAAACCTGAGGTTCTGTGTCTTGCTTATGAACTCCTGGCGCAGCTGGAGGAGCGCCTGCTGCTGTTGGTCGGAGAGACCGAGATACGCCGCTAGCCTGAAGACGCCAGCCCCAACTCCTCCAGCCTGTGCTCCGATGCCTGCGCCGAGCCCACCCCTTGCTCCGGCGCCCGGCCGGCCAGCCGCCGCTGCAACGCCGACCGCGCCTGCGATAAGTACCATGGTCAATAGAATGCTCACGAGCCTTTTCATCTCATCCTTCGACTCCTTTCCGAGGCTATATGGCTCATTCCGGTCCTACCGGCCCATTCCCGCGGAACCCTTCCTCAAACGGCTACCTATCCCCAAACCTCCCGGTTCTCCCGGCGGTCCGGCCATCTTCCCTGGGTCCGCCCGTCTCCGGGTGCTCCGCCTATGTCCGGGTACTCCGCCGGCTGCCGTGAGACCAGCTTCAACCTCATTGTAATAGCGGGTTATGAAGAAAGTTTGAAGAAAGATAGAAACAAGGATGAATTTCGCAAGAAACCCCTGGAAAGGAGGTCAATGGCCACCCAGACCGGCAGGCTGTTACCTGTCCTTTTAGATCATGCCATATACAAGTAATTATTCCAATAGATGTAAATCCAATACCCATCGGTCCCCCCTAGCGTCGCTTCGCGACGCCTTGCATTGCCATATATCTTGTAACGCGCCATCCAATACGCTACGATAGGGACATAGACTAATTGAAAAGGACGGGAGCAAGTTAACGGTTTCCAAGACGCTCCTTTCAAGACGCCTTTTAGCAAACGACAGGATGTGATTCGGGAACGTGGCCGAAAAGGATGCTGAGGTAAATGATGCCGGCACAAAGATGAGGGATGCCAACACCCCGGCGATTCTCCTCGTCGACGATGATGAAAATGTCCTGGAACTGCTGAGGCTCTACCTGGAAAAGGAAGGATTTCGCACCATAAGTGCAAAGAACGGCCGCGACGCCATTCGAAAGGTATATGAAGAAGCCCCGGTGCTCGTGGTCCTTGACGTGATGCTGCCAGACCTGGACGGCTGGGCCGTGTTGAAGCGGCTCCGCCAGGAAAAGACAGGGACTCCCATAATCATGCTCACGGCAAAATCCGAGGACCATGACAAGATCCTCGGGCTCGAACTGGGCGCCGACGACTATGTCGCCAAACCATTCAACCCAATCGAACTGGTCGCAAGGGTAAAGGCCGTCCTGAGACGAATTCGCCCGGCCGACCGCGTCATCAACTACCCTTCCCTTTCGGTAAGCCTTGCCGAATACGAGGTGAGGGTTGATAACACCGTAGCACCGTTCACCAAGAAGGAAATCGAGCTCCTCTGGGTCTTAGCCAGCAACCCCGGGAGGGTATTCACCCGGGAGCAGCTGATACAACAGGTCTGGGGCTATGAGTTCTTCGGCGATGACAGGACCATTGACGTCCATATCAAGAGGATCAGGGAGAAACTAAATTCGTCCCTTGCGGGTCGCCAGCCCCCGTGGCGCATCAAGACAGTCTGGGGCGTGGGATATAAGTTTGAACTCCTGGAGTAAGACGCCAATGAGATCGTTGGCCCTTCCCGAGGCGGCCGGAGCGGAATCCCGCTTAGTTTTTCATAGCTGCTCAGCACTTCACGCCAGCTCAGTGCTTCACGGTAGGGCGTGAGAGGTGATCTGGTTGCCCAAGAGCTTTTTCGCAAGGCTTCTCATCACCTATATCGTAGTCATCGTGGTCGCGCTCGCCGTTCCGGCCATAGCCCTTTCGCGCCTCATCCAGGGTTACTTTGTCACATCCAAAGAACGTGAGCTCCTGAGCAAAGGCCAGGAGATCGTGGATATCGCCAGTGATTTCCTGGAAGGTAAGGAAAACGAAGCGACCACTATGCGGATCCTTGCCGCCCTCGATTCATTCGTAAATGCCAGGGTCTGGATCATCGACAAGACCGGCCTCATTGTAGCCTCTTCTCGCCCTGGCAGGGGCCGGCTTCACGGGATGCGGCTAACCACAGGCGAGATACAACGTATTCTCGCTGGCGAGACGGTGGTGCGCCGCGCCCGCTTCCTCTCCCCCTGGCACATGGGGCCCGGCCCCGGACCGCGGGGACCCATGCGCACCCTTCCCGGAGAAGCCCCGTTGGGGCAAAGCCCGGGAGTCGAACAACAAGGGCCGGCGGCCGAACAGCCGGGACCCCGGATTGAACAGCAGGTAATCTCGGTCGGCATTCCCATCAGGCGAGATAGCGAAGTGGTGGGCGCGCTGATCTTGCATTCTCCGGTCACAGGGATTATCGCAACCTCAAATCAGCTGATGCGGTTCATCTGCTATGCAGGGCTGCTGGCCCTCATAGTTGCACTGGGACTGGGGTATTCCATCTCCCGCCACGTATCGCGCCCGATCCGCCAGATGAGCAGAGCTGCAGCGAGAATGGCACGTGGCGATTTCAACAGCCGCGTGGAATTGCCCCGGGCGGGAGAGGGGAAAAACGCCGCCGAAGACGAGATCAGCGAACTCGCGCGTTCATTCAACCATATGGCGGAGGAGCTCGGGCGCATCGAGGAAAACCGCCGGGAATTCGTGGCGAACGTCTCGCACGAACTAAGGGCACCGCTCACTGCGATCCGGGGCTTTGCCCAGGCCCTGACGGATGGGACCGTCCAGGATGATGAGCAGAGGCAACGTTATCTGAGGCTCATTCGAGACGAATCGATTCGTACCAACCGGCTCCTCGAGGACCTGCTCGACCTCTCCCGCATCGAAGCCGGCAAGGTGGCGATGGATCTCAGGCCGGTCAACATCAAGGAGGTGGTCGAAAGCGTCCTCGAGAAACAGGCTCTCAAGGCATCTCGCATGGGTATCTCCACAGTGGATGATACTCCCCCGGACCTCCCGCTCGTCCTGGCTGATGGCGACCGCATAGAACAAGTCCTTTCCAACCTGATCGACAATGCCATCCGCGCTACGCCCTCCGGTGGAAGGATAACAGTATCGGCGGGAATATATCCGGTCAGGCAGCGAGAGGCCGCCCCGTGGCTGAGGGAAGGCGCCGGGAAGAACGATGTTACTGGATTCGTCCGCGTGAGTGTCCGCGATACCGGCCATGGAATTCCCCCCGGGGACCTGCCGCATGTGTGGGACCGCTTTTACAAGGTCGACAAGGCCAGGAGTCGCGAAGAAGGTGTCGGGACCGGCATCGGCCTCTCCATTGTCAAGAGAATCGTCGAGGCCCACGGTGGCGAGGTGGGTGTCTCAAGTGAGGCCGGGCAGGGAACGGAATTCTGGTTTACATTGAGAATTGCCCGGCGGGACGGCCAAGATGCCTGCCAGCCGGCCGACCCACACTAACGCGCAGGTGGCAGGATACTTGCCGCTTTCGGCCGACCGGGGAGGCAACATAAGCTGCGCTCCGCCAAGCACGTACCAATGGGGCGTGTAGCGTCAAGGCACGCAACACCGAGGCGCGCAACATCCTGTGCTATAATGTTAGTATTGATTATTGATATACTGAAGGATTGATGACACCTGGCGCGGGACACCCACCTGGGCGCTGGCAGGAGGTTGCTCTGGTTTGCCCGTAACGTATATACGTCCGGATGATCTCGTAAAATTCCGAAGGCCCTATCTCTATATGGCAAAGGCGCATGATGTCAGGGATACCTTCATAATAGCCACATGCGATGAGGTTGCTGAAGCTTTCAGGATTGATGCCGCTCACGTGGACAAGTTCATAACATTCTCGGGATTGTCGCGACTGATGAGAGCGGCAAGGCGCGGCGCCGATGCCCCCGCCTGTGCTAAAGGAAGGGGCCCGGCCGGGAGGGCTGCCACAAGAGCTAAGGTTCCCTCACAAGAGGCCCCAACGATCAAACCGGATGTAAATGTCGGGGAGCCAGGCAAGTCAAGTGCCACTACCCTCGCAAGGGTTACTCCGGAGGAGGAACAGGTCGACCTCGAGAAGGCGGCCCGGGACATCATCAGGGCGCAGCTTCTCAATGTGCCCGATGACGTTGTAATCCCTGTCAGTCAGGAGTCAATGGACTTAATCCTTGAAAGGCTCCGGGAAGGCCAATTCGATACCCCCGGGAGCGCAGATGTGCACGAGCAGGCCCTCATACTCTCGACGAGCCCAGGCTTTGACAGGCTGATCTCGCTGGACGTCGTCCGCAATATCGTGCCATTCACCTACCAGATCGGAGCCGTCAAAGAAGTCCTCCGGAGAATGCGCGGCCGCGCTATCCTCGCGGACGAGGTAGGACTTGGCAAGACTATCGAAGCCGGCCTTGTGATGATGGAATACATCCTCAGGGGGCTGGCCAAGCGCGTGTTGATCCTGTGCCCGCCGCCTCTTATGTCTCAATGGATGGATGAGATGAGATCCAAATTCAACATGGATTTTGTCACGTCTGATGACCCTTCGTTTGCAGGCCGTGACAACCCTTGGATTGAAATAGATAGGATCATCGCGTCGATCGACACTGCAAAGCGGGAGCCGCACAGCAAGCTGGTCCAGTCCGCCCCGTTCGACCTGGTAATAGTCGACGAGGCGCACCGGTGTCGCAACAGGAACACGCTCAACTGGAAGCTCGTGAATGGGCTGAAGAAAAAGTATATCCTCCTCCTCACCGCGACCCCGGTGCAGAATGATCTCCATGAGCTATTCAACCTGATAACGCTTCTCCGCCCCGGGCAACTCGAGACCGCGTCGGATTTCTCTCGGAGGTTCATCACAAGGGGGGATAAGCTCAAGCCCAAGAACGTCACGGAGCTTCGCGCCCTCATGAAAGAGGTCATGGTGCGAAATCGCCGCGAGACGTGCGGTATCCAGCTCCCGCGGCGAAGGGCCGAGACCGTGCGGGTTTCGTTGAGCCCGGAAGAAGCCGAGTTCTATTCAAAGGTAACCGAATTCGTCAGGGCGCAGTATGGCGCGGAGAATAGCAAGGGAGCGGCCAGATTTACCCTGAAGGCGCTTCAAAAGGAGGCCGGCTCCAGTGTCTTTGCTGCCCTGCCGACTATCCGTAAAATGCTCGCCTCGGACCATTTCAGTGATTCCAGGAGGGATCTCGAGTCTCTCGTCGATATTGGAAAGGCCGTAGGCAGTCTAGCCAAGGCTGAAGCCCTCCTCAAGTTGCTCCGGGCTACCAATGACAAAGTCCTGGTTTTTACGGGGTATACGGCCACTCTCGACTTCCTCGCCCGGTTCCTGAAGGAAGCAGGGATCTCATTCGCTACTTTCTCGGGGGAAATGCCCCGGTTGGAAAAAGAACGATCAATTGAGGCATTCAAAGGCGAGGCACAGGTTCTCCTGTCGACAGAGTCGGGAGGAGAAGGTCGGAACCTGCAATTTTGTCATGTCATGGTGAATTTCGACCTCCCCTGGAACCCAATGAAAATAGAACAGAGGATCGGGCGCATTCACAGGATCGGCCAGGAAAACGATGTCTACGTATTTAACCTCTCGGCCGCTCAGACCCTCGAGGCGCACATACTCGAGCTACTGGACGCGAAGATCAACATGTTTGAACTCGTAGTAGGCGAACTTGATATGATACTGGGGAACATCGAGGAAGAGGAGGACTTTGAGGATACCATCATGGACCTGTGGGCGGGAGCCAGAACCGAGGAGGAGGTCAAAGAGAGGTTTGAAAACCTGGGGGAGCAGTTAGCCCAGGCCAAGGCCCGGTACGAGCGGGCGAAGGAATACGACGACAGCATATTTGGTACAGAATTGGGCTCCGGGGGTTCAGAGCCAGACCCGGCAGGCCCGAAACTTAGATCAGCAGGCCCGGGGCCCGATCCGGCAGGCCGGAGACCAGCCTCCGGAGCCCCGGGGCCAAGCCCGGAGCTAAGTCCGGGGCGGCCGGGATCGAGTCTGGGACGCCAGGAATCCACCCAGGAAGGCCAGCGACCAAGCCCGGGAGGGAGGATGCCAAATGGCCGCAGCTGACCTGGCACGCCTATCCGAGAGCATATCTACGGGAAACCGGGGACACCGCATAGACCTCCGGAGGTTTGTAACCGATCTAGTGATCACTGCAGGAGGAATCGTCGAGGAACCGGGCGACGCCCTTGTCCACGTTGCCTTGCCCGCCGACACCGCCGGGAGATTCGCCCTCCCGGAATTCGCGGCCCTGGCCTTTGATTACGATGTGGCGAGAGAGACCCCCGGTGCCGAGTTTGTAACCTTCGGGAGCCCCATACTCGACAGGTTTGTCTCTCTCGGGAGCGAAATCGGGCGTGTTACGAGGAGGTTTGCGGTGGCCTCGGCGATAAGGGTTCCACCCAATCTTATGGACAGGATTGAAACCAGGATAGGCTTTAACCGTTCGAGGAGGCCTGTGTTTAAGACCGCGACCATCGAGGCATACGAAAGGGCCGTGTTCCAATTCATAGTCTTTTATGTCTCAGACGAAAGGTTTAGCGACTCCATCACCATCGCCATCGACACAACCACCCTGGCCGATGATACCGAACTCCTCCCGGAGTCAAGGACGGTTTTCTTTGGCAGTGACGCTGAGGCGCTGTCGGGGATCCCGGCTGCTGGGAAATGCCCGTACGACCAGGTCCTGGAGACTGCGCTCAAACATCTTCAAGCGAAGGTGAGGCCCAGACTTGTCACCTACCAGGCAGAAGTGAGCAGTTTCTGCCAAAAGGAACTCGTAAAGGTGCTGGGATTCTACGAAAAGACCCTGGCGGACCTGGCCGCAAGGGAGAAAGCCGCAGCCGAAGATCCCGAAAAACGAGCGAGGATAGCCGCCAAGATCCAGGCCGCCCGGATGGAGAGGCAGCGGCGCATATCTGATGTGGTCAACAAATACAGGATGACCGCGGAGGCAAAATTCGACAGCGTAACGCTCCAGGTCATGCCCAAGGTCAAGGCGATTCTCGAAGTAAGGCACAAGGACAGTACCTACACCCAGGCGGTTTTCTACAACCTAGCGACAAACTCGGTCGAGCCCTTCACCTGCCCAAGGTGCGGTAGGCGGTTTTTCTCGGCCTATCCCGCGGAGGATGGGGTGTTTGTGTGGAGGCCGGAGGAGGCTTCGAAGGAAGTCCCCGGGCCGGAGGAGGCCAATGTACCAGGGTAGATAGGGGTAGACCTGCACGCAGGCGAGCCCCGCGCGCCGGGGAAAGAGGACTAAGAGCCTACAATCCGTTGCCTGTCAGGCCAGACAGGTCCGGCGTACCCCTCGCCGTCAGCACCGGCTGGTACAAGCGGTAAATGTCAATCCAGGCCTTACTCACACAGGTCCGATCCAGGGGATCCGGGAAGGGCGAGCCCTTCCGGGACCGGAATGACTCGGGCCGCTACGGAGACCACAAATTGCGCCTCCCTGCGAGCCTTCTGAGCATCCTCAAAACCATATTCCTCTGTCGGGATGAAATCTATGTCTCCGTAGAAAGCAAATTCACGACGTCATGCTGCTTTGGGGGTTCGATCCCTATCTGGCGCAAAATGCCCTTTAGCGCCAGTTCAACGACTTCCTTGGCCTCCCTGACTACGTCCGAGTAGCTCTCAATGGACATAACCGTATCCAGAGCATGAAGGCGTTTAGCTGCCTTTATGAGGTAACTTTGCGAAAGGCTTTGAGTGGTCATAGGTCAATCTTCTCCCCGGGCTTATAATCCGGCTTGAGGTCCCAAAACCAGGCATTAGCCCCGAAGATTCTTCGGGCCCCCATATGCTCCAGCCTGGATGTCAACTCAGCAAGGAATCGGGACATAAATCCATCTTTGTCATATAGCAGGATCGCGTCCTGCGTCATATCGAGGAAAAGCAGTGACCCTGCCTTTACTTCCTCCGGGGTTTTCAAAACCGGTGACAGCTCGGCGTTTATCCCTTCCCGCTCAAGGCGCACAAGCTCTGAAATAAGCGCCTCTTCAACCTGTTCGAATTCCTCTATGCGTTTCATTCGTCCCCGCGGGAGGTCGCGGATTACCAGCAACACATCTATATCAGAATCAGGGCGCGCAGTCCCCCGTCCCACGGAGCCGAAAATCACGAGGGAGACGAGACGCCCACCATAGACCCCCTGGCGGCCTTAACCAGCTGCTCAAGGACCCCCTTGTAGCGCGGCTGGAGATGGCGCGCCTCCGTTACCGTAACGAAACGCAAGCGAACTCACTCCCTACATCACTCATTTTCGACATCTCCGGTTTATATCCTCCCCGGAAATCCTGAGGCTCCATGAGCGGAAGTCCTGACTCCCCGCAGCCCCACAATATTATGAATGGCGGCCGCGGATACCCGCCTGGTGACGTACCCCAACCCGGAGTTTTACATCTACTGCACTAAAATCCCCTTCAAACCTACCGATAAAGATAATGGACGTGAGAATTCGAGGTATTATACGCCTGGCCCGCCTGACCTTTTCTAAATGCGTGTTGCCCGGTGGGCACAGGCGCGGTACCGGAGATTACATCCCGATGAGGCGAATAGTGGAGGTGAGAAAGCGACAAAAACCCGACCAGCTCTGGCCCAGGGGGCCGGTTGGTTAAGCTAAGTAGCCCTTTGGGGCTGCTCTTTTTGAGCCTGTGCCCCCGGGTCCCACAGGTCCTCCGAAAACATCCGGCCTCAAGAGCGAGGGCCCGTTAAAGCTGGTCCGCACAACATGCGCAATAGGGTTCCAAGGGTAAGACATTCAAACATGATCACAAGGGGATGGAACCCCTGGGCGCAAGGGGCCCGCAAGGATGAGCAGAGACGGGTGGCGGTGCAAGGATGACACCGGTGACGTGTAGCATCTGGCGAACCCCCATGCGCTACGACAAAAACGGCAATTGCCGGGCCACGAAAATTGAAAGAATCTGAGGCCCGGCGGCCGGAATACAAGGAGGTAAATTTAAGATGGCACAAAGTGATCTTACGAGAATTGCAAGCAACATCGCTGGCCTCAACGCCCTGAATGCGTTGAAGGACATCAACACCAAGCTTGCCGTCCATCAGCTTAGACTGTCCACCGGCAAGAGGATTAATGAAGCCGCGGATGACCCTGCGGGGCTTACGATCGGGACTAAGTTCAATGCTAGGGCAAGAGGCCTTGGAGTGGCAATTGACAATATCGGCGACGCGAAAAACCTTCTGGCGGTGGCGGAAGGTGGGCTTTCCAAAATCAACGACATAGCATTGATAATCAGAGATAAGGTCGCCCAAGCAGCCAGCGATGCCCTAGGAGCTGACGAGCGTGCGGCAATTGGTGCCCAGATAAACTCCTTGCTAAGCGAGATCGACACGATTACGGATCAAACTACATGGAACAAACGAAAACTTATTGCCGGCGAAATCACGGACTCAAACCCGCTCAAGTTCCAGACTGGTGCTGAGGCTGGAGAAGTTACTGAATTCTACCTGAATAGCAGTCATAAAGCAAGCGATCTCAAAATCAACACAACCGCGGGGTTGATCTCGGACGACGCAAACTTCACAAGTGCCAGCTTCACACCAGGAACTACTACAGACCTTAAGATAACAGATGTGCTTGCCCCAGGGAAATACATAATATCTGTAACTACTAATGATGGGACGACATTTCAAGCAAAAGTCTATGAAAGCGACGGAGTTACATTGGTCTCGGATGTTACTGCTAATGCCACCAGCGGAACGAGTATTGAAATACAAGGAACAGATGGAAAGATAACTGTGACCCTTGCCAATGCCCCGGCTGCGGGTGAAACATTGAACACAACCGTAGTAATGTCGGAATGCAGTGAAGTAGGGAGCGCAGATAAAGCAAGAGACTATCTGAAAAAGGTCGATAACGCAATCGCTACTATCTCAAACAGTATGACTTCCATCGGTGCTCTGGTATCCAGGCTCACTTCTAAGGAAGAGGCACTTACCATCGCCAAGACCAACACTGAGGCTGCATACAACCGTATCATGAATGCCGATATGGCGGCTGAGCAATTGGAGGCCATGAAGCTCTCCATCCTCCAACAGACCGCGACCGCCATGCTCGCACAGGCCAATGTAGCACCTCAGGCAGTCTTGAGCCTATTCCGGTAACGGTCACTGCATAATCTGTAACCGCACAATAACTGAAGGATTGAGAGAGGGCCGCACAAGGCTCTCTCTCCGTGTACTTCGATTTAATTCTCTAGATCTAACATTCAGCATGTAAACATTGGTAGCTGCGGTTTTTTAGGGTGACAGAGTATCAAGGTGTAAAATGGTCCAGGTAAACGTCGGTTTGGGGGCGATGTACTTGAACCTTGAGCAGATACAGAATGTTCTGAGATCTACGCAGACCATTTTGGTAGGGTCGTCAGCAGTAATTGCTCAGCATTGCAGGGAGATCTAGCTGTCGGAGATCGTGAATAGGCTTATTCCCCGGGACCATAGCCGTAAAGGCGTCTCACCCCGCACGCTCATCCAGGCACTTGTGGTAAACATCCTTGGGGACCCATCACGCCTTCGCGGTTTGCCGGCGTCAGCAAGACCGCATACACCGAGCCACGCCGAAGCACCTGAGGATAGGTGGGCGAAATTCATGTGCTGGAAATGCTTACACAGTGAATATGTATCCTAGCCCGGTGGCGACAATTATGGCATCAGGGACTTTTAGGCCCCAACCGGCTCGCACCTCGGCGGGGACCATGGTCAGCCTTTTGCCACATCCTACAGCAAGCACATGCCTGAGGAGATCGCAAAATGTTATAGAACGACAGCAGAATAGTCGGAAACTCAAGAAAACGGGGCAAAAGGTAGGGCTTGACGTTACCGCGCTAAGCCATTAGGATACACGTAAGAGCTGATGAAGATGCGTGCTATAGTATCCATTTCCAGTAAGAGGCAAATAACTCTTCCAGCTATATTTCTGCATTCTTTGCGGGTAAGCCCGGGCGCCAAGTTATTCGCACGATTGAAGGACGGAGCGATCATCCTGACTCCCGCTCCTGAGTCACTGACGGGAGCCTTCTGCGGGGCTTTGAAGGGAGTCTACGGTCTAAACGACGAAGAAGCTGACGAGTATCTACGACAGGAGCGCGACTCATGGTAGGGCAGATTCTCGACGTCCTGGGAAATGTGAATAAGCTGTTACTTGACACAAGTACTGTCGTTTACTTCTTGAGGGCCAGCCAACGTTATGTCCATTTCGCAATCTATGCAGGTAAGCAGACTCAGGCGGTGCAACCACGAGGGAGTGTTTCAAGTTGAATCCCTTTTCGAAAACCCCGGCACAAAGAGCTCAGGGACTAGACGGCCAGGCCCTTCTCGGATTTGAGAAATGGGCCGTGGTTGGCGATGTCCGAAACCCGGACAAATGGGCGCATACCATCTTTATGAGGCTCGTGGAAGCGGGTTACACGGTATATGGTGTAGATCCCCGGGCAAGACCAACCAGCGAAGGTCCGGAGGCCTCTCCGTTGGCCATCACATACC
>DUSO01000106.1 GCA_012842565.1 Bacillota bacterium
CCGCCGCTCGTGTGCTGGAAAGCAGGGCAAGCCCATCTCAGGTGCCCTGCAAATGCTGGCCCCGCATGATGCTATGCCGAGCAGAACTCCGTGACCGGCGGGCTGGATAATGGCAGGGCAAATGGCCCCGCATAACGCTACGCCCAGCAGAACTCGCGGTAACCGCAAGGCTTACAGAAGCGTCCCTTCTTGGCGGGGGGTGGTGAGTCGAGATAAAGGATCCGGAGTATGTCACGTTTCGCGCGGTCCAGTTCTGCACGTGCGGCGTCGTCGAGCGTAACCTCTTCCCGTCGCCTCTCTTCGGGGAACCGGAGTTCGCCCCTGGCGTTGATCCCCAACCTTGATAGTTCGTCAAGATAGAAAAGAAGTTGCATCCTTGCGCTTTCTATGTGCCGCGAGCTTTTCTTCACCTCACCGATGACCAATTGTCCATCAGCAACCCTCAAAATATCCATTTTCAGGTGTCCAACGGTCAATTCCTTTTTCTCACGCTCATAAGAACGCTCATGGATGAAGCGGCCGAGGTCAATGCTGGGGTGTTCTTCGTCTGGGGTCAGGTGTCTTCCCATAAGCCACACCTGGCGGGGACAGACATAGTAATACCAGACCAGGGTCCCGGTCACATAGGCAGAATCCTTTTCTGCCTCGCCAGGCTGCGAAACTACCCACTCCTCCCGGGTGTGTTCCAGCTCTTCTTCAACCTCGGCATCCAGGGACGCATCCGCCTGATCTGAGGATGCGTCCCCTTTGCCGGCACCGCTCTCCCTGGCATCGCTCTTCTTGCGTGGTTCCCGGTCTTCGCCTGTTGCATCGTCTGTCAGGAGAGACACATCCTCGTCAAGATACACGTCCTCGTCACGCTCAATAGCTCGCCCCTGGTTCTGTTCCCTCTCGTCGCGCATAGAGCTCTCCCTCCGCTCATATGAAACCCCAGCTTACAGAAAACCCCCGCTCACAGAAAACCTCCACTCACAAGAGGCCTGCGCCCACAGAAATGCTCTACTCATAGGAACCCATCCGACACATCATATCCATGTCCTACTCTGTGGGCGAGGCCAGTCTCAGGGCTATAAAGCTTTGCATCCACTATCCGGCATATGCCGATTTCCGGGGCTGGGACCACGATATGCTCCGCCGCTTTTAGATCCAGCGATACGACGAAATGCTGGAGGAGGCCCATGAACCGTTTCCGTTCCGCGAAGCTGAGCTTTGCCCGGTGTCGTTTGTCCAGATATCTCTCATAGAGTTCCTCGCACCCGCCGGGTGCAAAACGAAGGAGGAGGTCCCGCATCCGCGGCGACAGAAACTCCTCTCCGTACGGCACGAACGTATCGATGTGGGGGTAGTCGGGCCCAAACGGGTCCTGGCCAGCTAGCGCACTCCATTTTCCGCAGGCCGCCTCGACCAGCGTCTCAAGCGCGGCAGTGTTCGTATTGCGTGCCATGACATTGGAATAATACTCCTCTACTACTTCCCGTGTCAGAGGCTCCTCCCATGAAGGGTGGCGGGAAAGGCTCTCGTCTGTTTCCTGGACTGCGGCCCCTGTTCTATAGACATATCTTCGCGTATCCAGTTCGCCATCTCGCAGAAATTGAAAGACCATAACGCGGGCCTGGCCCCCTTCTGCATGCCTGTTTGCTCTTCCGGCAGACTGCACGATGGAGGGAATCGTTGACCTCGCTCTCAATATGGAACGGAAACTCAGGTCTACGCCACATTCCAGCACCTGGGTACAGACTACCGCCACCTTATCACCGGAACGGAGCCGGGAGGCGATCTCCTGGATGCGGTGGGCCTTATGTAACGGCGTCATGCAGCCGGTAAGGTTGTAACAGGCAACGTTTGCGGGAAGGCTCTCTTTCACTCTGGAATAGATGGACGCAGCATCTGCTACAGTGTTCATTATTACCGCGACGCTGCCGGAACGCTTGAGTTCCTCGATGGCTGCGCATGTCACGCCTTCCTCATCGAGCGGGTCGGGAACGCTGTAGATTTCATACCTCCTCGGCGATTCCACTTCTGGCGCGAGGTGGATGATCCTGCGGCTGATTCCGAATTCCAGCGGCGGCAATGTGGCGGTCGAAAGGAGTACCTGGCACCCGTAAACCTCCGTCGCGGCCTGGAGCATGTGCAAGAAGAGGTTCCAGACAGCCCCGTCGATAACCTGCGGTTCGTCAATGATTATGAAAGCCCCGGACAGGCCGTTGAGTCTCAGGGTGTGCTGGGCCCTCACCGGGAATAGTGCACGGAAAAGCTGGTTGAACGTGGTCGTCACGATCGGAGCCTGCCAGGACTCCAGGAGCAGGGAATCAAGTGTCTCCAGTTCCTCCTGAGCGAGCATGGACAGGTGATGGTGCTGGAGTACTTCAAGTCCTGTGGCGTCCCTGATTTCCCCGGTTGCCTGGGAGAGAATGGACAGGTAAGGTGCGACATACAGGATCCTGCGGCATCTTCCGCTCGCACACGCTACCAGAGCTACCCGCAAGGAAGTCAGGGTTTTGCCCAGCCCGGTGGGCAAAACCAGGGTATAGAAGCCTTCGCCCGGAGTCCTCTTATACGCCTCGCAGCACTCATCCTGGAGGCGCCGTCTCTGTTCCAGGAGGTTGGCCGTTCCTTTACCGGATGCAAGAGCCGCCGTCCCCTTGGCTTTACAGAATTTCAGGAGCCTATCGAGGCCCCGGGCTGCATCCTCCCTTGTGAGTTCAGAACGGTTCATCTTCGCTGCATCATACCTGTCTGCGGCTATCAGCCCGGAAGTGCGTTCCCGCAGGCATCGCTGTGCGGCCAGGTGATACCTGTCCTGCGAAGAAGCGATCTGGTGTCTTAACCTTGCATCTCCCCTGATCACCCTCTCCTCCCAGGCCTTCTCTGCCTCTTTCAACCATGAGAATATCTCATCAGAGAGACCGTTAGGATGGGATGCACAAGATAGAGTGGCGGTTTTGTCCCTTAGTTCCGGGAAGAATCCCCCAATGAATGCGAATATCCCGCCAAGGTCACATTCTTCGAGGTCCTCCTTTGACAGAGTATCAACCCATGGAGGTTCCCGGTCCAGGTCACTCAGCTCTCCGTGGTGGTCATAGATGTCATAGCAAAGTTGAATGATCAGGAACCGCAGTTCTCTTAGCTCGGCAGGAGATGGACGTAAGGCCTCGAGAAGAGCGCTGGCACAATAGAAAAACAGGGCTGCCCCAAGAGGAGCATGATTCACCGAGCCCCTCCTCGCTGGCTGCCCTTTGTTGCCTGAGGGAGGAGGGGTCTCGGAGTCAGGTGTTATCGGCACCGCATTCGCGCCGGGTGCTGCCCTCCCTGCCACCTCCCTTATGTAATCCTGCCAGCGCGCTCTCGCCTTGCCCGCATCATGAAGCAACCCTGCTAGAAATCTCAGGCGGGAGGGGAGATTCCCGGAGGAATCTCCCCATGACCTGGCAACGGCCAGGAGGTGATCTGAGAGGAGGTTCTGCCTTCCGCCCGGTTCATCGGGTGGTCGCGCTATGCATTCTGAGAACGGGACTACCACAGGCAGATCACTTCCCCCTCCGGCAGAGTGCAAAAGCGGTAAGGATGTCTACCCGCAGGCGGGTCCGGCTGTGGGACGAAGCTATATTTCCGGCCGGAAACCTCATATATGAGGTTGAGGGTCCCCCTGAACTGCCGTTCCCCGAGATGCTCATACTGGAGCCCCCCGACCCGGCCATATTCGAGTCCCCTCTGTGGTACAAGCCGGGCGATGGCGTGGCTCGGTATGACGGTATGGGTGGTTATCTCCTGCCTGTAAGGCGGGAGCAGCTCATCTGCGTCAACCGTGTCCACATACCTGGGGAACGTCAGGCAGTACGCGCTGCCAAGATAGGTATGATAATAACTGCGTCCGGTTGAAATCATGTCGCGCAGGCGCCCCAGGTGCTCGCCAGCATAGTATATGCGGTAACTCGGGCGGACGACCAGTTCGATTGAGGTGGGACGGTTGAATTCCGGCCCGTTGCCGAGCCATCCTTTGCCGAGCATGGAGAGTTCCTGGGATACGGTGGACACCCTGGACATCAACCTGATCCCGATCCAGTTCTCCCCGGTGAGTTGCGGAAGTCCCAGTATTGAACCCAGAAGTCCCCACAGGGCGGTACGCGTTATAAATGGATATGACGCGTGGGTGACGGTCGTATCAGGCCGGCGGAAATGGCCTATCTCCCCCTTAAGGTCGAAAACAAGCACCTCCAAGAGATTGTCACCTCCAATTCCGAGATCGGGAAGGTACGAAGCCCGGCCTCTTCTTTATCGCAGTCTCCCGTAGCGTTACCATGGCCTGCAATGCTCTCCCGGAAGATCCCCATCTATTTTCACTTCCGGGTGAGTCCAGTAGCGTACCCTTGCGATCTTAGGGCAGTCGCGGATAACGCGACCAAGGTCAGCTACATCAAGGGCGATATCCCGAATCGAAGTGGGAGGCATGCTGCCGAGCCAGACACTCCGCTCGGGGTGGATCCTTATGTAATCCTCCAGGTACCCAATTCGGTAAAAACGATCCGAATACTCTACATGGATTAGGAATAAGGGCTGCTGGATACCCCGGCCCCTTGCCTGCCGGTGCTGAGTGCCTTTCCAGAGCCCTTCGAGGAGGAGCTCAACATCATCCGGGCTTACTCCGGTTTCGGCTGCTATTGAAGCATTGATGACCCCGGGCATCGCGAAGACGGCAAACGGGAGAGTGTAGGTTGTCCAGATCGTTCCCTGTTGGCTGCCCTCTTCCTTACCGCCTTCGCCTTCTTTAATGTCTTTGCTCGGCATAACTACCGTCCCCTGCACATACTTGGTCTGGACTGGATGCAGGGAATGAGCCCACCCGAACTGGACTGGCCCGGTCTGGTGGAACGTCGCGTCCTTCACGCTGTATACGGCCCCGAATACGCGCACGTCGAACGCTACCTCCATAAGGTCCTTGCGCACATCCGTCTTGGATGTGCGGCCTGCACGCTCGAGCGTCTTCTGGGCCAGAGTTCCCCTGCCGAGCAGCTTCCCATCGTCCGTCCGTTCCTCACGGCAGAAGATGAAGTATTTCTTCCCCGCGCCGCCATCAGGATACCTGGCCTGCACGTAGTCCCTGACATCTCTTTTGATGCTGACATCTGAAAGGGAGATGCGGCCATCCTCCTCCCCGAAAATACGTCGAGCATCACTGTCATTGAGAGGGTCCCTGTTTGGGATTCCGTCCTTCACGCACTTTACGAATAAGATCTCAGCGCTGTTGATTGGAACGCTATTGATTGACATCTCGTTTGCCTCCTTCTTTTTTCTTACCGAACTTCCGTTCAAAGTCTCCTTCATTCATTACCCTTGAGATGCCCAGAACCCTCGCTTGGGTTTCCGTCCCCATGGCGGTGTCGCCCGAGGCGGCATGGGGATCTACCCAGAGGGTATTAGACTTCTGCAGCCCTGCTCGAGGCCCGAGCCAGTTCATAGCCCGCCCAGAATGCGGCCATGAAAGCATCCCTGTTCTTTGCGATATCTCCCCGGAGCCTGCTGTATTCCACAAGTACGATTCCGAGGCGTTTCCTGAAGTCCTCACTGAGGTACATGTCGAGCCGCCGCGCATATTCCTCCATCTTTGAGAGCCCCTGCTTCCATATGGCATCGGGGCCAAGGTCACTCCCGAAGGTCATAACCCGGTGCTTGAGGAAGTCCTTGCCCTCCTCTCCAGTTTTGGTGGCCCTCCAGTATTGACGGGAGAACAGGGAAACAAGGTGTCCGCACCCGAAACCAAGTTCCTCCGGATCCTGAAAAGTCATCTCTTCTGCAGGTAATTCCGTGAGCATATGTTCTAGTTCCTTCCAATTTCTCATTTTGCGATCACCTCCATTATTCGGTAAGAGAGTAACCTGGTAATTCCCGGACCCCGGTTGTCGCGAATCGGCGCCATGGATGTTTGCCAGGAGTTCGTTGCTATATTTCTTCAGGAGTTCATCAAAGGTCAGGTAGAAGATGACTTCCTCTATGAGGCTGCTGTGGGTATCCGGGAGCCCGTGGCTCAGCTGTTCCATTCGGGCGGCGCTATTCGCTATGAACCGCTCGCGCGAGATCGGGGCTCTGTGCATCATGCTGGCAAGCGTATTCCATAGATATGGCGCGCCGAATGCTGTATTCAGCAGATATGGCAGCGAGGAATACCTCCTGCGGAGGAATGCCGCCTGTCTATCCGAAACCTCACTGTAAATGTATTTCGCGATTTCCAGGGCGTAATCCCCGGAGAATCTTGCAAGGTCAGTCAGGCTTCGTGCTGTTGATGGGATCACGTCCTCGACCGTCGCTCTCAGGTGAATATCCCCCCTGTCGGGGTTGCCTGAATAGTACGTGAGGGTAAGGCGGTAATCATCTCTGGAGAATTCCTCAGGCAGCACCGTCTCAAATCCCGTGATCTCTCCAAGATGAATGTCCACCTTGTTTTTGCGCTCACCCCGCGTCAGCATCCGCTGGATCCCGATGGCAAACTCCCCGGATTCGATGTCCTCTGGTGACTCCTCCAACAGCGGAAGAGCGTACGCGGACCCGAAGATCGTCTCCGCTTTGCCTCCTTTGCGGGCTGTCTCCTTGCCGCGTGCGCTTGCGACCGGCGAGAAGATCTCTCTGGTCAGCCAGGCATCAAGGGGTGTTGCAAGTTTCATGAACACGTTAGCGCCGTAGATCAGGGCGACATAACATTCCTGGCATATGGCTATGCCCTTGACCATGTCCTCATCGCGGCTCCAGATTATGGGCTGAGGGCAACTCCATTCCGGGAGGAACCACGGCCAGGCTTTGCAATAGGCTGAAACTACGTATCCCGCATCCCCGCAGAAGGCGCAGGTAGCTGTGGGACCCTGGATTTCACCACCCTCCTTTCCTTCATTGAGCCTGCCTGCGAGAAATGCTTCCAGTGCTCTGTCGAGGCGTGCCACAATCTGTTTTCCAGGCGAGAGAAGGCTTGCTCCTATGTATGCAAGGTAAGGGTCTCCCTGGGGAACTCTATCCCTCAGCTCGTATATGGTATCAGCCCCGGGTGCGGTCAGAATGACCAGCCCCATGGCCTTCTCCTTATCCCGGAAGTTGAACTTTTGCGAAGCGCCGTGAATTTCCCTTGCGACTATCCCAATCTGGTCGCTTGAAAGTTCGAGCCCGGGAGTCCTCTTAAGTCTTGCGCCAAGGAACTGGTTTATGAGTTCGGGATCGTTGGGGAATTCCTTTAGGTGCCTGTCATATACCGGATAGACTGGGATTCCGTAATACCCCTGGGCTGCTGTGGGATTACCTCCTTTAGGCAGGACAAATGGAGCCCCAACCCCTCTCTGGATATCAGGCATGAAGACCTCTTTGGTTTTGGCTTTGGCCCGGGACCCCGGTTTCTTCTTTGGCCCGGTATCATCGTCAGGCTCATCGGTATTCTCGGGGGTGGGGGCGGATTCAACGGTAACGTAGTCTCCCCATTGCTGTACAGGCAGGGCACCAGCCCGAAAGTCTCCATCGAGTCCCGACATCTCGACTACGATGATATGGGCCAGGAAGTTCCGGGCGTTTGGAGACGCAACGTCGGATATGAGTCTGAGCACCTCCCCCGGGGTTAGGCCCCCTTGTGAGAGAGGCCTTCCGAGCCTTATGAGCCCCTCGATTAACATGCGACCACCTCCTCCATTTCAACGCATCCGAACCCCTGACTGTTTTTTGCTCCAAGCCCTGCATCCAGACCGACCTTGATCAGTTCCTTTGGACATGACAGCGCAAGCCGACAGGTGTAGCCCTTTATGACGGTGTTTTCGTACATGACAAGGTTCATGCGGGGCTGCCCCAGGGGCCGTAGCTGCATGGGTGCTACGGGTGCGGGCTGGCCGTAGATTATCTCATACTTCTTTTTCAGGTTCTCGAAAACCTGGGACTGGAAATCCTGCTCCCCGGGTTGGAAGTAGCAGGTATACTTGCGGCCATCTGCTCTCGTCATGGTGCTGTAGGTGACTACCGGCGATAGGACGCGGAGCGTAACCTGGTCGGATGTGGGAGTTGGTTCGAATGCTTCTATGCCAACCACCTCCACTTGCTGGCTTCCGAGTCTGATGTGTCCATCACCCAGGATACAATTGATGAGTGACGAACAGAATTCGTGGGAAGGCGACGAGACTATGAGGCGAACGCCGCCGATGAACACTATCTCCCCGGACTCTTTGTCCAGATGATATTCTCCCATTAACCTTGAGAAGGTAAATAGCTTAAATCTCCTTTTGCCGAATTCAAACCCCCTGTCATGGAAAAAGTCCGCGGTTACCCGATCCAGATTCGCATAGATCGCACCCTGGATAAGGTGATTATAATGAATCGGTAGGCGGAGTGCTCCCCTCTCAGTGTTGAATGTGATACGGAATCGCATTGGCAGATCCTCTCTTTCAAGGCTATCATAAGCCTGTATTACGACATGAGTCATTAAGCGACGACATATTGCGTCTAAGATGAATGTATACGATATCGATACTGCATTATCCTACAATAAATTTTCTGATTTATGGCGCTTTTATGGCGCTCCCACAGGCAGGAGAAGTAAATTTTATTCGAAAAATACTTTTTATAGAAGAAAAAACAAAGATTCACGGAGATTAATCCAAGAGGAAACTCCAAGATAACTTAAGGAAATATGAGCTAAATGAAATCATCTTAGATCTGTAAGCAATAGCCGACATCTTAGGATTTTCAACCGCCTCTTGATGCACAATACGATTCGGGAACGTGGGCCCGTTGCCAGGCATGCCGGCTTTATCTTCACAGCGCGTATACCACGAGATCCTGTACAAGCCACTGCTTTTCCACGCGCCCCAAGAGATACCCCTCCTGAGCCTCCAAAAGTTCATTGGCGAGTCCATTGGCCGTATAGAAATGCACCTTCTGGGGGATGTTCGCGTACCGTCCATAGCATTCGACCAATGTGATTCGTTGACGTCTAAATGGAGGGAAAAAGAAGGTCCGAAGCAAGCAGGAATTCCTTGTCCGCAGTAGAATATATTTCTGCGGCTAGCCCACCATACCATTAGACCGCAACACAGTTCCTACAGAAGAAAGACGTAGTTTTCCAGAGATCGGGGAGAGTATGAGTGTATTCCCAGATACATTCCAGCACACTCTGTGAAGCAGTAGTCAACCAGATTCATGAGCTGATCTTGAAAGGAGAACTCAAACCAGGGGATCGTCTGCCCCCGGAACGTGAACTGGCTGAGCGACTCGGGGTCAGTAGAACGGTCATCCGCGAGGCGAGCCGTGTCTTGACTGAGAATGGTCTCCTAATGGTAAAGCCCGGCAAGGGACGATTCATTACGGCCCCCAACTTCCGCCCATTAACTCAATCTGTGGGATTTTTGATGAGGGCCCAAAACGTAACATTCAAACATCTACTCACCGTAAGAAGGCTTTTGGAAGTCGGCATGGCTGGCCTGGCTGCCCAACATGCTACTATGGAGGATATTCAGGCAATAAGGGACGCTTATGAAAAGATGGAGTCCGCCCGGGATGATACTGTTGCCTTTGTCAACGCTGACCAGAGTTTCCACCTTGCTGTAGCAAAGGCCACAAAGAATCCGCTCTTCATGATGCTTCTCGATCCAATCATCGACCTTATTCAAGAGGGAAGAAGAATGACGCACTCGGTGCCTGGGTCGATCGAGGCCTCTCAGAGATGGCACAAGATGATATACGAAGCGATAGCGAGACGGGACAAGCAGGGTGCTGAACAAGCAATGCAAGGGCATCTAGATGAGGTGGAAAGCGAGCTGGGATGGATAGAACTCAACCTTAGGCAGTTGGGTCCGGAGGCTCTATCAACTCGGACGGCGATATGACGGGCGCTTCGTAACCGAAGAAGTGGGGGAGACGAAATATAACCGTCAGGCTAGACCGGTCTATAACCCGGAAACTGACTTTTTATGCGGGGAGTGATAATCATGAAGTTCGTCTGCTGTTGGCTCTTTGCAATTGATAAGTATGGTTTCCCGCCAAGTATTCCCGATACTTTCAAGGCCCTAAGAGAGATGAAGGGGCTTGGTTTTGATTACGCCGAGTTGGAGGGGGTGTCAGGGGATAATCTTGAGTTAGTTTATCAATCACGATACGAGATCAAGAAGCTTGTCGATGATATCGGTCTACGTATCGTCAACTTTGTCCCAGTTATCCCTGAATTGCGGGAATTCGATGACGGGAAGCGTCGCCTTGGACGTGATATGTTCGAAAAGGGTCTGGAAATCGCCACAACACTAGGTACGGAATTCATCCAGCTAGATAGCTTTCCGCCCTGTATGCCATGTTTGGACGGAGTTCAGTATGACAGCAACAATGTGACCAATTACGGTGCCAGGTGGCGGTACCGCCTGACATCTGATTTCGATTGGGACAGGCAATGGGAGGTCCTGAGGGAGAGCTTTAAATGGTGCACACAGAAGGCAAAATCTGCCGGGCTCAATCTGATAGTTGAACCGCGTGTGGGTGAAATTATCAGCAATACTGACTCGATGCTTCGTCTGATCGAGGCTGTTAATGAACCAAATCTGGGAGCGATTCTGGACACCGGTCATCAGTATGCTCAAAAGGAGATACTCCCGTTGAGCATTGCCAAGCTCAAAGACCGACTCATGTATCTACATCTCTCCGATAATGACGGTATGAGAAACGATCACTTCATTCCTGGCCAGGGTACGATCGATTGGCCCGGTGTCTTTGATGCCTTGAAAAGGATTGATTTCAATGGTTATGCCGGGCTGGATATTGCCAAGGTCAATGAAGACTTGGGTACGGCATATGTCAAGGCCCGCGATATCTTCAGCGACTATGCGGCGCAGGTGGGCCTCTAGGTCGAGATTGATTCTACGTCGAAGTTCATTGCAGGAGGGGGGATGAAATCTAACAACTAATCTTCGGGCTCCATTACCATCTAAGGAAACGATGAGAAGGAGGGGAATCCGGTGTTTCGGAAGCTGATCTTTCTGGTCATCGCCGTAGGCATTTTGATGTTTGGAATAGGTTTAGCAGCGTTCGGGGAAGAGCCCAAAGTCCTCAAGGTCACTGCCGAGGCCTGGTACTACAATAAATACCCTATGGAAGAGGCAGCCAAGCGGTTTCAAGCCGACCACCCAGGGGTCAGTTTTGAATGGTCCAAAGCAGGGGATTTTGAGGTAGCCCCGCTCATGTTAGCTTGGAGTCGCGACCGCTATATTGCGGATATCGCTATCGTGGCCAGCCCGTCAGAGGCCGTTGCCTTCCAGGCTAAAGGCCTACTCCTTGATTTTGAGGATGTACTCAAAGGTGAGTATGCAAAGGATAAATGGTTAAAGGGTTTCCTTGACCAGTGCTCGATCAAAGGGAAGGTTTATACTATACCGACCGACGCTGAGGTCATGTGCCTTGTAGGGCGAAAGGATTATGCAAGAGACGCCGGCCTGACTGATGCACACGGCAATATCGTCCCCCCCAAGACGCTAGATGAATTCTACACCTATCTAAAGAAACTCACTGTTAAGGATAGCTCCGGGAAAACTATTCGTTACGGCATGGACGTCAACTGGTCCCCGGAATATATGGTCTATACCTATTTTTCCGGTGTTCAGGCCAGCCGCGGGACAATCTATGATGATCAGGGGAACCTGGACTTTAGTAGCAAAGAGGCCCTCGCCCTGCTGTCCTTCTGGCAACGCGGCGTGAAGGAGGGCTTGATCTCGACCAGCTCCCTGGTCGATCATAACGGCCCGAGGAATTCGATGAAATCAGGGATAGCTGCGTTTATGTGGGAAGACCACGCCCGGGTTGTGGAATGCGGCAAGGTTGTCGGACCTGAGAAGTTGGCAATTGTGCCCATTCCCGATTCCTTGACCAATGGAACCATCGCCTATACCATGAGCTTGATGATTCCCAAGAACGCTAAGCACCCTGAGCTGGCCAAGGCTTTTGTGCTGGAGCAACTGAATGCACCATGGTTTGCTCATTACCTCATGGACAATTGGGGTAAATTACTGGGATTGAAACGGAACCTCGAAGGTCGTCAGGATCTACCAGTCTGGAAATCGGTCTTCCAGATAGCCGAGAAGGCTGTTGGCCTTCCAAAGATGGTGGATCATGCCAAGCTAGTAGATATCATGACTACCGAGATACATACCATGTTGAAGATGCAGCAGACTCCAGAGCAGACACTGGCCAATATTCGTAAAAGAATAAGGGGGCTCAACCTTAAGCCTCTTGAATAGTAGGCGTGGTGCTCCTCGTGACGCCTAGAGTCGTAGGGACCAAACCGGGGGTGGTTATACTCTGTGACCGCCCCCACCGCTTCAAAGGAGTGGTATGACGTGTCGGGAGTGGTAAGCGTCCAGAGAGTCTATCCCCAGGGTTACGTTACCTTGAGAAAACGCCGCCGAGCCCGGCGGGTCAAGGATATTATCACCTCCTGGTTATTCATTTTGCCTGCGATGGTCCTGCTAGCGGCCTTTCTCTTATATCCCTTATTATCTTCGTTCTATCTGAGCCTTACAGACTACAATTTCGTGTATTCCCCCAAGCCCGAGTTTAGCGGTCTTTCCAATTTCGTTAAGCTGGCTAGGGATTCCTATTTTGTAACCGCATTTAGAAATACTCTCCAGTATACAGTCGTCTTTTTCCCTCTTCTAGTCATTCTTGCTTTACTTTTGGCCTTATTGTTGAATTCTAAAGTCAAGGGTACAGGTATTTTTCAGACCGCTATCCTGCTTCCCATCGTCGTCCCGCTCTCGTTGGCCGGGGTTATGTTTACCTGGATATTTAGTGAGGACTTTGGGATTCTGAACCACTTGTTGGCGAACGTATTTGGTTTGCCGGGGTTACGTCGCTTCTGGCTTGGTGATCCGGCAACTGCGATGTATTCGCTGACCGCTGTAGGTCTTTGGAAATATACCGGATTCGCGGTTATTCTGTTTCTGGCCGGCTTGAAGGCAATCCCGGGGGATATTTATGAGGCGGCGAAGGTAGATGGCGTTAGTCCTTGGCAGAGCCTAGTGTACGTGACTCTCCCGAATCTTCGCGGTTCCTTTGCACTTGTTGGTGCCTGGGGAATTATTCAGGCCATAAAGGTTTATGATCAGGTTGTGGTGATGACCAACGGGGGCCCGGGTAACTCTACCCTCGTCCTGTATTTATATGCCTGGAAGAATGCTTTTGAGTTCTTTGAAATGGGCTACGCTGAAGCGATCGCCTATTTCACTGGGGCCTTAGCCTTCGTCATCTCAATACTGTTTAATCTTGTCCTAAAGCCGGAAAAGAGGTGAGGTAGAATGAAACTAAGGCGGCCAAGAGCAATCGTTATACAAAAGGCAGCAGTCATCATACTCGGCATTTTTGCCTCGCTAATCATTCTTTCACCAATTATCTGGATCATCCTGACTTCCCTCAAGGATGTAAATGAGATTTATAGGGTTCCCATGACGATCTGGCCAGAGAAGGTGGTCTCCACCAACTACTTGACGGTAATAAGAGGATTGCCGGAATTCCCCATCTATTTCTTCAACACACTCAAGGTAACCATGGGCACCTTGGCTATAGTCCTCCCGCTGAGTGCCGCGGCAGGTTATGCGCTAGGACGAAGGGAGTTCCCTGGCAAGTTTCTGATTAATTCCTTTCTATTCTTCGTCCTAGCCATCCCGTACCTAATATTTCTTGTTCCGATCTACATCATTGAGGATACCCTGCGTCTTCTTGATACCAACCTTGGCCTGATTCTTCCATATGCGGCGCTAAACCTGCCGCTCGGCATCTTTATTATGCAAACCGCCTATCGAGAGATCCCGTCCGAACTTGAGGATGCGGCCTACATTGACGGTGCCAACGCCTTTCAAACCTGGGCCAGAGTCTTGACCCCCCTGGTTGTTACCAGCCTGGCAGCGGTCACCATATTCACATTTGTAGCAGTATGGGAGGAGTACATGTTCGCGCGAACATTGATGATAGAGACCTCAGCACAGACCTTGGCAGTTGGATTACCAACTCTAAAAGTAGAGGCAAAGTCATGGGCCTATGGAACACTGAGCGCTGCACTGACGCTCTCCCTCATCCCTATTGGCGTGGTGTTTATAGTACTACGTAAATATTTTGTGGAAGGCGTGCTTAGAGGGTCAATAAAGGGCTAATGTCGGGCATTGCGGGATAGGGCTTTGACAATCTATTGTCGCTACGAGAAATACAGTGATGTATTATTTAAGTCCGGCTAGAGGGGTGGGGACATCTCCGCAATGGAATCGCCATTCAAAGCTACTCTTGCTGATACTAAGTTTAATACCAGGGACGTTGATGCAGGCTTTGGGGACGAGAAATGGATCGGTCCTGCAATTAGTCGCAGCCTCCCAAGCAAGCCTTCTTCAAAGATTAGCTCAGTGGAGAGGGTCTTGCGGACTCTCCGCTTTGAGGAAGTTGATCGCCCTCCGATTTACGATTCGCTTAGGAACAATGCTGTCATTGAGTATTACTCTGACCGGAGGCTTAACCCGGAAAATGGCAGAGAGGCAACTCTAGAGGCTATTTCCAAGACCCTCGATGCCACGAAATCCTTTATACGATTCCCGCAAGCCCCAAGGTCGGAGGAGAGGGACGGCTTTGTGATCAGGGTGGATGAGTGGACAGAATGGGTAGAAAGGACCCCGTTTGAGACCGAGGAGGAATTCCGCAGCTGGGTGAAGGCCCAGGTCTCCCGATATGAGGGATGGGGGAATCGACTTGAGGCCAAGTTGGGGGAGCTTGTGGCGGACTTTATGGACAAGAAGCAACGCCTGGGGGATACAGTGCTGTTTTGGGCTATTGCCGACCTCGGGTTTACTTCAGCATATAATGCTTGTGGCCTGGAAAGATTCTCATACCTTGCTGTCGACGAGCCTGCACTCCTCTCCGAATGGCTTGAAACAAGATGCGATGAGAATGTACAACTCATAAGACATCTTTGTTACCCTGAACTCTCCCCTGTTGCTTTTGTAGGTGAGGACATAGCCTACAAAGGTGGGCTTCTTTTTTCGCCTTCCTGGCTCCGAAGGGAGTTCTTCCCGAGGCTTAAAAGGCTGGTGGCGGCTTATCACGAAAGGGGAATAAGGGTAATCTACCATTCTGACGGGCGACTCTGGGAAGTGATGGATGACCTTGTGGATTGCGGGATAGATGGTTTGAACCCTATCGAGGTGGTCGCAGGTATGGAGATCAAGAGGCTCAGGAGGGAATACCCAGGCCTTGTCCTTATTGGGGGGATTGATATAAGTCAGTTACTCGCCTTTGGGACCCCGGAGGAAGTGAAGAAGGCCACCTTGGAAGCGATAAGGGACGGCGGGCGGGGCTATTTTGTCGCTTCCACCAGCGAGCTACATAAGAACATCCCTCTGGAAAATGTTATAGCCATGTGGGAGACAGTGTGGAGCCTCACTATGGAATAGGGTTTTTGCGTTCAACACCCTCCCCGGAATTTATTTTGGGGCTTTGGCCCTGGGTTTCATGTAAGCTAAGCCCGATCACCAAATCAATTCAGATATTGACTCATGTCAGATCCGTGGTATAATTATCTTACAAATGTAGATCCCGGGACACAACGGCGTGTCTCGAAGGTGTAGGGCAATGGCGCCCACACGGCGGAGCTAGGTATTTGGAGCTCCGACGGGTGGGCGTTTTGTGTTATGAGGAGGGCGCAAGATGAGCTACAGCAAGGGTATCAATGCCAGTGCGGCGACCCTGACCAAAAACAGGACGCCGGGGAGTGCCTGTCCCACTACCGGGCTGTGTGCGACCTGTGTTGATGGCTGTACCGGACTGTGCGAGGTAGGGCGGTCTGCAATCAGGGGAAGGGAAGTCATATATCCGAGGCCTTTTGGCACGATGACTACCGGTTCGGAAAAGGATTACCCGGTTGACTTTTCTCATTTCAATATCATGGGCACCGCAGCCGGAGCATGGGGCATCGAGGCCGACAGCGACAAGGCGATCTTCCCGGCTGTGGATGTGGGAACCGAAATCGGCGGTTACGGGCGCCCGGGTACTGGCACCGAGCCAATAAAGCTCAGGATACCGTTTTTCATTGCGGCCCTCGGGTCTACCCGAGTCGCCAGGGATAACTGGGATGGTCTCGCGATCGGCGCCGCGATCTCCGGTACCATTCTCACCATCGGTGAAAACGTGGCAGCTATGGACCCCGACGCTGAGATCAGGAACGGCAGGGTAGTAAATGCCCCGGACCTGGCCCGTCGTGTCAAGCTTTTCAGGGACTGGCAGGACGGATACGGGACGATAGTCGTTCAGGCCAATGTAGAGGATACCCGCCTCGGTGTCCAGGAATATGCCATCGAAAAGCTGGGCGTCGAGGCTGTTGAGATCAAGTGGGGGCAGGGCGCCAAGGATATCGGCGGCGAGGTAAAGCTCCCGTCTATTGAGCGCGCACGACAGCTCAAATCTCGCGGTTACATAGTGCTGCCCGACCCTGAGGACCAGAATGTACAGGAGGCTTTTAGGCGGCGTGCATTTAAGGAATTCGAGCGTCACTCGCGTATAGGGATGGTGGACCGGGAGTCCTTCCTCAATAGGGTCGAGGAACTGCGCCGAGCAGGTGCCAAGTATGTCTTCCTCAAGACGGGGGCGTACAGGCCGGCTGACCTGGCAAGGGCGCTTGCCTTCGCCTCGGAGGCTCAGATTGACCTTGTGACAGTGGACGGAGCCGGCGGGGGAACCGGCATGAGCCCGTGGAGGATGATGAACGAATGGGGCATCCCCACTGTCTACCTCGAGGCCCTCGTCTACCAGTACCTGAGTTATCTCGAATCGCGTGGCGCTTTTATACCTGACGTAGCCATAGCGGGAGGTTTCGTCCTCGAGGACCAGGTGTTCAAAGGCCTGGCATTAGCTGCTCCCTATATAAAGGCTGTCGCTATGGCGCGGGCGCCCCTCACGGCAGTCATGGTCGGCAAGACGATAGGCGGCCTCGCAGCCGGAGGCAAGCTCCCCAGCGACCTGAAAGACTACGGGGAGACAGTGGAAGAGGTATTCGTGAATGCGTTCGAGCTGAAGAAGAAATACGGCAAGGATTTCGCCAGGATCCCCGAGGCCGCTGTCGGGCTCTACAGCTACTTCGACCGGGTGGCATACGGGCTCAAGCAATTCATGTGCGGCGCAAGGAAGTTCGCCGTAAAGTACATTTCGCGGGATGACATCGCGGCCCTCACAGAGGAGGCTGCAGCGCTCACCGGCATTCCTTATGTCACTGAGCTCGACCGTGAAAATGCCTACGCCATCCTGGACCAGACGCCGGCCGCCAGGAGCGCTGTTGCGGGCTCGTGAGTCAACGGAATCGATATCCTGCCTCCTCCCATCTGGTAACGGCCCGCCCGCTTTGGGCGGGCCAAGTATTCCCCGGGGCCAGGCATCCCTTCCTTACCATATCGTCCAAAGCCACCGCACAGGCAGGGTCTGCGCCGAGTATTTCCCGGGACATAACATCCCGGGACTTCATATTCTCGGGTAGACCTTGTATTCTCTGGGACCGCGAAGTATCATAAAATTGCGAAGGAGGTCAAGATGGCTATGGATACATACACCGCTGAGGATGTAATTGCTAGGGCACGAGAACTGGATGTCAAGTTCATAAGGCTTCAGTTTACAGATATCTTTGGAATCCTCAAGAACGTTGCCATCACCATCGAAAGGCTTGAGGATGCCCTTGCAGACGGGGTATCCTTCGATGGATCATCCATCGAGGGATTTGTGCGCGTCGAGGAATCGGACATGCTGCTCAGGCCCGACCCTTCGACCTTTACGGTCTTTCCCTGGAGGCCCAGGGATGGGGCAGTCGCCCGCCTTATATGCGATGTATACAACCCTGACGGGACCCCGTTTGAAGGTTGCCCTCGCCGCGCATTAAAGCGGGCTCTCGGGGCTGCCAGGGAGCTGGGCTATGAGCTGAATGTCGGCGTCGAGAGCGAGTTCTTTTTATTCCATACCGACGAAAACGGCCAGCCCACTACCCATACTCACGACCGAGGCAGCTATTTTGACTTAAGCCCGGTGGACCTCGGCGAAAATGCCCGGAGGGATATGGTGCTGGTCATGGATGAGATGGGGATGCACGTCGAGGCCTCTCATCACGAGGCTTCGCCCGGGCAGCACGAGATTACCCTCCGCCGTGCGGAAGCTCTCAGGGCCGCGGACAATATCGTGACGATGAGATATGTGGTGCGGTCCATTGCGCAGAGACACGGGCTTTACGCGAGCTTCATGGCCAAGCCCCTGTTTGGCACCAACGGTTCCGGCCTTCACCTGAGCTACTCCCTCTTTTGCGGGGAACGGAATGTCTTTACAGACCCCAACGCTCCGCACGAGCTGAGCGAGACAGCCCTTCACTTCATTGGCGGTTTGATAGCACATGGAAGGGCACTCACAGCTGTGACAAGCCCCACCGTGAATTCTTACAAGAGGCTGGTTCCAGGCTTTGAAGCCCCCACCCATACTGCCTGGGCCTTCCGTAACCGGAGCCCCATGGTCCGTATCCCGGTCCAACGCGGCGGGGGCACCAGGATCGAGCTCAGGAGCCCCGATCCTACCTGTAACCCTTACCTCGCCCTGGCGTGTTCCATCAGAGCAGGCCTGGATGGTATCCAGAGTAAGCTAGTCCCGCCAGACCCGGTGGAAGGCAACATATTCAACATTGACCCGCAGGAGCTGGAACGCAGGGGCATTAAGCGGTTGCCTCTATGCCTCGGAGAGGCCCTTGATGAGCTTGCCCGGGACGAGGTGCTCAAGGACGCCCTCGGGCCTCACATTTATGCCAAGTATATGCAGGCCAAGAGGGTCGAATGGGAGACATATTCTCGCTTTATCCACAAGTGGGAGCTTGACGAGTACCTCGCCAGGTTTTGAACGGCGCTTGCCTAGCTGCCTATTCCAGGTCTTTCAATCTTAGTCTCCCGGATCTTGAAGTGAGGACTAGGATGCCGAAGAGAGAGGTTTTCGTGGCTGACGCGAACGCGCAGTCGCGGCGAAGGCTAAAGAGATTGCTGACAGAAGCGGGTTATGCTGTCGCAGGCGAGGCCCAGGATGCCCCCGGCGCGCTCAGGGCTATACGCGCCTTGATGCCGGATGTGGCTATTGTAGACGTGGACCTGCCTGGTCTGGGCGGGCTCGAGGTGGTCAAGATCCTGGAGGAGGACCGCCTGTGCCCTGCGGTGCTGGTTGCATCGCAGATGACATGGGAGATGGTGGAAAAAGCCCGGGAATCCATGGTGCTGGCCTGCCTCATAAAGCCTATTTCAGCTCAGGACCTCGTGCCCACCATCGAGTTTGCCATAGCTAACTATGAGAGAGCCATAAAGCTCGAGGAAAAGATCCGTCAGCTGGAGGAGCGTCTTGACACCCGCAAGGTGGTAGAGAGGGCTAAGGGATATCTCATGAAGAGCCTTGGTATCTCGGAGGCAGAGGCATACAGGTTGATACAGAAGAGAAGTATGGACAAGGGGGTGTCCATGCGCCAGATCGCTGAAGCTATTCTGTTGACGGAGGGATTTAAGAGGGGCAAGCCGTAGCAAGCGCCGGGACGAATGCTGCGGCCGATGCTAAGTCCGCCCTCCCATCCCTGCTTTTAGGAGGGCCCTCGCCGCTACTGCCTGCCCCAATGCTATTCCGCCATCATTGATCGGTGCTTGCCAGTTTGAATAGACATTGAAGCCGAGCCGCCTCAATCCGGGGTAAACCATTTCAAACAGGAGGCGGTTTTGGAAGACCCCCCCGCTGAGGACCACGTCCCTCGGGAACCCCTCATCCGCCAAGAGCTGGCATATCCTGATCACCACCTCACTTACAGCCTCATGAAATAGAAAGGCTATTTCCCCCCTTGGAATCTCCCGGCTCCTTTCGACGACCGCCTTTAGCAACGGCGCAGGGTCGATGGTCCAGGGAGTCCCGGTCTGGTCTATAACAAAGGCTTGTTCGGCGAGGCCTCGCTGACCGGCGGTCCTGGCGGGATGGTTTGCCCCAAGGCGCTTGGTGGTAGCCCAATTCTGAGCAGCGGCCTCAAGAGCAATGGCTGCTTGTCCTTCGTAGGAGACTATTGTCCGTATTCCAAGGATAGCTGAAATGGCATCAAAGAGCCTGCCCATGCTGGAAGTGAGGGGAGAATTGATGCCGGCTTCAGCGGCCTGCATAGCTACTCGCCATGAAGAAGCAAAGCACCCGTGTGTATCTTTGGCTGCTCCGGCCGGATCAGATAAGACGGCTGGTCGAGACAGCGCCTCTTCGATTTCATGGTTCGAGAACCCGCAGGCCTTGAGGTGCATCATGGCCATCCTCCAGGGCTCACGGACGGCCTTCTCCCCTCCGGGCATGGGCACATAACGGAGGTGTGCAAGGCGTACGGCCTCTGTCGCATTCACTAGCAGGAACTCGCCACCCCAAACGGTGCCGTCGTATCCGTAGCCGGTACCGTCGAAGGCAACCCCGATCACCTCCCCCGAAAGCCCGTTTTCCGCCATGGCACTCACTATATGGGCGTGATGATGCTGGACCTGGATCAGGGGGCATCCCCGGGCCAGGGCCATGTCGGCGGCGATAGCCGTAGAATGATACCCGGGGTGCAGGTCGCATGCCATGGCATGTGGATTTGAATGGAGCAGGCTGAAGAGGTCGTGCGCCACCTTTTTCGCCTCGTCCCGACTTCTCACATCGTCGAGGTCGCCTATATGCTGGCTCAAGAGGGCATTCCCCCCGTGGAGGAGGCAGAGGGCGTTCTTACTATCAGCCCCCCAGGCAAGCACTGTGGCACCTTCCTGTCCGCATCCGAGCTCGAGAGATAATGGGACGTACCCGCGTCCCCTCCTCAAGATGCGGACATTGTTGCAGGTTGTCATCGTTACCGAATCATCAACGCGCCTGAGTATCTCACGGTCGTGCACGAGAATGGCCTGTGGGCCGCATTTAAGCCTCGAGATGGCATCCGTGTCAGAGTATATCATCGGCTCTCCCTCTTTGTTTGCGCTGGTCATCGCGAGGCTGTGGGGGCCGTTCCCGCTAAAGAGAAGCATATGGAGCCCTGTATATGGCAGCATGACACCAACATAGGGACTATCGAGCACGATGGAATCAGCCAACCCATCCAGACCAGTTAGCCCCTCCGGCCGCCGGCCATTGCCGGGTCTCAGGCCTCTGTTTGCCCTTGGGACAGTACCCCGGGCATTCTCCCAGCCGTTGTCATGTGGCTTGGGCCTCAACAGCACGATGGGCCTTGCGGGGCTCTTGAGAAGGTGTTCTTCTATTGTCGAGACCATGCAATAGCGCCTTACCTCCGATATGTCGCTCGCCATGAGGGCCAGGGGCTTGTCCGGCCTGCCTTTCCAATCCCGCAACCGGCGAACTGCCCTGGTGTTGGTGGCATCACACGCAAGGTGATATCCGCCGATCCCTTTTATTGCCACGATCTCACCTGCCCTTAGCAGGTCCCGGGCGTATCTTGCGGCCTCAAGGCCGGTCGCTATGACCTGACCTTGCAGCGACAGTAATTGAAGGCTGGGACCGCAATCATGGCAGCATACCGGTTCGGCATGGTAGCGACGGTTGCCCGGGTCTTTATATTCCCGGTCACATGTGCTGCACATCTCGAACCGGCCCATGGCGGTTCTTTCCCGGTCATAGGGCAGGGCTCGGATTATGGTGTAGCGCGGCCCACAATTGACGCAGGTGATGAATGGGTGCTGGTAGCGTCTGTTTGAGGGGTCTTGAAACTCCGCCTGGCATTCCTCACATATCCCCAGGTCCGGAGGAATGGAGACCGGGAGCACATCCTCAGCGACCCTCGGACCGTCATCCGGCCCCTCGTGTGCTCTGGGGTAGCGGCTTTCGACTATAGAGAAACGGGAGAGCCCCGCCACCGGCACCTCCATTACTTCTATGTTATTTATTTCGGCGAGAGGGGGCTTCTCCGTGCGAATCTTGGCAACTGCATTCTCTACAGCGCCCTTAGGTCCCTCGAAAACCGCAACCACGCCCTGGGGCGTGTTTTCCACCCAGCCTGACAGCGAGTGCTGGGATGCAAGTTGGTATATGAAGGGGCGAAACCCGGCTCCATGGACGCCCCCGGTTATCATCAGTTTCAAGGAATAGCTCTCCACAACAGCGTGTTCATGCATAACCGAACACCCCCGTGGACATATTGTGTCCAGCAATGGGAGGTGTATACCAGAAATGGAGAGGATAAGCCATGCCAGGGGGGCATCACGAAAGGGGCTACCTCCAGGGGAGCCGTCTTATCCTCGGGATTGCTGGGGGCCAACGTGAGAACAACCGGGGCTGCCATCCGGGTATGCCCGGCATGGGCGATGGCTATACAGTGAAAGTCTGGAACGGGGGTTGGTAGCACCAACCGCTAGCCAAAGGCAAGGGTGTCCACCGCGTTGCGAGGCGAGCGAGGAAGGCAGCCAAACTTAGGACAGCTCTCTCCGCGGGAGGGAGCGGTGAAGCCGCAGGGGTCTATAGAAGGGCCGGTTCGCCTCCGGCACGAACCAAAGTTGAGACCTGGGGAGATGAAAAATGACTCTATAGGGTGCGGGTCAAACCACCACCCAGATCCCTATCGCGGCCAGGATTCCCATCATGCTTCCAAAGTAAAAGGTCGCCTGCGGGCCAAATACATTCCACAATAGCCCTGCCAGGAGGGAAGCCGGCAGGAGTCCTGCCCCGACCAGGGTAGCATGCAGCCCTATGGTCGTCGCCTTTAGCTCAGGAGGGGCGATGTCTGCCACCAGGGCCTTCTCCACCCCTTCGGTGAAGGCTATATAGAGTCCATAAGTGGCAAAGAGCGCCCAGATGTGCCACGGGGCCCTCGCTAATGCAAAGCCGAGATATACGAGGCCATAGGCCAGATAGCCTGCGACAAGGAGCGCCTTGCGCCCGATCCTGTCAGAAAGACGCCCGGCCGGGTAGGAAACCAGCGAATACACGATGTTGTATAAGAAATACACCAGGAGTATAGTGGTCGAGCTAAAGCCGATGTTTCGTGCCCTGAGGAGTAGGAACTGGTTTGATGAATTGCCCAGCGCGAAGATAAAGACGACTATTAGGAAGGCTTTAAGCCTGCGGTCCAGTTTAGACCAGCTAAAGGTCGGGCGCATTGGGCCGTTAGCGCCTGCTAACGCAGCCTTGCTGCGCGCCGTCTCCCTGACAAGAGCCAGCATTGCAAGACCAAGTACCGCCGGGACGATCGACCATAGGAAGACCTTGGTGAAATCCCCCTTGTATGTCGTCATGAAGTAGTAAGCCAGTAAGACTCCCGTAGCAGCTCCAAGCGTGTCCAGCGTCCTGTGAAGTCCGTAAGCACGGCCCCTGGTTTCGCTTGTGGAGGAATCAGCGATGATGGCGTCGCGCGGGGCGGTCCTGATTCCCTTGCCAAACCTATCTATAACTCGCGCGACAAGGACCCATGGCCAGGACCCAGCGAGAAACAGGACCACCTTGCCAATTGTAGAGGACCCGTAACCCGCTATTGCCAGGGACTTTCTCTTGCCTATCCGGTCTGAGATATACCCGGAAAACACCTTGAGGATGCTTGCCAGGCTTTCCGCGATTCCCTCTATCAACCCAACTACGGCAGGGGTTGCGCCAAGGCGTGATGTCAAGAAAAGCGGTAACAGGGGATATACCATTTCGGTGCTTATGTCGGTAAGCAAACTCACCAGGCCGAGAATGATGATGTTAAACACTTGGAATCTCCTTTCTATGCTATGGTCTTTCGCCCGTCCTGCGGAATACCTCGTCTGCAAACTCCCGCATCTTTGCGGTGCATTCCTCAAGCCTATCGCGCACGGTAGCGCCGAGATCGGCCCCAAAGAAGTCCCGGCGGGCGGCCCTTTCCATCCATTTGGTTATATAGGCCAGATCGCCCTCGTTTTCTTCGATTTCTGCGAAAGTATACTTCCCCTTACGTGCTTCCTCATCGAGCTCTTGAAGAAGTCCCTTTAACTGTTCCAGGATCTCCTGGTATTCCTGGTCGCTTTGCGCCTTAAACCCGTTGACCAAGGCTTCATCGACGGAGGTGCTCTTGGCCTCTGCCAAGAAGAGATATGCTTCCCCCGAGAGATTTCGAATCTCCTCGAGGAGCTCCTCCAGGGATTGCTCCAGGTCCGGTAGGTTTGGAAAGACAGAGACGGCTTGCTGGACGTAGAGACCTCCGAGCTCACGTACCCGCCTCCAGATGCGGACGCGCGCAGTCGAAGGCTCGACAGGGGTCTTATAAACCAGTACCAGCCACCGGTGCGGGTCCGGGCCCGATGTTGAATTCTTTACGGGCGGATTTGAGGGCATAAGCACCTCTCCCTGTATGGTCTTTCCAGGTCAATTCCCGCCTGCTTTGGAGCAGGCTACTAGTCTGCAGCAGCCTGGTTTCGGCCACCGGCATTGTGTCACCGGCATCGAGTTGGAATGGCTTCTTCCCTCTGAAACAATTGTTGCATTGCTATTGTAACAGCTGTTGCACTCGAAGTCAAGGGTTATTGCGCCGGGGCGCCAGGTGTTATTGCACCAGGTCGAACCGCATTCATGGCCATCAAAGAAGGATATACAGTTCAAGCGATTCATCCTCTATGGCTCGCAGGCAAGGGGGATTTCGCCCCGGAGTCGGATTAGATGTTCTCGTTTTGCGGTATCGAAGCGGACCAGGCCGGTTAGGTTGGCCATCCTTGAAGAGTCAGCTGAGATCGAGTTTGAGGATGGTGTTGCACCCTCGCCTTTCACTTGCAAAGAGTCATCCAATGAGCCGGGAGAGAGAAGACGGATCTGGCCAGATACCGCATGGAGCGGGCCTCGGGGTAGTTTAATGCACCGCCCGCTCGAGATCCAAAAGATACCGCTTTAGCTCGAGTCCACCTCCGTACCCCACCAGGGAACCATTTGAGCCAATCACCCGGTGACAAGGAATAATGATCGGGATCGGGTTTGCCCTATTTGCCGCACCCACGGCTCTGACAGCCTTCGGCCTGCCGATGGCTCTCGCTATCTCTGAATAGGACGCCGTTGACCCGTGGGGAATCTGCCGGACTCTTTCCCAGACGGCGAGCTGGAATTCTGAGCCCCGCAGGTCGAGAGGCACTGAGAAGGCTTTGAGCTCCAGCGTTAGGTACTTGCGTATCTCATCGGCAGCGAGATCATTATGCGCGGACGGGCCGCTTCCTGAGCTACCAGGCGGTTGCGCCAAGACATTCTCAGCTCCAAAGAGCTTGTATAGCCACGAGAAGAAATGGTCTCGGGGCTCCGTGGGGAGCAGGAGATGCACAACACCACGCCAGGTCGAGGCTACCAGGAACTGCCCGATATCTGTATCAAATGAGCTGTACAGTACCCGCCCTCGTCTAGAATACCTCGATTCCTCGGGATGATAATTCATCTCCTCGGGGCGATAATTCGTCGTTTCGATGCTGCCATAAACGTTCATCCTAAGTGCCGCAAGGGGATTGCTCCGGACTCGGCTCTACCTTCCGGCCGACCAGGCCGGATCTCAGGATAGGTCCACATAACGCCTGGCCCGGGACAAACATGCCTGCTGCGGCTTCCTCCTCTCGTATTTCATTTTATTCGCGGGGACTGGGCGCGGGGCCATGGCTCAAGGAATCACCTGGTTCAAAGGACCGGTTGTTGCGAACCTCCCAGTTGAGGTGTCTTACTAAATCAATATAGCAAGTGAATCTGCGATGGAGGCGTTATGGATAAGCGCACTATAAACGGCGATTCGCCGCAGCGAGGGTTTTCCCTTCACCCCAAAGGATGATTCTGAGGGGTGATTTTTGAGGGTGATACTCTCTTGAATGGGTGATTTCCCGCAGGAACATACTATACCAGGCACCGAGAAGCTCTTATGAGAAGGCGCTGGGCTACAGGTGAACCCATGGCTGTCCTAAAGATTTACCATGAGGAGGGCTGTTTCGATGCCTGAATGGGAGATGTCCGATCAGGGCCGCAAAGGGGATCAGGCAGAAAAGGGAAAGGTGAGGGCAATCTTGCCCGTCGAGCCTCAGAACTACACAGGGGAGACCCATGATGTCCTTATTGAGGTCGTCACCGGCGATAACAAGAAGGGTATAGGCAGGATAGCAAGCCCTCCTGGCGCGGCTGACTGGGTCGAGGAAGGAGAACTTGTATATTACACGACCTTGAACGACGGCCCGGTGCCGTATGTGATCCATTCGACACGACCTAAATAATAGGTGGCGCATCAGGGGTTTGACCGATGTAGTCCCGGCAACACTGGACACCCGGGGGACTCTCTATGTAGATAAAGATAAGTATCAAGACCAGCAAGATTATAGTCCGGCGACCCGGCCCTTTAGCCCTTTAGTTCGTGTAAAATGTAGTGGGGCAGGAGACCGGGGTCTTGGGGTAGAAATATAGAGACCTCGAACTTCCCTGTTAAGAAGGCGAGGTCTCTATGCCAGCAAGTACCGGTACAACAACCAGCCTTGA
>DUSO01000107.1 GCA_012842565.1 Bacillota bacterium
ACCGCCCGCCACGACCTGAGAAACCATCCATGGGATAAGCAGGAGGAAGCGGAAAATGCCTGTACCTCTAAGTTGTTGGTTAAGCAGCAGGGCCAGCCCAAGACCCAAGCTCATATGTAGGACGACGCTTACCCCGGTGAAACCCGCAGTTATGCACATCGAGTTCCAAAACGCGGGATCCTTGAGTGCACGCGTGAAATTACCGACCCCCACGAATTTGAAACCAGACTGAGGCAGAATCTCATGGAAAGCCAGAAATACCGCGTAGCCGAGTGGGAATACCATTATCAAAGTCAAGAAAACTAAAGTCGGGGTCACGAATAAATAGCCTACGTTATCGCCTCTGAAACGTACCCGCCCTGGCGAATGGCGGGCTCTCGCCCGTAAGGATATTGACGATACGATCTCCACCCTGATGCCCTCCTCGTGTCGGGGAACGGCGGGACAGGCAACTGCTGCCTGCCCCACCCGGGGCCCAGCGCCCCGCTACTTCTTCATCAACGCCCTGATCGCCACGCCAGCATCTTTAGCTGCCTGTTCTGGTGTCTTCACCTTAAGTAACGCTGCGTGCAGGGCATTAACCAGTTCTCGGTCAGCTTCGGCCCATCGATGGTAGATGGGGTAGCTAACCGCCGTACTCATCGCCTTCAGCATCACAGCCAGTTCCGGGTTCCCACTGATTTCCTTGGACGCAAAGACTGACTGCCGTGTGGGCATCATGGTAGCCTCTCGGAAGAACTTCAGTTGGTTGGCCGGACTGTTTAGGAACTCTATAAGTTCCCAAGCAGCATCCGGGTGCTTAGAAGCAGAGGCAATCGCAAAGACGGTACCACGTCCAGAACTTGCCTTAACCTTGCCCGGAAACTGCATCATCTTGACTTTACCTTTAAGCTCGGGATTGGCGGCAAAGATACCGCCATAGGTGGCAAAAGGCCCCACGATCATAGCCACTTTTTGCTGCGCAAAGAGGTTAACCTGGGCTGCATAGTCGACATCGGTAGGACCGGGAGGCACGACGCCGTGCTTTGTGTATAGCTCAACATAGTACTTAAAGGCCTCGATACCAGCGGGACTATCTATCAAAGTGTCGGTGTAGTCTTCATTGAAGAAGTTAGACCCATTGGCCAAGAACCAGCTCTGCATCCAGATACTTGCTATAGCCGGCGAAGCCAACATACCAAAGGCCCAATGCCCCTCAGCCGGGTTGGTCAGCTTCTTGGAGGCCGCCAGAAATTCATCCCACGTTTGAGGGGGCGAGTTGGGATCCAAGCCGGCCTTTCTGAACATATCTGTGTTGTAATAGATGACGAGCGCATCGCCTTCATGAGGAATGCCGTATAGCTTACCCTTGATAGTCATTGCCTTGACCAGGTAAGGCGTGAAATCCTTCAAGAAGGTCTTCCCGCCAGCTTTTTCTACCAAATCGTCGAGCGGTCGCAATAGTCCCATCTCTACAAAGCCCGGAACGTCTGTAGTAAGGATCCGGACTACGTCTGGCGGATCTCCACCCCGGCTCTGGGTTACAAACTTGGTGAGCTTGTCATTGACCGAGACAGGATCGAGGATGACCTTGATATCCGGGTTTTGCTTTTCAAACGCCTTCACCATTTCTTCAAGACATGGCCCTGCTGGTTTTTCGGCCAGGCGCCAGTCCTGAAACCGAATAGTGACCTTGGAGGCGGCTAGGCCGGTGCCCACCATCAGGAACATCATTAACACTATAACTAGACCCGAAAGCAATTTCTTGGTGTGTCCCATTTCTATTTCCTCCTCGCATGCTTTAATCGGCATAGAACGTGCGGATAGAAGGATTCCCCATAGGTTTCGACGCTTACCCCTGACTATTCACCTCCTCGCGAAACGCCTTCACGGCGGCCATAAACCTCCTAACTCGCTCTCCGTCGACAGGATTGAGTGTGACACCATCGACTTTCAAGCTGCTTGCCACTATGGCCCCATCAGCTACGCTTAGCATCGCGCGGACGTTTTCTAAACTGACCCCTGTCCCGACCAACACAGGCACGTGGCGGGCCACTTGTCGAACACTTTTTAAGGCCTTTAGGTCAGCTTCAAGACCAGCAGCCGGCCCCGAGACTACCAGACCGTCGACGTGACCATGGACAATGGCACCGTGGGCTGTAGCTGCCAAGTCGCGAGGGGCCATAGGGACGCCAAAGGCACATGTGAGATTAGTAAGGAGCCTTACTTCATCGGCCCCGATAAACCGGCGAAACCGGAGGGCATCAGCCCCGGACGTGTTCAGGATTCCCATATCCCCGACATAGCCACCAGTGAAATAGCCTCGGACAAACTTGCCGCCCGTAGCGTGAGCCACAGCAATTCCACCGATTGGATCTAGTAGTAGATTAACTCCAAAAGGAATGGCCAGCTCATCACGAAGGCAGCCTATGCAATATGTCATGGCAGCAACAATTTCTGGACCCACTTTTGTCTGATAAGGGATATCGGCCTCGTTGGCAAAAAGGATGGCGTCGACGCCTCCATCTTGAAGCCTCAGTGCATCTTCGCGGGCCTGACGGCAGATCCTGGCCATACCCCCGTCACTGTCATAATCTGGTGTGCCAGGGAGAGGCAATAGGTGCACTCCTCCAATGATTGGCTTCTCTGTTCCGCAGAGTTCGGAAAGAAATGAGCTCACAGCGTATTCCCCTTTCATAAAGACCTGTTTACCTAAAGGCATTCGTTGGTACAGCTAATTCTCGACCCACCGCAGTCACGGAAATTCCCTTTGCGCTGAGTTCGTCCATGACATCTTGGGGAAACGGCTCGTCCGTGATGATCCATTTGAGGCACTCTATCCCGGCCACATGAGCCAGAGCGCGGCGTCCAAACTTACTGTGATCTGCAATTAAAATGACCTCGTCAGCTGCACGAATGATTGCCTGCTTAATGGCGGCACCTTCGATGGTTGCATTGGTCACGCCCCACTTAAAGTCAACAGCATCAGCGGTCAGGAAAGCCTTATTCGCATGTAGCTTGGAGAACATATCTAAGGTTGGGGCTCCTCTAACTGAATAGAGATTGTTGCGAAGTGTCCCGCCAGCCACAATTACATTAACTTCGGAATTGGTACCCAGTTCTATTGCTATCATTAAATCGTAAGTAATTACCGTCAGGTCGATACGTTTTTTCAGCTCAGGTACCATCTCGATGGCGGTCGACCCCGAGTCCAGGATCACAGTTTCCCCATCCTTGACCAGCTTGGCTGCAGCCTCACCTATGCGTACCTTGGCTTCGTGGTTGAGATTACGTTTCTCGTAATAAAGAGGTTCAAAAGAGGTTCCCACACCCTTGAGGCTGATCCCGCCCCAGGTCCGGACTACAAGGCCCTTGGATGCAAGGAGGTCTATGTCGCGACGGGCCGTAACTAAAGAAACATTGAGGAGTTTGCTGATCTCCCGGACGCTTATGGATCCCCTCTCCTTAATCAACTGAAGGATATGCTTGTGACGGTCTATTGCTAAAATAGCAGCCACTCCTTTTCCCTTTGTTTTTCGCTTACCATTTTGATTTAATTATTTCTTTTCATTTCTACTTTCTCCTGCTGGACTCACAAATTTTTTAACATGCCCATAAGATAAACAAAGTTCCCGTCTGGACGTCCTGGCGCCAAAGCCTCAACCCTCGCACGCGAGCCTTATGAAGCTGGATCATCCGACTATCTCCAAGAGCCAGAATACCGTCTGGCGATCCCACCCAAGATCCCAGGGCACATGGTAGCGGTCGGCCGTATGTGAGTTCACGAGCACATACCCGTGGGAATCCCTGCCGACAACGATGGCGAAATGCTCGATTCGCCCCTTCTCCTCGTAGCCTATGAGGTCGCCCTTTTGAAGCTGTTCTATAGCGCCCTGTTGAATGATGTCAGACCAGGTGCCCCGGGCGATTCGCCTTGCGCGCCCGTTGTTCAGGAGGTAACCGGCAAAACCCTCCGTTTGAACCCAGGCCCTGCTCCCGCCCCCGCCGAGCGGCGAGAACCTGTAGTACCAGGTCCAGTCCATTGGCAATCCCCCGGCTTCGGGGTCGCCCAGCACCTGGGAGACAAAGTTAGTGCAATCCCCACCGCTACCTGTGCAATCCTTATACTTGGGATTGTATTCATGCCAGTATCTATCCGCATAGGCGACTGCAGCCTCACGATTATACCTCCCGGGGGCCTGCGTGCCACCGGCCTGCGCGGTAGGGGGCCGGTGCGGGTATGGTTCTCCGGCGCCAGCCGCGGGGTTACCGCCCTTCGAAGCCTCGCCTGGGTGTTCTGCCGGCTTCACCTCGGGCACAAGGGTATCTTCATCGAGAGGGTCCGTGTACCAGTCGCGCCTGATCAGCCAGGTGCTGTCCCTCTTGACGAATTCCATCGTGTGGCGGGTCCCGATTCTAAAACCATCGGCAGCCGGGCGACTCCCATGCCCAGCCGCCAGGTCGACCCCATAACCAGTAGCCTGGCCATCCCCACGCCAGGATCCATGGGGGGTATTATCTTTGACATCTTCATAGGTGTATGCGAACGTCACATCCTGCACCAGAGATACCCAGACGCTCTCGCCCCTGTTTTCCACGCTCTTGATCCTAAAGTTCACCCCCGCTTCGGTAAAACGCACTCCTCTTTTGGTTGACCACGCTTTGACGTACCTTATCCTCCGGAGCTCATGATCAAGCGCCCACCTGCCGTATCGTGTCTCTGTCTCGTAAAACTTACTTATGGTAAGCTCGTCCCCGGAGAGCAAGGCATCCACCCTCGCCTTCAAGACCGCCGCTATATGGTGCGTAAGCGTCTCCCGGAGCTCGGAATTGGTATGGGTTGCAACTCCCCGGTGGATCGTATACATCATAGAGATACCAAAGAATGCTGCCATCCATGTTAAGAGGAGGAAATATCTGAGGGCGCGATGAGGCCTTAGAGGAAACATATAAGACACGTTGATTCTCATTCCACCCGACTCCCCTAAGCGCTTTTAGGATAAATATACGCAGCCCGTGGCTGTCATTATCCTGCTCTCTTGAGAAGAGCAGTTCTATCCCGCCTGCCTCTCAGTATCATTCTCTTTAGGGGAATCTGGGGGTTGGTGGGTTATGTCTACGGTATTCCTGGCGCTAATAGGGGCCATCTGCTGGGGAATCGCCCCGATCTTCGGCAAGCTGGGCCTCACCCGGCTCGATGCTATGTCCGCTCTCTGCATCAGAACCCTCATGGCCGGTTTGGTGGTTATCTTCTGGGTCTTCATGAGCGGGCAACTCGAAGCGTTCAAACATGTCCTGCCCCGGTCATGCATCTTCATCGCACTGGAGGCTATTCTGGCGACCTTGGTTGGAGATCTCGCATATTACGCGGCCCTGAAGCGGGGCAATGCAGGGCCGGTCATGTTCATCATGTCAACATCGCCGCTCGTCACTCTCGTGATCGCGGTGCTCTTCCTGGGCGAGAATCCATCGTGGGCGCAGGTTATCGGTGGCCTCCTGATTGTATGTGGGCTTCTCCTCATCGCGGGCCCGAGATAGCTCCTCTATAGGCCGCTCAGGGGTGACCGTATCGCTGGATAATCCTACTCAAAAGGAAGCAGCCAACGGACAGTATCGCGATGGCAATCATTATCAAGAATTCTGTCCGCAGGTGAAAGATTGAAAGATATCTATAAGGCCTCATGAGCCTCAAGACTTCGGCGCCCAATTTCCATGCCGCAAGCTGCCAGACGAAGCACCACGTTGACGCGCCCAGAAAAGACGCGGCAAGGTACTCGCATATTCTCCATCTTGGAAACGAATCCGCGCCGGCTTATTGGCCCACTCGACGAATCCGTGCAACTATAGTCTTGCCGCCGTAAACCTGTTGCCCCACTCTCGCCAGGATTTCAATATCATCCCCTGGCACTACCAGGTCCACCTGGGACCCCCTCTCGATGAATGAAAGCTTCTGACCCGCCCTGACCATGTCTCCTTCCGCAACAAAACACCTGATCTTGTTGATGAACTTATCGGCTATCTCAACTACAGCCACTCTGAGCTGCTTGCCGTCGATGAATATGGTATTACGCTCGTTCACCAGGTGGTATTTACGCCCCATCAGATCGACTGCCTTCCTGAGATACGTGAGGCTCACATACTCCCACATATCTACCATCGGCAGGTTGATGGCCGCCTGGGTGTGGACCACGCGGGATATCTTCCCCGCTATGGGCGCGTAGTTGAAATGAACGTCAAGGGGCGTCATGTATATTCCAAGTATCCACCCCGACTCATTAGCGGCAAAGTCCGTCTTTGAGATCTCAGAAATGAGAATTCTCTGGCCAAGCTTATCGGAATAGACCTCGCCCTTATCGAACCTGCGCGCGTAAATGAGCTTCCCGTCAGCCGGAGCAAGTATCGCATCTGCGTCGTCGGGTGGAATCCTCACAGGGTCCCTGTAGAACCAGACGCGCCTCAAGAACCATACAGCGCCCATGACCAGAAGCGTCATAATCAAGAGCACGATTGCGACAGATCCCGCCGACACTATCCTCATCACCTTCTCCATACCGGTGTTCGTCCCAATCCTCACCAGCTACGGGTGACCGGTAAGCCACGGAGGCCGGAAACCTCCAGGGAGCCCACAGGTCCCAGGCAGCCCGCAAGCTCCCGGTGGCCCGCGTCCTTGCCCCCTAGGACACTGCCTACGACTGTTCCTTCAGGCCTTTTAGGATGATGTACGGAAGCTTGACTGCATAATAGAATAAAAGCCCTGAGGCCGCCCTGAGCACCCTCTGCCCCGGCTCCAGTCTTGCCAGGCGGCGCTCCGCCTCCGGTAGAGCCGCCTTATCCAGGCCAAAGACGCCATTCCTATATGCATTATCTATAGCGATATAGGTCTTAAGGGTACCATGCGCCTTCCAGAATTCATATAGCTCGTCCGAAGCGGTATGCCGGAAAAGGCGCTCGTCCACGTCACAGAATTCGCTAAGCTCAGAATACAAGCTGGAGAGCATGATCATGTCTTGATCGGGTGCGCGGCCAGGATCATGCTGCTGGCCGGGGTCCCGATCGGACGCATGGGCAGCATCACGTTCGTGGCCGGGGCCATTCCCATTATAGCCGGCCTCGGCGGCAACCCTGCGGCAGTGCCTGTAGGAATCCTCATTCCAGTCGAACCGCCGGTCAGTTCGCAGAATCGCCTCAATGCATTTGATGAGCACCCGTATCCTTTCAAGGTCCCAAACCGGGTCAAAAATCCTGAGTTCGATGGTGCCTAGCCGCCTGGAGATTATCATATCCTGGAAGCGGTACCTCTTGTCTTCTTTTCGAAGCGGGCCAATGGCATATGACTTTGCGATGCGAAAGGACTGTCCAAAGTACCTTCCCCTTGCAAGAGGGGAGCTTACAGTAAGGAGCGCAAGCAGGGGCAAGAAGTGTGCGAGATTCGAATATATGCGTTCCGTCTCGCGCTCCGGCACGGGCCCTATATGTATGTGAAGGCCGCAGGTGTTGGTGGGAGCTTCGAGATCGAATAGATGGCCAATTGGAAGAATCAGGCCGTCCGTGACCGATGCGAGTTCCCGCCTCCTGGCGGAAAGGTCCTCCATGAGAGAGTCAACCGAAGAATGAACTCCGGTGGATACCTCGATCCCGCTCATCACCGCCTGCCGCAGGTCCCTACCGCGGGCGAAGTTCGAAGCCGAATGAGTGTAGTAATAGGCCGGATTGCGCCACAGGAGCCTCGCGAGGTAGTAGAGAGAACTGAGAGACGGCAACACCGGCTCTGTCACGAAGACCTCTTCCTCGAGTCCCATGAGAATAGGTTTTGCATTGTGCTGCATAGTCCTTACGCTTCCAACTCTTTCATTGTCCGTGAACGGAATCCCATGACCCGCCAGCACCTTCTTTCATCCAGTCCACCCCTGCTATTTCAGCGCACCGCGTGGCGTAGGTCTGGCAAGCCCGCAGGCTACTCATATTATACCATCGTAAGGGCCCG
>DUSO01000108.1 GCA_012842565.1 Bacillota bacterium
GAGCCTGCGGTGCACGGCATGGCTGAGGAGGGGATCGATTACAGGGGCTGCCTCTATCTAGGCCTCATCCTCACCGGGGAGGGCCCGAAGGTCCTGGAATTCAACTGCCGGTTTGGTGACCCGGAGGCGCAGGTGGTGCTGCCGCTCATGGAGTCCGGCCTGGGGGACCTCTTGAAATCTGTGGCAGAGGGCCACCTTGATCCCGGCGCAGTAAAAGCAGGAGAGCAGTCTGCCGTGTGTGTGATAGCCGCCTCGGGCGGGTATCCCGGAAGCTACGGGACAGGCTACGAGATAGAGGGGCTTGACGATTCAGGCGGCCTTGCGCCCGCGGGCGGGCAGCCTCTCGAGAATGTGCTCGTGTTTCATGCAGGCACATCATGGAAGGATGGCCGTTTTCTCACGGCGGGCGGCCGTGTGCTGGGGGTAACGGGCATTGCGCCTTCCCTGGAGGAGGCCAGGGATGTCGCTTACCGGGCGATAACCCAGATTCACTTTAATGGGATGCATTATCGCAGGGATATAGCAAGTCCCGTGCGCCCCGCTCGATCATCTCCATGAGTTGCTCTCTCGAGATCCGCCCGTCCCAGAACTCTCTCAAGGCCGGGGTGATAACCCCGGCCAGCATCTTGTTGTAGAGCTCTCTCTGGCAACGGGTAGCCGCCGGCGTAGCCGGGACCCTGGTGCTGTAGGCTATAAATGCATTTTCCTCATAGGATAGCCTGGCTTCGTCCTGCCAGTAGTATCTTTCGCCCAGGTCCGCGGGGACTACCCCGAGCCTGGCCATGAGCCATATCGTGTTAGCGTCGTGAGCTATCCTGGCAAGGGCGTCCGCCGCAAGGCGGGCACGCTCCCTCCAGTCATCTGCCAGTTGCCGGTAGATATACCCGGCGTATACGCGAACGGGAACGGAGTAGGGCGAGGCCGGGTGGCGGGGGAATGGGAGCAGGACCGGTCTTACGGGACCGGAAGGGCTCTTTATGGACCTTTCGCGGGCGTGCCTTACAAGGCCGGGCCAGGCGGGCCCAATTGTCATGGCCTTTCCCTGCCAGAAGAGCTCGAGCATCCTGTGGGATGCGCGCATTTCGGGAGGCGGCACGATGTGATCCTTGCGGAGCTCCTCCAGGAAACCGGCCACATCCAAGAGTCCTTGCCTGTCCAAACCCGGCGTTCCATCGCCTTTTACGAGCATCGCGGGTGAGCGGGCTGAGAGTAGGTACTCAAACCAGGTGGGATCGCCTTCATTGATGACGAGTCCGTAAATCCCATCACTTCCCCGACCTCCATTTTCTTGCCCCCGTGCAGCCGCGGCACCGCTCATGGCGGAAGCCTTCCTGGCCAGCTGTATGAATTCTTCCCACGTCCACCCCGCGGTCAGGATCCCCGCGATGTCGGCTCCGAGTTTTCCGAGGAGGGTCTTGTTCCCGACCAAGCCGGGTATCTCTATCCAGATCGGCCATGCCCAGACATCCCGGTCCATGGTAACATACGCCAGCGCTATCGTGTCGCAAGTTGGTCTTGCGTTACGGCCCCAAAAGGCCGTGAGGGCGATGGAGCGTTGCCCTGCGAGTAAATCCGGGGTAAAGGGGCCAATGTAGATATCCGGGAGCTCAGACGTCTTTATGGACTCCAACACCCGCGATGGCAGGTCCTCTTCGAGGGGGAAGAGCCGGTATTTCATCGAGACACCCGGGTAGGCTCTTTGGAGCTCGTAAACGATATTTCTTATGGATTCGGCATACGAGAGTTCCTGGCTTCGCCTTACCGGCCAGTCCGCTGACCAGACTTCGAGGCTGACCTGGCGATCTCCTTCTACAGGCAGGAATGGGTGCACGGGAAGCCCTATGGCTTCATAGTAGATTCCCAGGGGGTGGTACCGGTGTGGCGGCAAAGACCTTGACACCTCCAGCGCTACCAGGGCCAGTCCTGTGAGCATGGTCGCGCCCAGTACGGCAAAGGCCAACCATTTCAGGATCCTCGAGATGAGGAACCTTGACATATACCTCCCCTTCCTTTGCCCTGCATTCCGGGGTGCGGCTCGGTGTATGGCCGGACCCCTGGCCGACACATCCGGCGCGGTCAGCGTAACCCGAGCACGTATAGCTCGTTTGTCCCGACCTCCCCGGTCACTGGCAGGTTATAGTATTTCTGCAGGGCGATTACAGCTTTCTTCATTCTCTCTCCAAACCACCCGTCGAGGGGGCCCGTGTCAAACCCCAGTTGCCTCAGGCAATATTGCACATAGCGGACATCCTGCCCGGTAGTCCCCGGTTTGAGCCTCCTTTCAACGGGTACCACCAGCTGGTACTCAGCCTCACTCCCTGTTATGACCACCCTCGTCCCGACCTCCACCCACTCAAAGAGCTCCTCCACATCCTGGTTGAGCATTCGTATGCAGCCTGCGCTGGCCGGGTAGCCGATGCTCCACGGGCGGTTTGTGCCATGAATGCCGTAGGCGCCCCAGGGAACGTTGAGGCCGATCCACCGGGTTCCAAATGGACCGCCGGGATTGTATCCTTTGTCTATAACGGCGAATTCGCCGACCTGCGTAGGGGTATCCCACTTGCCTATGGCCACGGGGTAGGTCTTGTATGGCTCCTCATCAGAGAAAACAGTCAAGGTGAGCTTATCCATGTTGACCTCGAGCCAGACCTTGCCGGGCGGACGTGGGAGCGGCGTGCCAGAGGATGTCGCCACCCCTATAGCCAGTAAGTCCCACAGAGGGCCGGTTACCATGCCATCCGCGACCACGTCGACGCATCTTTGAAAGGCGGCAACAGCATTCTTTGTCGAGGGCCCATAGATGCCGTCGATCTCGCCACGATAAAACCCGAGCTGCCTGAGCCTTAGCTGCACGTCAGCGACATCACTGCCTCGCATGAGGGGAGCTGTGACAAAGAGGGGCCTCTCCATTTCACATCCGAACGGACAGGGCTTGAATTGAGTGGGTGCCCCGCGGGCTGGCCGGGCCGGGGCCGCCATTGCCCCCGGGGCCGCCATTGGCCCCAGGACCGCCGCTGGCCCCAGGACCGTCAGGGATATCAAACATATGACCGGGCCTGTAAAACGCCAGGGCCAGAGCCTATGGAGCCTATATGGGGTAACCCCCGGCCCGCGCCGGATGAGTCGCAGGCAGGAACGCATGGCCATCCCCCGCACAGGATATCTCCACGTCACTATCCAAATTATACTGGCCTGGAATCCTGTACATTCATGGGGGAGACGAGGATCGTCTTTTCCTTCTCGTAGACGACCATGCCCGGCCTTGCGGCCCTGGGCTTCTTGACGAAACGACGCCTGGTATAATCGACCGGGACCTTATCGGCACCCTTCGCCTTGCTAAACCGGGCTGCGAGCCGAGCCCCCATGAGGAGGGCCTCCTCTCCTACCTGGCCGTCATCGCTGGCAGTAACGATGACGTGTGCCCCCGGTATGCCCCTGGCATGAAGCCAGATGTCATCCGGCTTTGCCATCTTGAGAGTCAGGTAGTCATTCTCCAGGTTGTTTCTCCCTACCAGGATCCTTGTCCCGTCCGGCGAACGGAATTCCATTGGCCTCCGGGACTCCTCGTCTCCTCTGGGCGTCCTGGGGGCCTGGCGCAGGAGATGCTTCTTTTCCTTGAGATACCCGGTCTTTATGAGTTCCTCCCTGATCTCGTTCAAGGTTTCCAGGGTGTCGGCCTCGGCTATGGTGAGGGAAACCTGGTCCAGGTAAGCTTCCTCTGATTCGGCCTCTGCCAGGAGCTGCTGCGTTATGCGAAGGCCGTTCTTTGCCTTACGGTAACGGGCGAAATACTGCTGGGCCGATTGGGCCGGACTCAGCTTTGGATCCAGTGGTATTGTAATGTAGCCTTGCTCAGGGTCATAGTAGTTCTTGACCGTTATTTCAGCGGCGCCCCTGGGAATAGAGTGGATATTCGCCAGGATGAGTTCGCCCATGATCCGGTAGTCCTCGCCCCGCTCTGCATCGGCCAGGGCGGACCTGCGTGCTTCGACCTTGCGTCTCACTCTGTCCAGGTGGTCTCTTACCAGTCGCGAGAGTGAGCCCCGGAGCGACTCGAGGCGCATCCTCCGGGTGAGTTCATCGTAGACAAAATCCAGGAGCTCTCCAAAGCTCCCGAAGACTTGTTCCTTTATCCCAGCACCGGCAGCATGCATGTGGAGCTTTGTCCAGGAGAAATCTTCGACCTCGCCCGACGCTTCATTCACATAGGCGACAGGTACGAATTCCTTCGCTCTTACACAGGAGACGATCTCGGAAAAGGCGTCCCACAGGCGTCGGATCTCCTCACGGTCGAGGCGTCCCACAGGCAGTTCAGCCGGCACGCCTGCGCGAAACACGATCTCGCGGCATGCGGTAGGTCCGAGACCCTCGTGCCGGGCCAGGAGGTATTCATAAACGGACTTGGCCCCCAGGGCACCCGGCTCCAGGAGTCCCCGGCAGAATTCCTCCCCGGAAACAGACAGGGGGTTGTCTTTACGGGCCGCGGGCGGCGGGAGATATTGCTCCCCGGGCAGTACCTGCCTCTTGCGATTTGCCTTTGGCACGGTGCGCCTGGCTGTGCCCAGGACAACCCGGGATACCCCGTCGAGCAGGATGATATTGCTCTGGTTGCCCATCAATTCGGCAACGATGATGGAGAATTTGCCTTCCTCTTCGAGGGGCGATGAGACAGAGATCCTTATCACCCTGTCCAGCCCGTCCTGTTCGACAGAGATTACTCTCCCGCCTTCTAAGTATTTTCGCATGAGCATGCAGAACGGGGACGGCTCCTGCGGCCTCTGCCGTTGAGTTGTCGAGATGTGAATCCTGGCAATCTGCGGGGCGCAGGAGATGAAAAGCTGGATGTCCCTCCTCGACTCCCCGCGGATTATTACGGATACCTCGCACTCTGATGGCTGGTCTACTCTATCTATGCGCCTGCCCAGAATGGCGTCCTCGATCTCCCCGCTTACAGCCCGGAGCATTATGCCGTCAAATGACACCACGACCACCTCGGTGAAAGTATACCATAAAAGGCTGATATCCAGCATGAAAAGGGTGAGATATAGCACACCCTGCCGGGTAACCACTCATTGGCAGGGCCCCTCCGGCATAGGATTCTCTCGGGGACAAATCCATGGTGGGGGTGGTATCTTGGCTCATTCTCAGGTGAACTGGCACTCACTGAGGCTGCAGGAGGTGATTGAGCGGACAGGTGCGAACCCGTCGAGGGGGCTCACTTCCCGGGAGGCCGAAAGGCGGCTCAGCCACCATGGACCCAACGCGCTAAAGGAGGCTCCAAAGCCCCCGGTGTTCCTGGAATTTCTCGGGCAGTTCAGCGACTTCATGATCCTGGTGCTCCTTGTAAGCGCCGTCATATCGGGGGTTTTGGGCGAGATTATAGATGCGGCCACTATAATGGCCATTGTGCTCTTGAACGGAATCCTGGGATTCGTGCAGGAGCGCAGGGCGGAGAGGACCATGCAGGCCCTAAAGCAGCTGGCCGCGCCCACCTGCAGGGTCGTGCGCGACGGGCGGGTTAGGGACATCCCCGCGAGGCAGGTGGTCGTAGGGGACGTGATACTATTTGACGTGGGCGACAGGATCGTGGCCGACGGCCGCATCATAGAATCTGTCGGGCTCGAGGTGGAGGAGTCCGCGCTCACGGGCGAGTCGATTCCCGTCCGCAAGACCGGCGTTGATTCCCTTGCTCAATCGCTACCTCTTGGCGACAGGCAAAACATGGTCTATATGGGCACCAGGGTGACCAGGGGCCGGGGGAAGGCAATAGTGGTTGCTACGGGAATGGATACCGAGATCGGGGCTATCGCCAGCTTGATTCAGGGCCCGCGCGATGAGGAAACCCCTCTGCAGCGCCGTCTGGCAAAGCTTGGCAGGCATCTTGTCTTTATCTGCGGGGCATTGTGCGTGGTTGTTGCCGTGCTGGGTGTGCTCAGGGGCGAAGGCATACTTGCGATGCTCCTTGCCGGGGTAACCCTGGCGGTCGCGGCGATACCCGAAGGCCTGCCCGCAATTGTGACCATATGCCTCGCCCTTGGAGTGGAACGGATGGCGAGACGCAACGCCATAATCCGCAAGCTATCCTGTGTTGAGACACTCGGGTGCACGACGGTCATCTGTTCCGACAAAACCGGTACCCTTACAAAGAACGAGATGACCTTGACTGAAATCCATATAGGAAACAGGACAATCGAGGTCACCGGGGCCGGGTACGACCCCAAGGGGGAATTCATGGAGGCGGGGCGGGCCATAAACGTGGCGGAAGACCCCCACTTAAGCCTCCTGCTGGAGATAGGGGTAAGGTGCAATAACGCCGTGCTTACTAAAGAAGGCCAGGACATTGGCCCTTCGTGGAGGGGCCGGGAAAGGTCGAGAGGGGGCGGGTGGGGCATTATAGGCGATCCTACTGAAGGAGCCCTTGTGGTGGCAGGGGCCAAGGCTAACCTATGGCGGGAAGGGCTGGCCCGCCTTGAACCCTGGCTTGCAGAAATCCCCTTTGAGCCGGAGCGAAAACGGATGACCGTGACGGTTGCCAAACCCGGAGGGCCCTGCGCCCTCGTCAAGGGAGCTCCGGACGTCCTGCTCGGCTTATCTACCTCGGTCCTCACAGGATGGCGGGGCCGCAATCCGGTCGCCATGCCGCTCATGGAAAGGCACCGCAGGGAAATCATGGCGGCTTGCGCCGATATGGCCGACAGGGGCCTCAGGGTCCTGGGGTTTGCCATGCGTTATCTTGACAAGGATATCAATCCGGAGGACCCCGGGGAGGTGGAGAAGGACCTTACATTTGTCGGGGTTGCGGGCATGGTGGACCCCCCGAGGGAAGAAGTGAAAAGGTCCGTGGCCCTTGCCACACTGGCGGGAATCAGGACCATCATGATAACGGGGGATCACGAGGGGACGGCCCGGAGCGTAGCCAGGAGCCTCGGGCTCCTCGGCCACGACCGGCAAGTGCTTACCGGGCAGGCGCTAGATGCCATGCATGACAGGCAGCTCGACAGGGAAGTAGAGAAGGTCTCTGTGTTTGCGCGGGTCTCTCCCCAGCACAAGCTCCGGATAGTGAGGAGCCTCAGGCGTCTGGGCCATATCGTGGCAATGACAGGGGATGGAGTCAACGATGCCCCCGCCGTCCGGGAGGCCGATATTGGGATAGCAATGGGGCGGTCGGGGACCGATGTCACCAGGGAAGCTTCTGCCATGGTCTTAGCGGATGACAACTACGCCACAATTGTCGCTGCGATAGAGGAGGGCAGGGCGATTTACGATAACATCCGGAAATTCATCCGCTACCTCCTCGGGTGCAACACGGGAGAGATATTGACCATGCTGCTCGGTGGCATTCTCGGCCTGCCGGTGCCCCTTGTGCCTGCCCAGATACTGTGGATGAACCTGGTTACGGATGGGCTGCCGGCGGTCGCCCTGGGCCTCGAGCCCAAGGAGCCAACCACTATGTCCCGAAGGCCGCGGGATCCTCACGAGAGCATCTTCGCGCGCGGGCTGGGATTCAAGATATTGGTGCAGGGTGCCTTCATAGGCCTTTCGGCTATAGCTGTTTTCCTCACGGAGCTATTCATGACACAGGGCGACATCTCGAGGGCACGTACGGCTACTTTCGCAACCCTTGTATTGTCCCAGCTACTCTACGTGTTTTATTGCAAGTCCGAGACACTGTCCCCCGGGGAGATACCGCTTGTGTCGAACCCGTATCTCGTCGGGGCAGTCCTGATCTCGCTCATGATGCAACTCCTGGTAATGTACGTACCTGCCATGCAGGTCGTCTTTCATACCTGCCGGCTGGACCCGGTTGACTGGGCCCTGGTCGCCCTCGCCTCCGGCTGGTCCGGCATGCTGACACATGCGGCCCGGTCCCTCAGGAGGGCTTTTATGCGGCGCTGGGCTATGATCCGCGTGTAGTGGCAAGGGGCGCCCTGCCCGTAGCTTACCATGCTGCTTACTGTTCTCACGGTGACGGGTGGCTTTGCTGTCTTGCCGGGCCTTGGTTCCATTATTCGGACTTCAATTCCATAAAGTGGAATTGAAGTCGCCTCCGCAGGACCAATATAATCATAAATGGGGAGGTTTTTCATCCCAGTTACAACTCCAACAACGGGGCACAAGACAGGGGGAGGCAAATTGGGAGGAAGCAATGTCGCTGCCTGGCAGAGTGTTGAGAGCCCTGCCTGGCTACGTGACGCTATCATCTACGAGATTTTCCCTCGAGTGTTTTCAAAGGGTGGGACCTTCGCCGAGATCACGGCGCGGCTGCCTGAGCTCAAAGATCTCGGCGTAAACTGCATCTGGCTCATGCCCATACACAAGATAGGCCTGGACGGCCGCAAGGGCATACTGGGTTCTCCCTATTCCATTTATGACTATTATAGCATCGACCCGAGTTACGGGAGCCCTCAGGATTTCCGGACCCTGGTGGATTCGGCCCATGGGCTGGGGCTCAGGGTGATAATGGACTTTGTCGCCAACCACACGTCAAATGACAGCGTGCTCACGAGGCTGCACCCCGAGTGGTTCTGCCGGGATGAGAACGGCCGGATCCGGAGGGCGGGATTTGGATGGGACGACGTCTCGCAGCTCAATTACCACTGTAATCCCGGGCTTGAAGACTACATGACGGGCGTGGCAAGGCACTGGATCCAGGATTACGACGTCGATGGTTTTCGCTGCGACGTCGCTGCTCTGGTCCCGGTTGAGTTCTGGGTAAAGTTCCGGAGGGAGATCAAGGGGATCAAGCCCGATGCGTTGCTCCTGGCGGAATCACACGAACCTATCCATAACCAACTGGCATTTGACCTCACATATGAGGAATGGCTGCCGGGAGTGCTCGAGGGCGTAGCCCGGGGAACACAGGGCGCCGACTCGATCCGCGGGCTTTTGGTCCAGCAGGAAAGGGAGTTCCCGCCGGGCTCTCTCAGGCTGAGGTACCTCGAAAACCACGACCAGGCGAGGGCCATGGCCAGGTTCGGCCGGGAACCGGCAAGGGCTTTCGCTCTCCTGCTTTTCACCCTGGACGGGGTGCCGCTCCTCTATAACGGTCAGGAAGTTGGAGCCACCGAGAGGCCCAGCATCTTTGATCCGTTCACCATAGACTGGGAGGGCACCCCGGACGCTCACACGACCAGGGACCTATACCGGTCGCTTGCTCACCTCAGGGCCGGTTTCCCCGCCTTGAGGCGAGGAGGGCTTTCCTTTATCGATGCCACGGGTGACCGTGTGCCGGGTGCCGTCCTTGCATTCATACGGGACGCACAGGATATCCCGGGCACCCGGTATGAGGCTGGCGCCCGGGATGGGGCGGCAGCCCATGGCGGCCCGGGTTTCGCCAGGTCGGATGCTATCGTGGTCCTGAATCTGTCCGGCGTCGCCCAGAATGCCCTGATTTCGGTGAATCTCGGCACCAAGGAGAGCCGTGGGACCGGGGCGATTCCGGAAACCGGGGCCGGCCCTGGCGCAGGGAGCGGGGTCGCCATTCCGGGAAATCGTGTGGTTGAGGGGGCGCCCGTTCTTCGCGAGGTCTTCAGGGTGGGGGGAGTAGCCGGTGCCTGCGGGGGTCACCCTGTGAAGTATGGGCCGCATGGGCTCACGGTTTACCTTGATCCCTGGAGCGGGGTCGTATTCGAGGTCATTAAACCTTGTCGGGGCGGGCCGGGTGTAGTAGAATAGCCACGGAGGTGAGCTATCGTGACCAGTACCCCACGGACGGTCTCCGCCGTTATGCCTGAAACGCGGCACATCAAGACCGTAAGCAGCGGTATTTCTCTCCGGAGGCTCGAGACGAGCGGCTGTCATGAGTGCCAGACATCGTGCCAGTCGGCATGCAAGACTTCTTGCACCGTAGGCAACCAAGCCTGCAGGCAGTAAAAGGCGTCACCATGCGACAAGGGTCGTATAACAGGTTGCAAAACGAATTACACCAGCTTAAGGCCGCTAACTGGCATCTCTTCCGGGAAGGCGGCCTCTTTCTCCTCTTTGACGCGCGGATATTGTCACTTCACGTCTTGGACAGGGCTGCGTGGGCAGTTGCCCATGCCTATGGTTATCAAGAGAAGGCCGAGATCATCTCGGGGCTGGCAGCGAGCTTTCCCGGGCATGAAGTGATGTCGTCCCTACATGAGCTGGAAACACTCATGTCCCGGGGCGTCATCACTGATTTCCGCAGGCATGACCGGGAGGTATTGCCGGCGGACCTGATCCCCGGGCAAAAGCCTCTCATGCCGGTGAAGGCCCTTTGCCTCAACGTCGCTCATGACTGTAACCTCCGCTGCAGGTACTGTTTTGCCAGTTCAGGCAACTTCGGCGGGGGGCCGAAGCTCATGTCGGGTGAGGTTGCGCGTCGTTCCATAGACTTCCTGCTGGATGTGTCGGGCCGTAGGAAGCACTGCGAGGTGGACTTCTTCGGGGGAGAACCCCTCGTCAACTGGCCGGTGGTCCGGGATACGGTGCTTTATGGGCTCGAGAAGGCGGGGGCGCTCGGCAAGACTGTCAAGTTTACTATCACCACAAATGCCACCTTGCTCGATGACGAGAAGATCGAATTCATCAAGCGATACAACATGGACATCGTGCTGAGCCTCGACGGGAGGCCCGAGGTCAACGACCGGATGCGCACTTTTGCAGACGGCAGGCCGACTTACGACACGGTCTCGCGCAATATCCGCAGGTATATTGAGCAGAAGGGGGACGAGGCCTACTACGTCCGCGGCACATATACCCGGTATAATCTGGACTTCGCAGCGGATGTCATGCATCTCGCCGACCTCGGGGCCAAATCTATCTCGGTAGAGCCGGTGGTGGCTTCCCCGGAGGAGCCGTATTCCATC
>DUSO01000109.1 GCA_012842565.1 Bacillota bacterium
CAAGATCTCCAAATTCATATAACACGGCACTGACCACCGCGATCCCGGCCGTCTCGGTCCTCAGTATCCTTGGTCCGAGGCTCACCGGTATGCCCCCGGCCTCCCTTATCATGGCAACCTCGTCGCGACTCAAGCCCCCTTCCGGCCCGATGAAGCACACAATTTCACCTGGCCCCCCGCCCGTATCCCCGGGGTCTTGGCCATTGCCATCGCAATCCCCGATATCGTGACCCGCCCGCCTGAGCCTCATGAGACCTTGCCTGAGTCCCTCCCCGTTTTCAAGCTCCCATGGTACAATCCATCCACATCCCCCGGAGGCCTCGGGCCTTGCCCGGAGCATCGAGACTATCTGCGGGAGCCCTTCTATCCGGTGTACCACGGGGACTACGGCCCTGCCTGACTGCTTCGAGGCCTCCGTTGCTATTCTCTGGAGCCGCTCGACCCTTTTTACGGCCGAGGCGGGGTCGGGCCTGACCACGGTCCTTTCGGTCACCGCCGGGAAGAATTCAGAAACCCCAAGCTCGGTGCAGGCCCGCACCACCTGGTCCATCTTGTCGCCCTTGGGCAATCCCTGTACGAGGGAAATTTTTATGGAGGGCTCGCTGGCCCTCCTTGACCTGCTCAATATTTCGCACCGGACCGCGCGATGGCCAATTGCGGAGATCCGGCACTCATACTCGTTCCCATACCCGTCGAGCACCGATATATGGTCGCCGGGGCCGAGCCTCAAGACATCCCGGATGTGTCTCAAGTCATTGCCGCTGATCTCGATGGTAGACTGCGAGATCGCATCCCGGGGCACGAAAAAACGGTTCACTGTGCCCTCCTCTCCCAGGCATCCTTCATCTTGCGGAAGAACCCCTTATTCTCCTGCACGAGAGAACCCTGAATGCCGGCGAGCTCCTTCAGCAACTCCCTCTCCCGGGCGCTCAACCTGGTTGGCGTGACTATCCGCACTTTTACATACTGGTCGCCTCTGCCAAACCCTCGCACGCTGGCAAGCCCCTTGCCCTTTAACCTAAAGGAGGTCCCGGACTGGGTACCCTCGGGGACTCTCAGCCTGGTCGTGCCATCAAGGGTCGGCACCTCGATCTCGTCTCCAAGGCACGCCTGCCAGAAGTGTATGGGCACCTCACAGGTAATGTCATTGCCGGACCTGGTAAATACAGGGTGCGGCATCACATTTATACGCACATAGAGGTCCCCCGGCGGGCCGCCCCTGGTGCCTGCATGCCCCGCCCCGGCTATTCTCACTCGTGTGCCGGTATCCACGCCGGGTGGCACCTTCACGGTAATCCTATGACGCCCCTCCACCCTGCCACGCCCATGGCACGTAGGACATGGCGTCTCGATCACCTTGCCCTCTCCGCCGCAGCGAGGGCAGGTGCTCAGGCTTGTAAAATGGCCGAAAGGAGTAGTCCTCGTCTCACCAACCTGTCCCCGACCTCTACAGACGGGGCACGTGACCGGCTCGGTACCCGGGGCCGTACCGCTTCCCCGACAGGTGTTGCAGGTGTCCATCCGCGTTATATCGATAGTGCGTTCAACCCCGGTAGCTACCTCCTCCAGGGTCATTTCCATCTCATACTCGAGGTCCTGGCCCGGCTGAGGTCCCCATCTTGCCCGGGCGGTGGCGCGAGGCTCCCCGCCAAAGAACATGTCAAAGATATCGCTGATATTGCCAAACGGGTCAAACCCGCCAAAGCCGCCCCGGCCGAAGTCAAACCCGCCCTCGGGCCCCGCCTGGCCGAACTGGTCGTATTTTGCGCGTTTCTCGGGGTCCCCGAGGACCTCATAGGCCTCGTTTATCTCCTTGAACCGGGCCTCAGCCTTAGGATCATTTGGATTCATATCGGGGTGGTACTGCCTCGCCAGCTTGCGATATGCCTTTTTTATATCTTCCTGGCTTGCGTCCCGACTCACCCCGAGAATCTCATAGTAATCCTTGTTGGCCAATACATACACCGCCTTACGGGCTACGAGGCCGGGGCCTCGTAGCTGCTACCGTACATTACTGCTTCTTTTCCTCGCGGTACTCCCCATCTACTACATCGTCAGCCCCCCTGGCTGACTTCTTCTCCTGGTCCCGGGTCCCGCCGCCATATGCGCCACCGGCCCCGGACTGGCCCCCGGTGGCCCCGGCCTGGCTATACATGGCCGATGTTGCCTCGTGTAGGACACGGGTGAGGTCATCCATCTTCTGCCGTATCCGGGCTGTATCACTCCCGGTCAAAGCAGCTCTCAAGTCTTCTTTTGCCTTTTCGATCCTGTCGCGCTTATCCTGTGGGATCTTGTCGCCCAGCTCCCGCAGGGTCTTGTCGACGCTATATATGAGCGAATCCGCGGAATTCCTAAGCTCGGCCTCTTCCTTGCGCTTCTTGTCCTCCTCAGCGTGCAACTCGGCCTCTTTTATCATACGTTCAATATCCTTTTCGGATACGCCTGAAGGCGAGCTGATGGTGATCTTCTGCTCCTTGCCGGTGCCCAGGTCCTTTGCCGACACGTGGACTATGCCGTTTGCATCGATGTCAAATGTAACCTCGATCTGCGGCACGCCCCTAGGCGCAGGAGGGATACCGGTCAGCTGGAACCTCCCGAGCGTCACGTTGTCCTGTGCCATGGGCCGTTCGCCCTGCAGCACGTGGATGTCTACAGATGTCTGGTTGTCTGCGGCGGTAGAGAATATCTGCTTCTTGGTCACAGGAATAGTAGTATTCCGCTCGATGATCTTGGTGAAAACCCCCCCTAAGGTCTCGATACCCAGAGACAGAGGGGTTACGTCCAGGAGCAGGAGATCTCGCACCTCTCCTGTCAGCACGCCGGCCTGGATCGCGGCGCCTATGGCGACACACTCATCCGGGTTGACCCCTTTGTGAGGTTCCTTGCCCATGAGCTTCTTGATCGCTTCCTGGACGGCGGGGATTCGCGTGGATCCCCCGACCAGGATGACCTTGTCGATGTCCTTGGGCTCGAGCCCTGCATCGGCCAGGGCCTGCTGCGTGGGTCCGAGAGTCTTCTCCACCAGGTCCCGGGTCAACTCCTCAAACTTGGCCCGTGTCAGGGTTACATCCAGGTGCAGGGGCTGACCGGACGAATCCATTGAAATAAAGGGCAGGTTTATGGTCGTGGTAAACAAGGTCGAGAGCTCGATCTTCGCCTTCTCGGCGGCCTCTGTAAGACGCTGCATGGCAACCTTGTCGCGCCTCAAGTCCACCCCGTGCTGTTTCTGGAACTCCTGACAGACATACTCGACGATCCTCCGGTCGAAGTCATCACCGCCAAGGAGGTTATTGCCATTGGTTGCCTTGACCTCAAAGACGCCGTCTCCTATCTCCAGTATGGACACATCAAACGTCCCGCCGCCAAGGTCAAAGACCAGTATCGTATGATCTCCCGTCTTGTCGAGCCCGTAAGCCAGAGAAGCCGCGGTAGGCTCATTGATGATCCTCAAGACTTCGAGTCCCGCTATCCTGCCCGCGTCCTTCGTGGCCTGCCGCTGGCTGTCCGTAAAGTATGCGGGACAGGTTATGACAGCCTTCTCGATCTTCTCCCCGAGAAACGATTCAGCGTCCTCCTTCAGCTTTCTCAGGATCATGGCTGAAATCTCCTGGGGAGTGTATTCCTTGTCATCTATCCGGACCCTGTAGTCGGTCCCCATTTTTCTCTTAATCGAAATGACGGTACGGTCCGGGTTGGTTATGGCCTGCCGTTTTGCCAGCTGGCCGACCAACCTCTCTCCGGTCTTGGTAAACCCGACAACTGACGGAGTCAGGCGGCTCCCCTCAGCGTTGGGTATGACGCGGGGCTCCCCGCCCTCCATCACGGCAATTACCGAATTGGTAGTACCAAGGTCAATGCCAACGACTCTACCCATACGACAATTCCTCCTCAGATACTGCCTGTCGCTTGTGACTTCCGGGATACGACCACCAGTGACGGCCGCAGTACCCTGTCGTGAGAAATATATCCCCTCCGGACCTCCCTCACGACGGTTCCCTCCTCGACACTGTCGTCAACGACCTGTTGCATCGCCTCATGATACCTCGGGTCAAACGGTTTCCCAAGAGACTCGATTACTTTCAAGCCCTGCCTTTCGACAAATTCTGCTACTTGCCTCTTGATCATCTCGATTCCCTTTATCACCGGGTCATCTTCTTTGCCCCCGGATGTAAAGGCAAAGGCCGCATCGAGGTTATCCAATACCGGCAGGAAATTACTGAGCACGGCATCGGTGATGCCTCGTACCATTTCCTCCCGTTCTCGTTCAATTCTTTTCTTGTAATTCTCAAAATCTGCCTGGGTGCGCTGCCAGCCGGCAAGGTAATATTCCTTCTGCCTTCTTTCTTCGGCAAGCTGAGCCTCCAAGGCAGATATCCGTTCCTCAAGGGCATCTTTGGGCTCCTCCGGCGGCTCCCCTTGAGCCCCCGCCTCCGGCTCTCCCTCCGGCACGGGCGGCTCTGCTTCCTGCGACGTCACCGGGGACTCCCGGCCGGTTGCCCCTTCCTCACATTGTGCCATATCATGAACATCATCGTCGCGACCTTGCACCAGATTACCCCCCACTGACTATGATCCCTGGCTATTATCACGCTTTCTTATGATCTTGTCTATCCTCAAAATGGCTTCGGCCACCTCGCCGGCAGCCTTCAGGGCATAGAGTTTCACGAGTGCCGGGTCAAATACCCCGAGGGTCACCATATCTGCCGTAGTGCCAGAGTTACAGTCGATACCGATAGAGTCGCTATCTTGAACCGTCTGGAGCGATATCACTTCCTCGACTTTTTCGAGGGCGTTAAACCCGGCATTCGAGACTATCTGGGCCAGAGGGCGCTTGAGTGCTTCGATGACGCAATCCACCCCATAAGCCGTCATGCCGCTCATCCCGTGTCGCTGCCTTAGAAGAGCCCGTGCTGCAGCTATCTCTATGGCACCCCCTCCGGGCACAACCCCCTGGAAAAGGGTAGCCTGGACGGCCGAGGCCGCGTCCTGCGCGATGCGCTCCCGCTCTCCTACCACCTCGCCGGTTGCGGCGCCCACCAGGACCGTTGCCATTGGGAGCCCGGCGCCTCCAAGAATCCTCACCTGGGAAAGCCTTTCATCCTCGAAGACGGTCTCTGCATACCCGAGATACCCGCGGAGCTCCTCAAGAGGACGGCTGAGAGCCCTCCTCTTGATAGGCCTTGCTCCCGTATGCTCAGCGACCTTCCTGAGCTCCCGCATGGACACCCGCTCGACCGCCATTGCCCCGGCGTCAAGGAGCATCTCCTCAGCCACATCATCCACGCCGCGAGCGACAACTACGAGCCCGACGCCAAGGCCGACGAGCCTTTGGATATTGTCCCTGAACTCCGCCTGAAACTCGAGCTGCCTTCTAAACCCGGCATCGGTGGAAAGGGCCTCTCCCTTTACAGCCTCGGGCTCCAGCGCATCATCCACCACAAGGACCCTGACCCCGGATAGCGTCCGCGGCATGGCCCTGTTCATCCGGCCCTTGTCTATGATTACGCCGAGAAAGACCTCGTTCTCCACCCCTTCCTGCGCCATTATGATATCGCGCAGCCTGAAAGCCGGATCCCTCAGCTTCTCCTCTCCTACCAGTCGGGCAGCCTTCACCACCAGCTCGGCTATATCGCGGTGTTGCCTGGCAGATATAAGGGCCACCCTGGCAACAACCTCGTCATCGAGACCACTCACGGGCCTTGCGCTTTTCCTGATGGCATCAAGGGCCATCTCTATCCCGGAGCGCATCCCGTCAATAACGCGGGCCACCGGCACTCCTCTCGCAACCTGTTCTGCACCGCAGGCAACCAGGGCGCCGGCCAGTATTGTAGCCGTAGTCGTGCCGTCCCCGACCTCATCCTGCTGAGCTTCGGCCATGCTGATCAACATCCGGGCCGCGGGATGGTTGGCCTCCATCCGGCTGAGTATGGTACACCCGTCGTTGGTTATCACCACATCGCCGAATCTGTCCACGAGCATGGTGTCCAGGCCCTTGGGGCCGATCGTCCCTTCGACGCTGGACACCACGGCCCTCACGGCAGCGGCGTTTGTGACCAGAGCGGCCATCTTATCATCCATATCTGGCGCATCAGGAGCCTGTTTTGTGCTCACCCCTGGGTCATACCGCCCTCATAATAGCATACTGTGACAACTGTAAGGGGCTAAGCAGCACACTTAACCCCTCCAATCGAGATTCATGCATCATTTGCGATTAGAGCTACGCCTCACTGAGAAACTCGCTGAGGCACTCGGAGACATACTTCACGAGCGCAACGATCCTGGAATAATCCATCCTCGTCGGCCCGATAATGCCAATAGCGCCGGAAACACGCCCCTTTATCTCATAGGATGCGCTCACTATCGAGCATGGATACAGCCCGGCGTGCCTGTTCTCATGCCCGATGACGACCTCCGTTCCTCTCCCCGGCGGCGTCCCGCTCAACGCCTCGAACATCAGGCCGTCTTCCTCCAGGACCTCGAGCAGTCCCTTGACCTTCTTGACGTCTTGAAACTCCGGCTGGCCCAGCATGTTAACCGTGCCTTCACGATATATCCGCTCCGGTCCGGTGTCATCCAGGGCCTGAACCAGCAGGCTAGTCGCCTCTTCGGCTAAAGACCTGTAACGGCTCAGCTCACTCTGTATCTCGTTGACCAAGGTGGCCCTTAAGTCGCGTATAGTAAGCCCCTTCAGGCGACCGTTGAGGTACCCGGATATCCTCTCGATATCCCCGCCGGATATACCCCGGGACAACTCCACAATCCTCGTATTGACAAAGCCTGGATCTGTGACCAGCACCACCAGGAGCCTCATCTCGTCAAGCGGAAGCAGCCTGATATGCTGGATGGTGCTTTCCTGGAAACTGGGAGATATGACCAGCGCCGCCTGGTTGGTCAAAGTGGCAAGGATCTTTGCCGTATGCTGGATCAGGGCCTCGATCTCTCCCTGTCTCTGGATGAATTCCCTTAAGATCCTTTGCTTTAGCGAACGCGAAGGCTCCTTGGGCTCCAACATCACATCAACGTAGAAACGATATCCTTTATCGGAAGGAATACGGCCGCTGGAAGTATGCGGCTGCTCCAGATAACCTGCTTCCTCCAGGTCAGCCATCTCATTCCTTATGGTGGCCGGGCTTATGCCCAGGTTATACCTTCGAGCAATGCTCCGCGAACCGACAGGCTCGGCCGTAGAGATGTATTCGTCTGTGACGGCCCGGAGTATGAGCTTCTTCCTCTCATCTATGTCGTGAAAATCCCTTTGCGAGGACACCCTTACCACTCCGCATTAGCACTCATCTATTGAGAGTGCTAACGTTTCTAACTTAAAACATAGCACCGCACCGGAGCATTGTCAAGGGATGAGAAAGTCCCGCATCACTTCATTGGAGAGCATGAGCCCGCGTCGCGTAAGCCTAATAGAGCTCCCGTCCCATTCGGCAAGTCCGAGGCTGTTACACTTCCCGAGGGCCTCACCAAAGACATCCGAAATCCCAACGCCAAAGCGCTTGCGAAATTCCCGGTCGCTAACACCCTCCAGCATCCTCAGCCCGAGTATCATGAAATCCGACATTTCTTCAGCTTTGGATATCTCGCGGCCCCCCTCCACCGGCATGGCCCCACGCGACATACGTTCTGTATATTCCTCGGCATCATAAACGTTGTTGAAACGCCAGCGGCCGAAATATGAATGGGCGCCAGCGCCCAGGCCTATGTAGGGCATTATCTTCCAGTAGCCGATATTGTGCAGGCACCTATAGCCAGGCTTCGAGAAATTGGAGAGCTCATAATGCTCGTAGCCTGATTCTTCCAATATATCTTTGGCCGCATAATACATCCTCACCTCGGTGTCCTCGTCACAAGCCTCGACCACCCCGCCGGTCACCCTCTCCCACAGCCGTGTGCCCTCTTCCAGCATGAGTCCATAGGCTGAGACATGTTCCGGATCGAGGCGGGTTACGGCCTCGAGGGTTTCTTCCCAAGAGGCCATAGTCTGTCCCGGCAGGGCGTAGATGATATCCAGGTTTATGTTGCGGAATCCCGCATCCCGGGCGAGGCAAAAGGCCTCGACTATTTCGCGGGCCGTATGGATTCTCCCCAGGCCTTCGAGCAAACTATCCTGGAATGCCTGGGCTCCAAGGCTCAACCTGTTAACGCCGGCATCCAGCATCGCCTTGAGCTTGGGGCGGTCAACGGTCCCCGGATTGGCCTCAACCGTGAATTCAGCCCCGTCTTCCACCTGGAAAATGGCCCATATCCTGTCCAGGAGGTGTACCAGGTCACGCAAGGGCAGGATTGTGGGCGTGCCGCCACCGACGTATACTGTGGCAATACGATAACCCAGGTCCTTCAACCTCGCAGCCCACGCGCCCATCTCCGCGTGAAGGGCCTCCATATAGCGCCCGGTAAGCAGGGAAGACGCAGGACGAGAGTTGAAATCGCAGTAGTCGCACTTAGACGCACAAAATGGTATGTGGACATACAGGCCGACTGCTAGTCCACCTTGAGCACGGCCATAAAGGCTTCCTGGGGAACCTCCACCGTCCCAAGTTGCTTCATGCGTTTCTTTCCTTCTTTCTGTTTCTCCAGGAGCTTTCTCTTCCGTGTGACGTCCCCTCCATAGCATTTCTGGAGCACATTCTTCCTGAGGGCCGAGACGGTCTCCCTCGCGATGACCCTGGATCCCACGGCCGCCTGGATCGGCACCTCGAACAGCTGGCGAGGTATTATCTTTCTCAGCCTCTCAACCAGCTGCCGTCCCCTTTCATACGCTTTGTCGCGGTGAATTATGCACGAAAGGGCGTCCACAGGCTTATTGTTGAGGAGTATATCCAGCCTTACCAGGTCGGACTCCATGTGGCCGGTATACTCGTAGTCAAGGGAAGCGTACCCTCGAGTCCTGGACTTGAGCTTGTCAAAGAAATCCAGGAGTATCTCTGACAGCGGTAGATCGTAGACAATGGCTACCCTGTCCTTACTCAGGTATTCGAGGCTCCTGTGATTGCCTCGCCTCTCCTCGCAGAGCTCCATCACCGGGCCGATATAATCAGCCGGAGAGACGATCGTGGCCCTCACAAAGGGCTCCTCGATGGCCTCGATCTCGCCGGCGGGCGGGAGCTCAGCCGGGTTGTCCACCCAGATTACCTGGCCGTTTGTCTTCCGCACGCGGTAGACGACGCTCGGGGCTGTGACGATGAGTTCGAGGTCAAACTCCCTCTCCAGGCGTTCTCTAACAATATCCATGTGCAGGAGTCCCAAAAAGCCGCACCTAAACCCAAACCCTAGGGCGACGGAGGTCTCCGGCTCATAAGACAGCGATGCGTCGTTTAGCTTTAGTTTGGCAAGGGCGTCCCTCAAGGCCTCATATTTGTCTGTCTCTACCGGGTAAAGGCCGCAAAAGACCATAGGACGCACCTGCCGGTAACCCGGTAGCGGCTCGATCCCGGGCACCCTGGCGTCGGCTATCGTATCCCCGACGTGCAGGTCAGACACGTTTTTGACCCCGGCGACCACATAGCCTACCTCACCCGCGGCAAGGGACTCGACCTGCTGCATGTCCGGCCTGAAGACTCCGAGCTCCGATACCTCGAATTGCTTGCCGGTGGCCATGAGCAAGATGGGCATGCCGGGACGGATACAGCCGTCTACCACCCTGACATATGCGATTACTCCCCTGTAGGGATCAAAATGCGAGTCAAACACCAGGGCCCTCAAAGGGGCGTCGAGCCGCCCGCGCGGAGGCGGGATGCGATCAGCTATCGCCTGGAGCACCTGTGGCACGCCTTCCCCTGTCTTCGCCGATACAAATATGCACTCCCCGGGGGCAATCCCGGCAATATCCTTGAGTTCCTGCAAGACCCTTTCAGGGTCGGCATTGGGCAGGTCGATCTTGTTTATCACCGGAATGATGGTGAGATCATTCTCAATCGCCAGGTAGAGGTTTGCTATTGTCTGCGCCTCCACCCCCTGAGAGGCGTCCACCACGAGCACTGCACCCTCGCAGGCTGCAAGGCTCCGGGATACCTCGTAGTTGAAATCCACGTGCCCAGGCGTGTCGATCAAGTTGAAGACGTACTCCGGCCTGTCCCCTCGGGCTCGCTCGCCTTCCGGCCCCGCCTCATCCCCCGGACCGGGCCCGCCTTCTGGAACGTAAACGAGCCTGACAGCCTTGGCCTTTATGGTAATGCCCCTTTCCCGCTCGAGGTCCATACGGTCGAGGACCTGCTCGGTCATTTCACGTTCGGGAATGGCGCGGGTCAATTCCAGGATCCTGTCGGCAAGCGTGGACTTGCCGTGGTCGACGTGCGCGATTATGCAAAAGTTCCGTATATTAACTGCATTGTTACCTGAGCAATCCGGCAACAACAAAGCACCCCCGCGATGCCAATCAGCGTTTTCAAACACGACCATTATAGCACCGCGCTGGGGACAAGACAAATCCCGAGTACCGGGAGTAACAGGGCGGCAATTATGGCCTGGACGATAAAGCCCAGGGGAAAGTCGAGCTTGCCATGGGGCAAGAGCCCGCTGTGGGAGGGGAAGAAAAGGCGTCTTTTCGGATTGGGAGGCCTATAATCGTCCGGGTGAAAGTAAGCCCATACAACCTCCAGGTCCGGTATCACACCGCTTATGGCGGCGGCCAGGACCGGGGGCCCGTACCCCAGTTTAAGTATCCAGTGAAATACCCCCAGGGCGAGGGACACATCAACTATGCCCCAGCCGACGCTCCCATAGTCGTGGTGCGGGATCATATCGGCCACTGCATGGCTCGCACATCCCGCAATGAATCCCGACGCGAGGTCCGTAGTAAGCATCCCTGCCGCCGCGCCAATGATAAGGTGAGTGGTAGCGTACAACCCGTCTCGCCCCCGATTGCAGGGCCCCGTAAGAGGCCCAAGAAGGTTTTCTCACACCAGTCGATTGCCCTTTCGCACCAGCGCGCGAAAGACGCGATGTCATGTCTTATGGTATTCGTAAACTTCGCCGCAAGTTTCTGCAGGTCCTGCATGTCAGCATCCAAGCTATACCCGCACAATGCGATGCGAAGCCGCTGGGGGTCAAAGTCTACGGCGGCCACCGGGTGCGCGTCGGCCGGGCCTCTGAGGCTCGCGATGCCCGTCTCCGC
>DUSO01000110.1 GCA_012842565.1 Bacillota bacterium
CAAAACCCAGGCCGAGACCATCAAGATGACGGCAAGGACGAGTCTCGATATTACCTTCCGGCCGCTCATTTCCCGGCCGGATAGATGAAACCCGAGCGACATCCATCAATTACCCCCACTCATGTCGTGCCCCGCAGGCCGACCGTCGTCAAAAACCAGGATCGCATCGCCCACCTTTCTCTCCTGGCCGCCCGACGGCAGGTTCACCACAAAACCCCGGATGGCAAGGGTCGAGGAGCCACCCCCGTCAAGGTTGAGCGCATCGACGGCACCCAGCTCGATCATGAGCCCGGCAAGCTCCTCCAGTGTCAGGCCGACGCTTATATCCCTCTGCCTCCCCGTCGCCGCAAGTAAGATCAGGTGATTATCCCTGGTGACTCCCAGGGCGGTCCGGGGAGCCCTCCCAGCGGCAACATCGGCTTGGAAATGCTCCTCCTGTGCGGTTACCGTGATTTTTCCGTCGCTGACAAGTCTCGGGCCCGCTCCGAGGGCATCCCTTACGCCCATGCCGATCCAATCCGGGGAGAGCGTGAGAGAGACCTTAAGCTGGTCGCCCAGGCGCACGCCGGCGAAGTTCACGACGGAGCCGCTTCCGATGGACACAACAAAGCCCTCGGCCGGTATCCTGAGGTCCCCCGTCCCGACCGAGACGACCGTGTCATTCAGGACCCCTATCTCGAGCCCGCTATGATCTGTACGGGTGGAATCGCCCCACTCAGGGGTGTAGATGACAATATCACTCTGAGCACGGGGCCTGTTGATCCCGCTTATCGGGAACGAAATCCCGTCCTGTCTTGTGACGTGACCTTTCATGCTGACCCGGTCGAAGAGCACCCTTCCATCCTTCGTAAAACCAACAGCAGTCCTGTCATACTGTGGTGCCGCCACAATGCGGCCGTCCAGGATGACAAGCCCGAGGGGTCTGCCGTCGGGCGCAAAATAGATGCCGTTTATGGCAACCAAAGCGCCATGCCGCCTCGCTATAGCACTTACCGTATCGCGCCCGAATCGTCCGTTTCCTGCAAGTACAGGTCGGACGGAAATAGATGGATGAGACAGGTCAATGTATACAGCATCTACCCTGAGAGGACCTTGAGGAGTGCCCCGTTCCAGTTGGAGGTACCTGATGCCCGGTGCCACGAACGTGAAGGTGCTATTCTCATACCGCTTGGGGATATCCACGACGATCCTCGGCGGGTCGTTCAGCAGCAAAGCCCTTCCTTCTCCAAGGGGATATCGCAGGTCCACCACTGCACGCGTGGTGTTGCAGGAAGGCATGCTCACCCTCACCCGCTGCAGGGCAACGCCATTTCCGGCGGAATCCACGATGCTGGCCGACGTGGCCAGAGTATTACGGAATTCCAGCACGACCCGGCTTGGATTACGAGTCTGGGCCAGGCTATACTCAGGGAGCCTGTCGAATTCAAAGACCACCCTCACCTGGCCATCCGATTCGCTATGGCGCACTGCCAGTAAGGTACAGGCCCCCCCGAGTCCTTCGTCCATAAGGGGTACCGGAGATACTCCCTCACCCACAGGTGGTCCTGAAGATAGCGGGGGCTCGGAAGGCACCTCCTCTCCACATGCTGTACCAGGGGAATACCCTAGTAGAAAGAAAAGAAGCGCCAAGACTTGTAGCAAGCCAGCCACCATGTATAGCCGTCCACGGGGCGGACATACCCGCGGCCGGCTGCGGGGTAGGCATACCCGGTCCTTGCACATCCTATCAAGCAACAGCCCGTACCCCCTGCTCTGTGTCGAGATAGCAGCGCCGGCCGACACCTCTGTCAGGGGCGCACAGGGAGGTGCCGGTCGACCTTCTATCTTACTTAACTTCGCCTAAGGCTTCTAACCTCCTCTCTCGTCCCGGCCGCGGTAAGAAATTTTTGCTTCCCCGCATGCCTGAATTATACTACAATGACGACATTTTCTGGATGATACACTCCCCTACTGAATGCGCGTCAGCACGAGGGGGCGCCAGGCCCCCCTCTCTCATAGCGAGGCTCCTGTTATGCTAAGAGCGCTGCGACAATCCCTACGAGGAAGATACCATCGTAGACCCCCGCCCCCCCAATGCTCACCACCTGTGCCCCGAGCCTGCGGATTTTCCCCAGGTTGAGCAGGTCAGCTCCGATGAGGGTGCCAATAGACCCAGAAATATAGGCAACCGGCGCAGCATAATCCCTGGCAAGGAGGAAAGCCACAGAAGCCGCTACGAGGGGCGGTATGAAGGCAGGAAGCGCGATCCCCACCCCCGGCACCACCCTCGCGAGGGATTTAGATGCCCATGCCACTATGGCAGTCGCCACTGCTGCCGGCAGGACCGGGGTGCGTGTCAGGAGGTAAAGAGCAAACACGGTCGGCACAATGGCTCCGCCGAGATTAACCGCAATCACCTGCTCGCGCACACGCGGGGGGTAGTAAAACAAAAAAGGAAACCAGAAGACAGGCTTGTCCTCCACTATGAACCTCTGCCTGAAGAATGGGATGTTGATCACGCTGCCCAGTAATGAAAGCCCAAAGAGGAGCACGGCACCGGATGGTGAAAGCCCAAGCCTCGTAAACGAGATTGCGGCGATATTGAAGTAAAAGAGAAAAAGCAGGGCGGGGATCAGCAAGATCGCGAGTATGATTAGCGGGATAAAGCCAAACAAGCTTGAATCATCCCCCTTGTCGAGCCCTCGTTCAACGGGCCACTAGGACGCCCTCCGGCACCACCTCGAGTTGCTCCAGGATCATACCGGCACCCAACACGACGGTGCTCATGGGGTCCTCAGCTAGATGAGCAGGAATGCCGGTCTCCTCGGAGAGGAGCCGCGGGAGCCCTCGTAGCAGGGCACCCCCTCCCATCATGACGATACCCTTGTCCACTATATCCGAAGCCAACTCCGGGGGGGTCCTTTCGAGCACGGACTTGACGCCCTGCACGATGGCCGTCACGGGCTCCGCCAAAGCCTCGAATACTTCACCGGAGGACAGCCTGAGGGTCCTGGGCAAACCGGTGACCAGGTCGCGCCCGCGTACATCGGCGAAACGCTCGTCATCGCCGGGATAGGCTGTTCCTATGCGCACCTTTACCTCCTCGGCTGTCATCTCCCCAATCATCAGATTATGAACCCGCTTCACGTACCTGACTATTGCATCGTCCAGGCGGTCTCCGCCAATCCGGAGCGACTCGCTGGCCACAATTCCGTTCAGGGAGATGACGGCCACCTCGGTAGTGCCGCCGCCGATATCAACGATCATATTGCCGCTGGGCTCGGATATATTGATGCCGGCACCTATGGCCGCCGCTACCGGTTCCTCGATGAGATAGGTTTTCCTGGCGCCGGCCTGCATGGCCGCCTCCATCACGGCACGCCTTTCCACATCGGTTACCCCTGCGGGCACGCATATGACGATCCTGGGTCGAATAAAGCTGCGCCTGCCGGAAACTTTCTCGATGAAATGACGCAGCAAAGCCTCGGTTATATCGTAATCTGCGATCACGCCATCTTTCATTGGGCGCACCGCCCTGATCTCGCCCGGCGTCCTGCCAAGCATCCTCCTGGCTTCCTCACCAATGGCCAGTATCCTCTGGGAACCGGTCGCAACCGCTACCACAGAAGGCTCGCGCAGTACAACACCGCGTCCCCTGGCGTACACCTTGAGGTTAGCGGTCCCCAGGTCGATGCCCAAGTCTGTCGAAAAGCCAAACATGGACGCGGACCCCCTCGACTGGATCAAGCCCCACGACTAGATTTTCTCCGTACTCTTGAATTTTCCTCCCATTACCTTTAACGAAATCCTCCTTGGCTCGCCGGGTCTGGCCTGCAGGTATTTCTTGCGGGTGGCCTCACCACCACGGATATGGCGTTCGGCCTTGTTCTGATCAAGAAGGCGCTTGACCTTGCGTGATAGCTGCTTGTTTATGATGGGCAGCCTGTCAGTGACGTCTTTATGTACCGTGCTCTTGCTTACATTATACAATCGGGCCGCCTGCCTTACGGTGGCCTTATTCTCGACCATGAAGTTGGCAATGTCCAGTACCCGGCGACGGATATAGTCCTTCACGGGCCCAGCCCCCCCGCATACTGTTTACTAAATGTATATGCGGGGTTATAGCTGGTATGCTGTGGTTTACGGCATCACCGGGGGTAATTGCCCTGAAAATCATTGGGTCGCGTGCGTAACCTCCATTGCCTGTCCCGGATCAACAGGCTCCCCATCCTGTCTTATCTCGTAATGGACGTGGGGTACCTTCACAGCGCCCGTGTCACCAGACCTGCCGATTACAGCGCCCTGTTTCACCACCTGCCCGGGTTCGACGGAGATCGAGTCCAGGTGTCCGTAAAAGGTGGACTTCCCCCCGTCATGTTCAATGGTAACCGAAAGCCCATAATCGCCGACCTTTCCTGCCTGGATCACCCTGCCCGTAAGGGAAGCCCTCACAGGCGTGCCCTCGGCCACTTCTATGTCAAGCCCCGGGTGAAATCGCCAGTCCCCATATACCGGGTGCCTGGCCCAGCCAAACGAGCATGTTATGCGCCCATGAACGGGCATGACCGGCCGTTCCACCGGGGCCACGGAGTGGGCCTGATCCCGGGCCTCCCCGGCTGTACCCTGATTTCCCTGAGCCTGTTCTCCCACCGCCTGGTCCATGGATCCTTGCACCCGCCCCCCCTGCCCTCCGGGTCCCTCGCTCCGGGACTCTTGATGCTGAAGCTCCCGGCCCGCAAACTGCCGGGCCTGGACCTCCTGAGCCCGGTCCTGAGCGTTCTGGGTGACCCCGCGCATTGTTATCCCGTGCATTCTCCGGTAGGCCGAGCCAAATCCCCATCCCAGCCCCGCTAAGAGCGCGATGACCGCTACCGCATAGATATACCTGCGGAGATTCCCGCGCAAGACCATCTTGCCCAGCCCCGGCCCTGCCCTCAGCCACTGATCCAACCGCGTTTTGAACCAAAGGTATGTCCTGTTACCAGGCACACTACCACCTCCATGGAGAGATCTTGCCCCATATATTACCGCTTTATACACACAAGACCTCTCCCGGAAGCGGATGCCACGATATGCTACACCATGCCCGGGATACAGGCAGCATCTAGGCGGGCAGGCCCTAAGACGCCGTGGACCTTATGGCGCCATGGAGTTAGAGGGGGCATAAAGGGCCGAAATGTCGATACCAGAGTAGTAGTACTTTAGAATATCCACGAAGTCCTTGCCCTGGGAGGCCATACCCGAGGCGCCATACTGGCACAGGCCCACCCCATGGCCATACCCGACGGAGCTTATATGAAGCGTCTCGCCGGAAAGCCGCCACGTGATCTTCGAGGATCTCAACCCCAGGGCCTCTCGCATCTGGAGGGCGGTGAGGACCTTGCCCCCGATGCGTACACTCTTTATCCTCCCCGAGGGCGAACTCGCCAGTACCTCGATAGGCCGCGGTGAGACCTGGCTTGTGATTACCCTGACTGCGCGGCCCCCGACATCCCTGGTCACGGTCCTGGTAGTCCTCAAGGTCACACCCAGCCTCCTCTCGATCTCGGAGACGGACAGGTCCTTGTTCTCGCGAAACGGGTGGGTCTTCCTGCAAAATTCGCATTCCCTGGCGCGCAGGTAGGGCACAAACGCTGACCATACATCCTCGGAGTTTTCGGTATTCCCGCCGCAG
>DUSO01000111.1 GCA_012842565.1 Bacillota bacterium
GGCGGGGAGAGTCCGTACTTCTTGGCAATGAACCGCAACAAGCGCAGTATTACGCTCAACCTCAAGGATGACCGGGCGAAGGAGATCGTGCGGAAGCTCATCAAGAGGACCGACGTGCTGGTCGAGAACTTTCGGCCGGGTGTTCTGGACAGGTTGGGGTTTGGCTACAACGATGTGGTGAAGATAAACGACCAGATAATCTACTGTTCGGCGCGGGGTTACGGGAGCACGGGCCCCTACAAGGATCTGCCGGGGCAAGACTTGCTCGCCCAGAGCATCAGTGGATACATGTTCTTGGTGGGCCAGGATGGGCCCCCGGTGCCGGGCGGAACTTTCGTAGCGGACATGTATAGCGCCATGGCTCTTGCATGCGGCATCTGTGCGGCACTCTATCACCGCGCCTGCGGTGGCGGAGGGCAGAGGGTGGAAGTGAACCTTCTTGACTCAGTGATACACCTCCAGTCGCAAGAGGCGTGTTACTACTTGAACACCGGACTGTTGCCTGAAAGATGCAAGAATAGAGCTGGCCATGTACACATGGAGGCGCCGTATGGCGTGTACAAGACCAAGGACGGCTACATCTCCTTGTCGACTACGCCGCCGGAGAGAGCCGGACGCCTTGGCGAGCTACTCGGGATTCCGAACCTCGGTAGCATGATGAGTTCCAAGCAGGCGGCCCTGGAGAACAGAGAGCAGATCTGTGACGTCATTGCCCAAGCCCTTGCCCAGCGCACGACACGGGAGTGGTTGTCGATACTGCAACCTGAGGGCTTCTGGTGCGCTCCTGTAAACACTTATGAACAAGCGTTCCAAGATCCCCAGGTGATTCACAATGGGATAGTCCAGACAATACACCATCCCAAAGCAGGCGAAATCAAGCTAATCGGGTCACCGATCAGGCTAAGCGCTACTCCTGCTACAATCCGGCGGCATCCGCCAGTGCTCGGAGAGCACACCGACGAAATCTTGCGGGAACTCGGTTACAGTGAGGCCGAGATCGCCGAGTTCAGACGAGACGGCGTGGTCTGAGCCGACATGGCGTGCTTTCCCAACATCGCTACCTGGGGGCGTTGCCGATATGAGTCGTAAGCTTAGGGTAGGCGTCGTAGGTCTAGGCAAAATCGCGTGGCAAATATATTTGCCGCTCCTGTCGCGAGAGCCTTCCGTGGAGATAGCGACTGTTTTCTCAAGAACACAGGAGACCAGAGAAAGGGCTAAGGCGGCCCTCGGTCTATCTCACGCAGCCAGCTCGTTTGAAGAGTTCTGCGGACAGGGCCTCGACTGCGCCTTCGTTCTTACCCCGAAGGATACCCGCTATGAGCTTGTTCTACCCCTGCTTGAGAGAGGGGTCGACGTGTTCTGTGAAAAGCCCATGGCAACGAAGATCAGTCAGGCTCGGGCCATGGTTGAGACCGCCAAGAGGAACGGGAGAATACTGATGTTTGCCTTCAACCGTCGCTACGCGCCGGTGTACGTTCGCGCGAGACAAGTATTCTCGGATTCGCCTCCTGAGATTGCAGTAGCCTGCAAAAACCGTCCAGGGCTGGAATACCGGGCGACCATAGAGAACACCATTCATATGATCGATCTCCTGACCTGGTTTTGCGGTGAGGCCTCGGAGGTACATGCTTTCAGTCAGTTTACGGACGCGAACTACGAGAAGGGCATCGTGGCCACGATCCGGTTCAAGAACGGATCCCTCGGGACGATCTCGGCCAGTCGAAACTGTGGGAGATGGGACGAAAGGCTCAGCTTGTATGGAAACGGGATAACCGTGGATGTCAATTGCCCGACTGAAACGTTGGTGTATCGTGATGGGGAGCTCTCTGGCTTCTCCGTAATAGGACGAGACACGGGTTTCGCCGACCCAAAGGACACACTCGGCTTCGCAGCGATAGTCAAGGACTTCATACACTGTGTGCGAACCCGTGAAGAGCCTTGCCTGTCGGTCGAGAGCGTACTAGCAACACATGTTCTCCTGAACGAAATACTCAAGAAGGCTGGTCTACCCGACCTGAGTTCGTGACAGCACTCGAGCGGCAGGCGCCTACTGGTGGTTTGACCGTCTCCGCAGTTGGCGCGCGTGACTGCGGTGAGGCGTTGAGGAGGTGGTAGCGGGACACTGAGTACTTGGCGCCCGCAAGCGGTTTGCATCTTCGGTGGACACGAAAACACAATCTCTAGGGAGGTGAAGGCCCTTTTTGGGGCCCGCAGTTATGCGGAAGATCAACATAACTTTGTTGGTTCTAATCAGTTGCGTGCTGTTGGCTGCTACGACCCTGAGCGCTGCGCCAAGCGGGAAGGTGAACCTGCGATTCTGGACGACCCATATCTATGGACCTGAGCTGGAGCAGGCAATGAAGGAGCTGCTGGACCAGTGGCATCGCGAGAATCCTGACATCAGGGTCACTTATGAGAACATCCCTGGTGGCGATGTCCAGGCCAAGTTCATGACCGCTGCAAAGGGGGACAATCTACCCGACATAGTCGACGGATGGTCGTATCAGGCACTTCAGCTTGCGCAAATGGGCAAGGTACTCCCGCTCGACGACATATACGCGGAATGGAGCAAGTCTGGGGTGCTCGCGGATATCGTGAACGAGTCAGCCTACAGGAAGTTCTACTGGAAGGGCCACTACTGGGGAATCCCGTGGGAGCTGGATATACGGGTCATTGCCTACCGTAAGGATCTTCTGGAGAAGAAGGGCCTCGCTGTTCCAACCACGTGGGAGGATTTCGAGAAGGCGGTCCTTGCCACACATGATCCCAAGAACAACATCTACGGGCTCACGTACGCGGCGGGGTTCTTCAACTTCACCGGGCAGATCTTCGTGCCTTTCATGGTGCAAGCAGGCGGCGGGATCCTGAACAAAGAGGGCAAGCTGGTATTTGCCACCGATAACTTTGAAGCTAACCTGAAAGCTCTCAAGTTCATGACCTCGTTCGCCACAGTCCACAAGGTCACACCTCCAGGGATCGGCTCCTACGACTGGGACGACTCCTGCGCTATCTTCCTGGCGGGCCGTGCAGCATTCTCGATCGAGCGTGGTAACGTCATCACGCGCCTGCTCACGGAGCGTCCGGATCTGGCGCCGAAGGTGGGCATACTGCCTGCCCTGAAGGGGCCTGCGGCTCGGCTTGCTGCTGGCTTCTGCAACCCGTTGTTCATTTCGGCAGACACAAAGTACCCGGATGAGGCCAAGAAGTTCATCCTGTGGCTTACCGAAAAGGGCCGCACCATGGCACTGTTCAAAGCGCGACCCGGCCAGATGTGGCCTGTCAGAAAGTCCGATTATAAGGACCCCTTCTTCAAGAACAATCATCTTCTCAACGACGTAGTCAAAGGAGTCCTTCCGTACATCGTTGATATGGCGTACCCTGCGCCCGGCGTGCCTGAAATGGGCGCCATCGACGGTGAGAAGATGTTCGCGGCACCAGTCAACGACGTCATTACTGGCTCGAGGACTCCTGAGGAGGCGCTGAAGGCTGCCCACAAGAACATGCAGCGCGTGTTCGACCAGTCCAAGGCGACTCAGGCACGGTAGGCCTTCTTCTACATGAACGATGACGCTCCGGGGGCTATAGCCCTGAGTGCTATAGCCCCCGGAAGTGTCCGGGATCACATTGCCGGAGGTAGGCGCGGAGAACGAGAACCGTTGTCACCGCTCGAAATCGCGAGCGGGTCGACTCAGGTGTTGTGCGTGTGTGCACCTGTGGCGGGAACCAGTTGCAAAGGAGAAACTTCGATGATGGGACGAGTGCGTGGAATTGGAACTGCGCGGAAGTGGTTTAGAAAACACCGCATAGGCTATCTGCTCATCCTGCCGTCGTGCCTTTTCGTCCTCGGGTTCATCATTATACCTCTGTTTGAGGGCATTTCTTTGAGTTTAACGACTGAGGAATTCGGCGGCCGTGGTGCGGTCTTCGCCGGGGCCGCGAACTACGTCAGCCTGTTCAGGTCTGATGCGGCATTCTGGCAGGCTATGCTCAGGACGCTCGTCTGGGCCATAGCTACTGTGGCGATTGTGTATTGCACGGGCCTTGCGCTGTCCACATTGCTCAACCAGGACATCCGGGGCCGGGCGATCTTCAGATCCTTGTTGCTCATTCCATGGGTCATTCCAAACATCGTCGTCGCCTCGATCTGGCGCTGGATGTACCACGATCAGTTCGGTTTCATCAACAGCGCCTTGACCGGGCTGGGTTTGATCTCGCAGCCAATACAATGGCTGTCCGATCCGACGCTTGCCTTCATCTCCGTCATCATGGTGTTCGTCTGGAAGTACACGCCTTTCATGACAATAACGCTGCTAGCGGGCATGCAATCCATCTCACATGACTACTACGAGGCCGCCCAGATCGACGGGGCATCGAGCTTCCAGTCCTTCCTATACGTGACTCTCCCTCTTCTGAAACCGGTGAGCATTACGAGCACGCTGCTGCTCTCGATATGGGCGTTCAACCACTTCGACATCCTGTACGTCCTGACGGGCGGCGGTCCTTCTAAAGCAACGACCCTGCTATCTATAGAGATATACAACCGGGCGTTCTTCTCACTGGATATAGGATACGCAGCCGCAATGGGGTGCGTGATGCTGCTTGGCCTGCTCGGCTTTGCAGTACTCTACCTGAAATCGTACGCCCAAACGGCTGCCTGAGGGTTGGCGAGGAGGTTGAGACGGCATGAGTGATAGACGCGTAAAGCGGACACGCAAACGAGGCCTGAAGACGGTCCTGGTGTATGTATTGCTCATAGTGGCCTGCTTCTTTGCTGTCACCCCTGTAGTTTGGACGGCGCTGTGCTCGGTTCGACCTATCAGCGAGCTGTATCTGGGCAAGATAACCCTACCCCGGGTCTTGACCTTCGAGTATTACAAGAGAGTACTGGATCAAACGATGTTCATAAGCTACTTCTTGAACAGCGTCAAGGTAGCTGGACTCGCCACTATAATCAGCACATTCATCGGGGCGACGGCTGGTTACAGTCTCTCCAGGTTCCGGGTGCCGGGCGGCCATCAGTACGGGGTATTCCTTCTCCTCATCCAGATGTTTCCGCCCGTCCTGTTGGTCATACCCTTGTTCCTGCTGATTAAAGGTTTTGGGCTGCTCAACACCCACCTGGGTCTGATCTGCCTTTACCCAACCCTAACACTTCCGTTCACGACCTGGATGCTCCGAGGCTTCTTCGACACAATCCCGCGCCAGCTGGAAGAGGCCGCAATGATCGACGGCGCAACGTGGCTGCAGTCGTTTCTCAAGATCATTCTGCCGGTGTCTGGACCGGGGATCGCTACCGTGGCAATATACTCATTTCTTCTCGCGTGGAACGAGTTCATCTTCGCGCTGGTGTTGGTCCAGACCAAGGCCTTGAGGACACTTCCACTGGGGCTTGCTGCATATATGGAGGACTTCGGCATAAGATGGGATCTGCTGTTACCAAGCGCCACTATGGCCGCGTTGCCCATGATGATATTCTTCATGTTCATGCAGCGATTCCTCGTCAAGGGCCTGACTGCGGGGGCTGTGAAAGGCTGACATCGAGGGAAGATGCAGGACGACGTGCCTGTTTATACTATGATGGGGGATGACAATGAAAGCCGTAAAGCTGGAAGCACCACGCGTATTAACTGTGGAAAGTCAGCCTTGTCCGGAGATTTCAGATGAGGAGATCCTGGTACGTGTCCGCGCATGCGGCGTGTGCATGTCTGAGGTTGACCTTTGGGAGGGAAGGCGAAGCGGGGCCACTTTCCCGAGCTACCCGGGGCACGAGATCAGCGGCACCGTAGAGAAGGTGGGCAGCGCCGTCCAGACCTTGCGTAAGGGCGATAGAGTTGTGGTGTACACCTATGGCGGGTTCGCCGAGTACTGCAAGGTCCCTGGGTCTGAGGCCATCCTCATTCCCGATGGCATCCCGTTCGACGTCGCCGCCATGACGGAGCCTGTAGGGAGCGCCATAGCTGCCGGCTGGCGATCAAGGGTACGCATAGGCGACAGGGTTGGCGTGATTGGGGTCGGCTTCATGGGTGCGCTAATGATTCAGGTTGCGCTGCTTCAAGGAGCCCTTGAGGTCGTTGCCATTGATATCCGGCCCGAGGCACTCGATGCTGCAAGGGAAGCAGGCGCTGGGTGCGTCCTGGATGCAAGAGACCCGTCTGTCAACCTGAGCGACCTTTCGCTGGACGTGACCATTGAAACAGCTGGGGTCGAGTCTACACTCAACGCGGCAATAGAGGCTGTCAGAATCGCCGGCACGGTAGTTGTATTCGGGTATCATCAGGGGCCGGGACGGACCATCAACATGCAGATGGCAAACTGGAAAGGTATAGACATGGTAAACGCGCATGAACGTTCTCGTGCCCTCAAACTTGCCGCCATGAGAACCGGCATCAAGATGTTGGCCGCCAACAAGCTCAGGATTGCTCCGTTCATAAGTCATCGATACCATCTGGACGACATCCAGATGGCGTTCGAGGATGCGTCAAGGAAGGTTCCCGGGTACATGAAGGGAGTAGTCGTGCTCGGCGAACCGCAGTAAAGACCCGCCGGTACGACATCTGAGCGTCCCAACTGCACCGGGCTTGAGCATAGACCGTGTGGTGGAATCCGGTAGGAATATGGGAACAGGAGGTGCCTCCTATCAAGACCTTGAATATAAGGACCTTCGCGCGCGAGGAGTTACGTGACATAACCCACCTCGTGCAAGGTGTCGTGGACGATTCTGGGATTGCCGATGGTCTATGCATGGTCTATGTCCCACATACTACGGCCGGGGTGACCATAAATGAGAACGCAGACCCTGACGTAGTAAGGGACATCATCGAGACCCTGGACAAGTTGGTGCCTCGCGGCCTGTCATATCACCATACTGAGGGGAACGCGCCTGCACATGTAAAGGCCGTGTTGACTGGAAATTCCATCTCAGTGCCTGTTCAGAATGGCAGGTTAGGGCTTGGCACATGGCAGGGGATATTCTTCTGCGAGTTCGACGGGCCGCGAAATAGGAAGGTGGTCGTCCAGGTCCTGAGAAACACCTGAGCCCAGCTATGATTCTATAGACAAGCAAGCTCCAAGTTATGCCCCGCTGGAACCCTGGTGAGCATCGTGGGCAACACCCTAAAGGAAGCATTTGGATATTTCGATGCCGGGAGGAAGGAATTCAGCTCCCGGCATCGAAATATTAATTCCGGTTACAGAATTCCGGGCGGGGAAGCCCACGGGTTCACATGTAAGATGATGTCAGATAACGGCATAACCACCGCAATACGGGTATCGATCTTGCTCTGATGGTGTTTTTCCCTTCACCTAGACATGCTGTATCTAACGCTATAGTTATCACTATAGTCGCGCCAGCAAGCCACCGCCATTCGTTCTACCATTATGCCACCATACCAGTCACCTTTTAGCTTATTCGTGTCTACTTTGGAAGTTTCATCCTAAGTTACACAGGGATCACCTCCAAGAACGGGGCGCCTGCTTCATCCAGCCCTGTTTCAGGGGCGGCGATGACTCATGACCGTGAACGGTTACCCCGAAAATACGCCGTGCGCTATCATGCTCCGGTGCAGCCAACCCCGGCTGGCATGGTTGGCCCCCTTGTGCAGCCCTTGCCTGGCATCGCCGGAGGAGGGCGGAGGATATCGTCGTAGCGTGCGAGAGGTGGTGAGAAGAAGTCCATATAGACATCCTTGTAGACATCCTTGACTGTAGCCAGGCTCCTTTTGAGGTCCCGGGCGATGTTGCATATTCTGGTGAAATCGACAGCAATATGGCCCGGGGAAGGTGAAACCTGAGAGAAGTACCAGAAATATCCGGAGGTGACTGGTATCATGCCGAATTCATGCCGTCGTATGCTCCTTGTATGCTTCTTAGGGTGCCTTGCCGTCGTGTTACTCGCATCTCAGGCCTTTGGCGCCCCGCAGCAGACGATAAAGTTTGGGATACTTGCCCCCTTCACAGGAGGCAGCGCACCTAATGGTGACGCAACCAGGAATGGGGCACTTCTCGCCATCGAGGAAATCAACGCCAAGGGCGGAATCCTGGGCCACAAGCTCGAGCTGGTATCCGAAGATTCCCAGGGTGCCGCTACCCCTGCTGTCACGGCAGCACAAAAGCTCATCTACCAGCACAAGGTTGACGCCATAATCGGGGACACACAGAGCACTGCTGTTCTTGCAGCTGAGCCGCTGGTTGCCAAGGAAGGGGTACTGCAATTTGCCCTGGGGAGCGCCGAAAAGATAACCCAGGTTGGGAATCCCTGGATATTCCGGGTGCGCGAACACGACAAACTCTCCGCCATATGTCTCGTGAACTATATCGTGGACCAGCTGGGCCTGAAAAAGGTTGCGATGCTTCACAGCACAGACCAGTTTGGTGTCGGAGGGGCCGACAACATAGCAGAGGAACTCGCCAAGAGGGGCCTTAAGTTTGTGGCGAGGGAGGCCTTCAACACGGGAGATAAGGACTTTACCGGTCAGATGCTGAAGATCAAGGCCTCAGGTGCCGAGGCCCTTATAGGATGGGCATTCGATATCGAGTTGGCACTCATGTGCCGTCAGGCACGGCAGTTCCTCCCCGATGTAAGGCTGTTTGCCAGCGCCACGGCGGGCCAGGAGAGCTTCCTCAAGATTGCAGGGGAATCGGCCGAGGACCTGGTGGCGGTCGTCACATTTACGGCCAATAATTCCGACCCGTCGGTGCAGGACCTTGTATCGAAGTACAAGGCGCGTTTCGGCGCCACACCGCAAAACTATTTCGTCGCCCTCGCTTACGATTCGGTATACCTCTACAAATTGGCTGCTGAAAAGGCGGGCAGCGTCGAAAAGACGGCCGTGAGGGACGCTCTCCGTAAGATCAGGGGCTATAAAGGATCGATCGGTCTTACCTACAATGTAACGCCTGACGGGCAAACCCTCCATGAACTGTTTGTGATACAAATCAAGAACAACAAGCCTGTGATAATTGGAAAGGAAGTAGATAAGTCGGTCAAGCTGTAAGTCATTAAGGCATTGAAAGGGGATCGACCGGTGGCCTTGAGTGTTCTTGTGCAACAGCTCATAAGCGGCCTTGCTATGGGTTGCATCTATAGCCTTGTAGCACTTGGATACACCTTTATCTGGAATGCCGTCGGCATCGTTAACCTGGCTCAAGGCGATTTCGTCACGGTGGCAGCCTTTCTCTACGCTGCCACCTTTTCCAATCACCTCAAGTGGGGATTTGTTCCGGCCCTCATCGCGGTGATGGCGGTGATGGCGCTATTCGGCATGGGCACCGAGCGAGTCGTATATCACCCGCTTCAGGGAGCCCACCCGAGGACGGTCATGCTCAGCACTCTGGCGCTGGGCATCCTCCTCTCCAACATGGATATTATCTTATGGGGGCCCTACCCGGTTACGACGAGGGGGCCATTCGGGCAAGACATCATCCGGTTTGGTGACGTGAGCATCATGCAACACCACGTGTTCATAATAGTTGTGACATTAGTCCTGCTTTTTCTCCAGCATCTCTTTTTCCAAAAGACGACTATTGGTAAGGTGATGAGGGCGGTGGCGCAGGACCGTGAGGCCGCTACCCTTATGGGAATTGAGACCGGGCAGACCATAGCGGTGACCTTTGCATATAGTTCCGCCCTGGCTGGCATAGCGGGGGTCCTGCTGGCTCCTGCCTTTATGGTCTCCGTCGACCTTGGCAGCGTGGGCTTGAAGGGGTTCGCATCTTGCGTCATAGGTGGGTTCGGCCATATAACGGGCGCTACCTTTGGCGGCATCTTGCTTGGCATTGCAGAGGTGTTTGTCTCGAGCTTCCTATCCTCTCGTTACAGGGACGCGATAGTATTTGTGATCTTGGTGGCCTTTCTTCTCCTTCGGCCCCAGGGCGTGCTGGGCAGGAAGGTTGGTGAGAGCCTATGAAAGACAGGGGTGGGGCTACTCGGAGCCTTATGGTCCTCACAGTGCTGTTCTGCCTTTTGGCAATAGCCCCTTCGCTCGTGAAGAGTTCCTATTCGCTTTTTGTGTTGTGCCTTTCCGTGATCAACGGTATCGCTGTCATAGGGCTGAACTTCATCTTTGGCCTTACCGGTCAGCTTCACCTTGGCCTGTCGGGCTTCCTGGGCATAGGTGCCTACGCTCTCGCCTTAAGCACAACCCGTGCAGGGCTTGATTTTTGGGCCGCCCTGGTCATTTCAATAGTGACGGTCTCCACATTTAGCCTCCTACTGGGAATTCCCACCTTACGGCTTAAGCGCTATTATTTGGCCATCATGACCATAGGGTTTGGCGAGATAACCAGGAGCGTGCTCATGAACTGGAGTTCGTTTACCGGCGGGGTCTTTGGCGTGCAGAATATCCCGCGTCCAAGTCTATTGGGGTTCCGGTTCACGTCGAACCTGGCCTATTACTACCTGCTCCTCTGTATAGCTATCCTCCTATCCGCGGTTGCGACCCGAATAGAAAGGTCTAAGTATGGCAGGGCTTTTAAGGCTGTGAGAGATGATGAACTCGCCTGTGAGATGGTCGGGATGGATTCCACGGAGCTCAAGGTACTGGCCTTCCTGTGTTGTGGGGTCTATTCCGCCATTGCAGGTAGCCTCTACGCTAGCTTCCAGCAATATGTCAGCCCTGAGCTCTATACGCTCGCCTACTCCTTCAGCTTCGTGAGCATGCTCGTCGTAGGCGGCCTTGGATCTGTGCCCGGAGCCATGCTCGGGGCAATAGTGCTCACGGTATTGATGGAGCTCTTGAGGTTCTTAAAGCAATGGTACCTGGTAGTGTATGCCGCTACCATAATACTAGTCATAATCTATGAGCCCGGCGGCATCATCGGGTTCCTGAATAAGTTGGTTGAGAGAATCGGGCGTCGTCGAGCACCCTCGCTTTCCAAGGAGGCAATGCAGCATGGGGGAGGGGTTTAACAATGGGCCCAATCCTTGAGATCAAAGGGGTGAGCAAGAGTTTCGAGGGGGTGCTCGCCCTGAACAACCTGGACGTCGAGGTTAGCGAGGGAGAGATCCGGGCCATTATCGGGCCTAACGGGTCGGGCAAGACCACGCTCATCAACGTGATTACCGGGGTTTTCCCCGCGACATCGGGCCGCATAATCTTCAAGGGGCAGGATATCACCGGGCTTTCGCCTTTCCGGATAGCCCGCAAGGGGATAACCCGCACCTTCCAGAACCTCAGGCTTTTCCCTAGCCTTACAGTCCTTGAGCATGTGCTTGCGGCGCAGCACCATCGTTCAAGGGTGGGCTTTTGGGGCTCGGTGTTTTCAACCCGGTCGGGGAGGGCTGAAGAGGAGGGCATGGTGAGCCGTGCGCAGGAAATCCTTGAGTTCGTGGGGCTAAAGGGCAGGGCGGATATGCCCGGACTTGGGTTGCCTTATGGTCAACGCCGTCTCCTCGAGATCGCGCGCGCCCTGGCGACAGGCCCCGAGCTACTCCTGCTCGACGAGCCGGCTGCCGGGCTTAGTTCCGAAGAAATCCAGGCCCTCGAGAGGTTGCTTAGGGAGATACGCTCCCGTGGGATCACGGTAATCCTTGTCGAACACCGGATGATGCTGGTGATGAACGTGGCTGACAGGATCACAGTCCTCAACTACGGCGAGAAGATTGCGGAAGGCAAGCCCGCAGAGATAAAGAATAATCCTGAGGTTATCCAGGCCTATCTCGGCAGGGCTTATGCGGCCGCGGGCAGTTAGCCGTCATAGAATTTCGTACGATTATAGAAAGGAATGCGATTGACGGTGTTACGCGTTCAGGGCATTGACGTCTTCTACGGCAGTATACAGGCCTTGAAGGAGGTTTCTCTCGAGGTCGGGGAAGGCGAGATAGTCTGCCTCATCGGCTCCAATGGAGCAGGGAAGACCACCGTGCTCAGGACGATCTCCGGGCTCCTGAAACCGCGCAAGGGTTCCATTGAATTCATGGGGGAGAGGATTGATAACAAGCGACCCTCCCAGGTGGTTCGAGGGGGCATATCGTGCGTCCCGGAGGGCAGGCGGATTTTCCCTGGTCTGACAGTCCTGGAAAACCTCGAGATGGGGGCCTACGTGCGGCGGCGCAAGAGGACCGAAGTATCTGAGGCCATGGAGCGCGTTTTCGCCCTCTTCCCCGTGCTCAAGGAACGCGCCAGGCAGGCGGGAGGGACACTAAGTGGAGGCCAGCAGCAGATGCTTGCTATTGCGAGGGCGCTCATGGCGGGACCACGTTTGCTCCTGCTCGACGAACCTTCCCTTGGGCTTGCGCCGTTCCTCGTAGAACAGGTATTTGATGCTATTAAGAGGATAAACCAGGAGGAAAAGGTCACAGTGCTCCTGGTTGAGCAGAATGCCAAGATGGCCCTGGAGATCGCCAATAGAGGTTATGTTCTGGTAAACGGGGTGGTAAGCCTTCACGATACGGCAAGCAACCTCAAGGATAATGAAAAGGTCAGGGAGACATATCTGGGCGGCTGAAATGCGCGACTAAGCCTGGCTGCGTGAGCGGGCAGTAAACGAGCTTGGTCATGCGGCCGGGTCCAATCCCGGGAACCGACAAGCACTCGGATCAGGGGGGAGATTAAGTGCGGGCTGTGTGCGTTGAGGCTCCAGATGTAATACAGCTGAAAGAGGTCACCCCGAAGGCTGACCTTGGACCGGATGAGGTCCGGGTGGCTGTGAGTCATGTCGGAGTCTGTGGTAGCGATGTCGCGCTCATAAGAGGGCAAAACCCGTTTGCGAGATTTCCAGTGATACCAGGCCATGAAATCAGCGGGGTGCTGAGCGAAGTGGGCAAGTCCGCAGCCGGCAGGTTTAAGGCCGGCACCCCGGTCGCGGTCATGCCCGTGTGGAGCTGCGGCGAGTGTGAGTTTTGCCTGGCTGGGGAGGTGAACCATTGCTCCCGGCTTAGGCTTCTGGGTGTCCATGTGGATGGGGGCTACGCTGAAGAGGTGGTAGTAAAGGAGTCCATGGTACGCCGTCTCCCGCCGGGCGTAAGCCTACAGCAGGGCGCGGCGGTCGAGCCCCTCGCGGTCGCAATCCACTGCGCTAACCGTGTCAGGATAGATACCGGCGATTCCGTGGCCGTACTGGGGTCAGGCGTGATCGGCCTCCTGCTGATACAGGTCGCGCGCCTATATGGTGCCGCCAAGATTGCGGCCATTGACATCGTGGATGCCAGGCTGGAGATAGCGCGAGAACTTGGTGCTGACGTTACGGCCAATCCCTCCCGGGGAGATCCGGTCCCCCGGTGCCTGAAAGTCGCCGCCCTTGGCTTTAGGGTTGTCTTTGACATGGTGGGCACCGATGAATCACTGAGGCAGGCCATGGCCTTGACAAGGTCCGGCGGGTCCATCGTCCCGCTTGTTCCCCCCAAAAAGTCTGTGCTTGAATATCCATTCCTTGAGAGCTTTGGCAGGGAGATTTCCCTCGTAACCTCCCGGCTTTACGGGCTCCAGGATTTCGACATGGCGCTGTCGCTCCTGGGCGAGAGAAGGATAAAGGTCGATAGGATCATCACGCAGGCCTATAAGCTCGAAGACATAGGCGATGCCCTGGCAACGCTGAAAAGTCGCCCGGACATCGCCATCAAGGTGATGTTAAACCCCCAACCATTGGAGCAATTAGAGAACAATTGGCTGCAGAGCGCGAGGATCAGCCGAATCGTCCAGTGATATATGCCTCTGTGCGGCGGTCCCGCGGCCTCTCAAAGAGTTCCGCGGTCTTGCCGAATTCCACCAGTTCGCCGTTCAGGAAGAATCCGGTCCAATCTGATACCCGGCCTGCTTGCTGCATGTTATGCGTGACTATGATTATCGTGTAAGCATCTTTTAGCTCATGGATGAGGTCTTCGATGCGCGACGTCGAAATTGGATCGAGCGCGGAGCATGGCTCGTCCATGAGAAGCACCTCGGGTTCTACTGCTAAGAGCCGGGCAATGCACAACCTCTGTTGCTGGCCACCGGACAGCCCAAGGGCCGGTGCATTGAGCCGGTCTTTTACCTCGTCCCAGAGGGCTGCCCCCACCAGGCTTCGCTCCACTATTTCCTCGAGTTGCCTACGGTTCTTGAGCCCATGAATTCGAGGGCCATAGGCCACGTTGTCGAAGATAGTCATTGGGAATGGATTCGGCTTTTGGAATACCATTCCCACGCGCTTTCTCATCGCGACGACATCTATACCCGGCGCGTATATATCTTGTCCGTCGAGGCGGACCTGGCCTTCGATTCGCACGTTGTCTACCAGATCATTCATGCGGTTAAGGGTACGCAGAAACGTGGATTTCCCGCACCCGGAGGGTCCAATGAGGGCTGTTACACTTTTCTCGGGTATTTCCACAGTGACGTTGCTCAGGGCCTTGAGGTCGCCGTAGTAGACGTTGAGATTCTTCGTGACGATCTTGTATTTGCGGGGCAGGTGCTGCTCTATCTCCCCCGGGCCGTGCTCCTCGGTTGCAGGTATCTTATATGCAAGTGCCAATTCACTCGCCCCCGATAGGCCTTGCTCTTAAACCGCTTGTTTATCAATTCAAGAGGAGTATATTGGCGAGGAGTTAATCGGCAGTTGCTGAAATGTTAACTTATTGTTAAAGGCCATGCTTACTGTCAAGGGTGGCGCTGAGCTGCGGAACCCGATGTACAGGGGCGGGAGGGGCCGATGGCTTAAGAGGCGGAAGGATGTCAGCTCTTTGGCAATGTAAAGGACACCCGTGTCCCTTTGCCTACCTCGCTCTCAATCCATACCTTGCCCCCATGGCGGTCTATGATGTGTTTTACTATGGCAAGCCCCAGGCCGGTGCCGCCCAGCTCCCGGGAACGAGCCTTATCGACGCGATAGAAGCGCTCAAAAAGCCGCGAGAGGTGGGCCTTGGGGATTCCAACCCCTGTATCCTCAACATGGATTGTGACGGAGTCTCCTGAATCGCTGCCGTAGATGATCACCCGTCCCCCGGCTGGCGTGTACTTGATTGCATTGTCGATGAGGTTGATGAATACCTGGCGAAGGAGGTCCTTGTCGGCGGGGACTTGAGGGAAGTCCGCCGGGATGTTTATCTCGAGTGATAGCTGCTTTGCATCTGCCTGCCCATGCAGGAATGTGCAGACGGACTGCGTGAGCTTATCGAGGTGGCAGGGCACCTTTCGAAGGGCGATCTGCCCGGATTCTATCCGTGAGAGATCCAGGAGGTCGGAGATCAGCCGTTCAAGCCTGTTGGCCTCGTTCTGGATGATCCCCAAGAATCTCGTGGCGGTCGACCCGTCCTCCATAGCCCCGTCAAGGAGAGTCTCTACAAACCCCTTGATTGAGGTGAGGGGGGTCCTGAGTTCGTGGGATACATTGCTGACAAACTCGGTCCGCAGCTGCTCCAGCCGCCGGAGTTCAGTCACATCCTGGATGACAGCTACCACCCCTGCGGGCTGGTCGCTTGTGCTTTCTATGCAGGTGGCGGATACCCGGAGGATTCGCTCATTAGGAGAAAATACCTTGAATTCGGCTGAGTGAACTTCGCCCCTAGTGGCGCCGGACAGCGCCTCCACGAGTTCATAGTTGCGGATTGCCTCGAGAAATTTCCTTCCATAGGCGGCACCCTCGGTGATCCCAAACATCTGCTCCGCCGCCCGGTTCATCAAGATGATCCGGTTATCACTGTCGACGGCGACAACCCCGTCTGCCATGCTGGCGAGGATCGCCTTTATCTTATTGCGCTCCTCGGACATCTCCTGGATTGTGGTCGAAAGCCGGTCTGCCATGTGGTTTAGCGCGTCAGCAAGGCAGCCTATCTCATCTCGCGCCGTAATCCGTACCCTCTTGGAAAAGTCACCGCCCGCGATCCTGGAAGCAACGGTTATCATATCTCTCAAAGGCTCGGCCAGGCTCCGTGCCAATAGATATGCAATGCCCCCGGATAGGAGGATCGAGATGAAGGCCGCGACCATGAGCCTGGAACGAATTCTATCCCTGGTCCGGTTTATTTCTGTCAGGGGGACTGCAAGGCGAACCACCGCTACCACCTTGCCATCGGAGATCACGGGCACCGCAATGTACCTCATGGTAGACAGGATGGTCCGGCTGAATCTCGTGCTGGTTCCCGTTTTCCCAGCTAGAGCCTGTTTGACCTCAGGCCGGTCGGCGTGGTTGTTCATGAGCCCTGCGTTCTTCTGGGAATCAGAGAGGACGGCCCCGGAAGGATCGATTATGGTAACCCTGGCCTTTACGTCCCTGGCCACCCGTTCAGTGATCTCTTGAATCTGCGGGAGCCTACCCGGCATCCCTCCAGGGAATCCCCGCTCCAGGAGCAGGTCGGAGACCATCCTGGCGTTGGCCTTGAGGGACGAGTCTATCGTCGTGACGAAATGCTCTTGAAACGCACGGTTAAGGAAGACGGTAGTTATCCCCGTCACGAGCAGGACTATTGCCCAGAATGAGAGCGTCAATTTCGAGAGAATGTTCCACTTCACCCGTTATCGCGCTCCTCTTTCATCTTGTAACCGAAGCCGTGAACGGTCTCGATATACCTGGGCTGGGACGGGCTGTCCTCGATCTTCTGGCGCAGACGGCGAATATGGACATCAACAGTCCTCGTATCCCCAATATATTCATATCCCCATATGGTCTCCAGGAGATAGTCCCGCGTTAGGACGCGACCACGGTTCTCCATAAGAATCCTCAGCAGCTCGAATTCCTTAGGAGGCAGGTCGAGCTCCCTGCCATCGAGGGTGACCGAATGTTTCTCGGGATCCAGCACAAGCCCGCCGGTTTTGAGTACCCTGGTCTTGCCTTCGCCTGATTCCGCCCCCGAGGCGCGCCTGAGCACCGCCCTTACCCGTGCGACCAGCTCGCGGGGACTGAAGGGCTTTGTCACGTAGTCATCAGCCCCAAGCTCGAGGCCAAGGACCTTGTCAAGCTCGGTATCCTTTGCGGTCAGCATGATGATAGGTATGGAGCTTTCTTTGCGCACTTCCCGGCAAATAGAGAGACCGTCTTCACCGGGCAGCATGATGTCAAGGATAATGAGATCCGGCCTCTCCGCCCTTATCCTGTCAAGCAGATGATTCCCATGGTAGGCGGTTATGACCTCAAATCCTTCTCTCTCGAGGTTGAATCGGATGAGTTCTACGATCGACGGTTCATCGTCCACGACAAGCACCTTAGTACCCTTCATGACATCGCGGCGCGTAACGGGGCATTGCCGGCGGAACTCACACGACTGGTGACATCCGGTGTTGACCGGCATCTCAGACTGTAGCCGGCTAGTAAGGCGCCGCCACCCTCCCTTGCTCAAATTATAACACAATTTTATGTTAGATTTTCTGACACAGAACTTGACGTGATACCCTCGGGGGAATATAATCGTCACATAAATCGAAGGGGGTGAGGGGGTTGCAGGCAGACCTTGAGTCCCCGGTGTTCCCGATAGGGGTTGTGAGACAGCTTGTCGGCCTTACGGAGCGGCAGATAAGGTACTATGACAAGATGGGCCTGGTGACGCCGTACAGGACCAAGGGCGGCACCCGCATGTATTCTGAGAAGGATATAGCCTTGCTGCGGCGGGTTAAGGAGATGATGCAACGGGGATTCCGGGTAAAGGAAGTAAAGGAGACGCTCGAACAAGAGAGGATTGCAGCGGAGCGCCGGCTGCGCCCCGCTGGTGGAAGCCGCACCAGGGCAGGCAGTCTCGCTACCTCACTGGAAGGGGATGACGAGCGGCCTGTGGTCTTACGTTCTCTGTATCCCGTATCGGACCAGGCTGTGCTGATGAAGACCTTGGATAAGATCAGAAACGACTGAAAGGAGAATTCAAAATGCCCGCTTTGACCAAGGAAGACGTCCTAAAACAAGCCCGTGAGCACGATGTCAAGTTTATTCACCTGCAGTTTACCGACATTACAGGCGTCCTCAAGAATGTGGCGATTCCCGTGGAACAGCTCGAAGCCGCCCTGGACGGCGAGCTTATGTTCGATGGCTCTTCGATCGAGGGTTTTGTGCGCATAGAAGAGTCCGACATGTACCTGCGGCCGGATCCCTCAACTTTTGCTATCTTCCCATGGACGGTAGGTAACGGCACCGTTGGTCGCCTTATGTGCGACATATACAATCCCGACGGCACTCCATTTGAGGGCTGTCCCAGGCATGCCCTGAAGAAGGTCCTGGCAGAGGCCAAGGAACTAGGGTTTACGATGATGGCCGGGCCTGAGCCGGAATTCTTCTTGTTTAACAGGGACGAGACCGGCCGGCCTACAACCAATACCTACGACGGGGCCGGGTATTTCGACCTCTCTCCTGTTGACCTTGGAGAGGAGGCAAGGCGCGATATGGTGCTGGCCCTCCAGAGCATGGGCTTTGAGATTGAGGCCTCGCACCACGAGGTAGCGCCCGCACAACATGAGATTGACTTTAGGTATGCCGATGGCCTGAAGACGGCCGACAACATAGCGACCTTCAAGTTCGTGGTTCGGGTTGTTGCGCAGCGCCACGGGCTCAATGCCACATTCATGCCAAAGCCCGTCTTTGGAGTAAATGGCTCAGGAATGCACACCCATCAATCGCTCTTTCGCGGGGATGAGAATGCGTTCTATGATCCAAACGGGCGAAATCAGTTGAGCGATGTGGCCTTATATTATGTCGGGGGGCTCATGAAGCATGCACGCGCCTTTACAGCGATCACAAACCCCACGGTGAATTCCTACAAGCGCCTTGTGCCCGGCTACGAGGCCCCTTGCTACATCGCCTGGTCCGAGAGGAACAGGAGCCCTTTGGTGAGGGTGCCGGCGGCCCGCGGGAAGAAGACACGCATCGAGCTTCGGAGCCCGGACCCCTCGTGCAACCCCTACCTGGCCCTTGCAGTGATGCTGAAGGCGGGCCTCGATGGGATCAAGAACAAGATACTACCGCCCGAGCCTGTGAACAAGAATATCTATGCCCTTTCCCCCGCCGAGAGGAAAGAAGCGGGCATTGAGAGCCTTCCCGGTTCCCTCGCCGAAGCCCTCGATGAACTGGAAAATGACCCGGTGATCCTGGAAGCCCTTGGACCTCATATCTCCCAGCGATTCGTTGAGGCTAAGAGGATCGAATGGGACATCTACCGGACCCAGGTGCACAAATGGGAGATCGATCAATACCTGATGGTGTTCTAAGTAGTCGTCCATGCCGGCCCGGTTGGCACCTGGAATGCGGGTTGACAGCGACCGGATCGCCTCCGGGCCGCAGGTGAATAGCCGGTTGGGAATGCGCGAGTCATCAAAAGCGTAAGACATAAGGAGAGAATGGGGGCTGCAATCTGCCTTGAGCTTGAATCTCCTGGAAATCGCGTGGATTTTCGTGCTGCAAGACTTCGCCTTCCCCCGGCCGCGATAGTATAATTAAAATGAATCCTGTAATAAGTTCACCATGGGTCAAGGCAATGACCGGGGAGAGTAAGTGCGGACTTATGGTCACAGAGAGCCGGCGGCGCTGAGAGTCCGGTACCGGGGATGCACTGAATGGGCCCGGGAGCCTCTGGCTGAACGATCGGCCATAAACGGCAAATCCGGTCGCCTATGATCGGCTGAGCAACCACGATTGGCCGAGCAAAGACGGACCGGGATGGAGATGGGCCGGGACCAGTAAGCTAAGACGGAAACTCCCACCGTTAAAAGGGAGAGGGCATCGGCTGGCACGCAGCCTGTGCCCCGGAATGAGTGGATCAGCTATGGCTTACGGCGCTCCCGTCGACGACGGTAAAGGCTGCCGCGCCATGGCGGGTCAAGTAGGGTGGTACCGCGAGAAGTTTCCCTCGTCCCTAAGCTGGGGCGAGGGATTTTTGATTCTCATACGCAAAGGAGTGTTTCACGTGAAACTCAATAGGTTCATTCAGGTTGCACTTCTCATGGCGATCGGCCTGGTCTTGCACTATGTGGTTCCTCCGATCGTGCTCGGCATGAAACCGGATCTCCTCCTCAGCATGTTGTTTATCGTCCTTCTCATGGAATCGGACCCCAGGCTGGCCATGGAAGCCGGCATCATTGGCGGCATATTGACGGCTTTGACTACCGGCTTTCCGGGCGGCCAAATCCCCAACCTCATTGACAAGATAGTAACGACGTTGGTGATGATGGGATTGATACGTGTTATGAGGCCGGCTGTAGGCGACAAGTTGCTCCCGGCAATCGTCGGGGTAGTCGGCACGATCCTGAGCGGCGCAGTTTTTCTAGGCTCGGCAGCCCTTATCGTGGGTCTGCCCGGCCCGTTCAAGGTGCTTTTCACCTCCGTGGTGTTGCCGGCTGCCCTTGTGAACACAATAGCGCTGGTGATACTCTATCCTCTGGTGGTCATGAGCGACCGAGCGGTGCATGGCAGGGGCCACGAAGTTAAGGCGGGCAGGTAGCTTAGGGCAGGCGAGGAGAAGGAAGAATCCCTGTCCTGGGAAAGGGTGGTATTGTGGAAGCCAAGAAACGTATTTTCAGCGGCATGAGGCCAACCGGACGGCTGCATCTCGGCAATTACCTGGGCGCGCTTCAGAACTGGGTTCGCCTCCAGGATGAGTATGACTGCATCTATGCGGTGGTAGACTGGCATGCCCTGACAACCGGGTATGAAGATACGAGCCAGATCCGCGACAATGTGCGCGAGATGGTGCTTGACTGGCTTGCCGCCGGCCTGGATCCTGAGCGCAGTGTGCTCATGGTGCAGTCGCACGTGAAACAGCATGCAGAGCTTCACCTGTTGCTGTCGATGGTGACGCCGCTCGGCTGGGTTGAACGCGTGCCGACCTACAAGGAGCAACTGCGGGAGCTGGCCGGGCGCGAGATTGCCACATATGGTTTCCTGGGCTACCCGGTCCTCCAGGCTGCGGATATCCTGGCCTATAAGGCGCAATATGTGCCGGTGGGGGAGGACCAGGTGCCGCACGTGGAACTTACCAGGGAGATTGCCAGGAGGTTTAACCACTACTTCGGCCCTGTCCTCCCTGAGCCCGAGGTGCTACTGGCCCAGGTGAAGGTGTTGCCGGGCATAGACGGGCGCAAGATGTCCAAGAGCTACGGCAATGAAATACCCATGACCGCCTCGCCCGAGGAGATACAGAGGCAGGTCCTCAACATGGTGACGGATCCCGCGCGCATTCGTCGGCATGACCCGGGGCATCCGGACGTGTGCGTAGCTCATGTCTTCTATCAGGCCATCGCCTCAGAGATGGCCGGGACGGTGGCCGAGGAGTGCAAAAATGCCGCCGTAGGGTGCGTCGAGTGCAAGAAGCGCCTTGCGGGGCTGGTAGAGGAGTTCATAGCCCCGTTGCGCGAACGCCGTGAGCGCTATGCCAGCCAGCCCGGCCTGGTGCGGGAGATACTCGATGACGGGGCGAACAGGGCACGTAAGCTTGCTGAAGCCACTCTGCAGGAAGTGCGGGAGGCAATGAGGCTCTGGTAAGGACTCTCGCTGAGTTCCGGTAAGGGCCCTCGCCACATTGGTGGCAGGCCC
>DUSO01000112.1 GCA_012842565.1 Bacillota bacterium
ATGGCGGCTTTACGAGGCTGACGGGGGTAGCCATGCCTACCCCGCCAGCCGGGCCCGCATTTCCTGACAGTTCAAAGCCTAGAGTTGACCCTTTGCCATAAGCAGGAGCCTCTTGACCATCTGCCCCCCTAGTTTGCCGTATTCCGCATAGGTGACACCTGAGGGACCGAGATCCGCCAGTTTCTTGGATATGCCGAGCTCTTGGGCAATATCCTGCTTGAGCCTTGCCAGCACATCCTGAGCCTCCGGCACCAAACACTGCGACCCTGATTTGGCCAACTGTCTCCCTCCACCCTACTTTTTTCCCTTGTTTTCCCGCCTGGCAGCCTTTCCGCGTGCGGGCTGCCTGTTGGTTTCGGTAAGCGGCCGGTTGGCCTCTGTCTGGATCCTGCCCGGGTTGAGCCCGAGATCGTCAGCGATCTCCATCTCATAGCGCCTGACCGAATCGTCTATCCTGGCGGACCGTCGTCTCTTCTCGGCCATCTAGGGAACCTCCTTTTCGCTGAACTCGAGCTTTAGTATAGACGGCGGCACGTCTAAAAATACAGATCTCGCTCGCCGGAGGCAATCCGTTCAAGCCTGCGGGCGGTCTCCTCCCTCACCCTGTCATCCGGAATCATGGAGAGGTGCTGCCTTATGGCTTCCTCACCAACCCTCCTTGTTTCCTCTGAGGCATAGTCAATCAGGTATTCCTTGAAGGTCAATATGGCATTTGGCTGGCAGAGGTTTTGAATCTGTCCCGTCTTGGCGAGAGCCATGAAGCGGTCCCCCGTTCTCCCGCGCCTGTAGCATGCCGTGCAGTAACTCGGAATATAGCCGGATGCGCTCAGGCTCCTCACGATCTCATCCGGCGACCGGGTATCATCCACCTGGAACTGCGGCATCTCGGCCTCCGTCTCGGTCCCGGCCCCGCCGGCATGTCTCTCTATTTCCGCACGATACCCGCCGACACCTGTGCAAGAGCCCGCGCTAATCTGCGAGATGCCTACCTCGAACACCTCGTCCCTGAACCCGGGCCTCTCGCGGGTTGACAAGATCATACCGGTGTAAGGCACTGCAAGCCTCAATATCGCTACCAATTTCTTGAATTGGGTGTCTGACACAAGATATGGAAAGCTTGACAAATCAACCCCGGGCGCCGGCCTGAGCCTTGGCACTGATATGGTATGCGGGCCCACCCCGAAGGCCGTATCGAGGTGGATGGCATGATACACAAGCCCCATCACCTCAAATCTGTAGTCGTATAGCCCGAACAAGACCCCGAGGCCTACGTCGTCTATGCCGCCTTCCATGGCCCGGTCCATCGCCGTAAGGTGCCATTCATAGTCGTGCTTGGGCCCGGAAGGGTGCATATACTCATACGTGGGCCGGTGGTATGTCTCCTGGAATAGGACATATGTGCCGATTCCAGCTGACTTCAGTTTCTTGTAGTCGTCCACCGTTGTGGCAGCTATGTTGACATTGACCCGCCTTATATTGCCGTTTGCCTCCGTTGTCTCATACACCGTCCGGATCACATCGAGTATATAATCTATAGGGCAGTTGACCGGATCCTCGCCACACTCGAGGGCAAGGCGCTTGTGCCCCATGGACTCCAGTATCCTTACTTCATCCCTCACCTCATCAAGGGAAAGCCTGCGCCTGGTGATGGTATTGTGCAGCCTGTACCCGCAATAACGGCAGTTATTTATGCAATAGTTACTGAAATAGAGCGGGGCAAACAGCACAAGCCTCCGGCCGTATATCTTCTCTTTGATCTCATGGGCAGCATCGTAGAGGGCTTCGAGAAACCGGGGATCATCGCAGTTGAGCAGGCATGCCACCTCGCGAGGCAGGAGGCCCTTTGCATCTCTGGCCTTTTCCACTATAGCCAGGGCCTCATCAAGACAGGGATCACGAGTCTCCCGAAGAAGGTCCTCGATCTCCCCGGCAGGAACAAAATCAGGAGAAATAGACTCAGAATGCAAGCGCAAAGACATCTCTCATTCCTCCCCTTGCCTTCAGGTAAACCCCTCTTCTCAGGGGGAACAGTAAAGCGACTGTGGCGTAGCTTTATCTTATCCCGCGATAATCCTACCACAGGTTGCAGCCCGGGTCAACTGGAGCGGTGACCACCCCCGGAGGTCGCGAATACATTAATAGCAGGGAAGATGCCACGGTCTTGCTCGCATGAGCAGAGCCATACGAAAAAGGCCGGAGGGAAGTGGGATGAAATCGCTGGGGATTGGGGATCTGGTGATGCGGAAATCCCACGGCGGGGATGTGATCTTTAAGGTAGTTGGATTGACCACCAAGTCAGCCCTCCTCCGCGGCGTCACCTACAGGGTAATGGCGGACGCACCGCTGGACGACATAGTGCGGTACGGCGAAGCGGAGACCGGCAGGCCGGGAGAAGAAAATGGCAACAGCCGGCGACACCGCGATGCTGCAACCACGGGAGCTAGGCCCCAGAGGAAGGCTTGAACAGCGCCCCGAGGAAGGCTCAAACAGCTAAATGGATTCATACGAGGAGTGATGAATATGTCTTCGGTTACCGTCAGGCCCCTTGACTTTGAGGCTGTAGATAACGCCATAGGCAAGCTTGACCTCCCAGGTTTCGCGCCTTCTCAAGACACCACGACCCCGCAGCAACTGACCTGGGTCCAGGCCACGACAACCTGGTTTAGGCAGTCTGAAGCGACGGGCACATCCGTTCTCTGGATCGTGACCACAAATGACCGCACCGTCTACAGGTCAGTGACCCAGTCGTGGCTGGCTGATTGGCAGAGCGTGATCATGAATGCGCAGGTTCTCTGGGTGCAAGTGGATGCAGACAATATAATAAGAGCCTGGCAGCCGGGCAAGGCGTTCTCGTGAAATCTGAAATCATATGAAACCCATGGCGAAAGCCCTGAAATTTATTCCGGGGAGGATATCAAGAAAAATATAGGGCCCTGGGCGACCTAAAGTCCCGGGCCCCCGATCCACTTATTCCCCCTGCTTTGCAGGCTTTGGCTCCTTGCCGAGGACGCTCCCTACGGCACCTTTTGTCACCCTTATCGTGACATTATCTGCTATCTTGAGCATGAGAGCGTCTTCCTTAATGTCCACAATCTCCCCGAAAATGCCGCCGACCGTCACGACGTGGTTTCCCTTTCTCAGTGAAGCCAGCATCTGGTTTCGCTTCTTTTGTTGCATCTGCTGCGGCCGGATCAGCATAAAGTAGAAGATGGCAAACATCACGGCAAGCGGGAGCAAAAGCCCCAGAGGCGAAGCCTGTTGTTGTGCAGCCACTCAAGAACCCCCTCTTAGGTTTTTCTTTTAGTATTATTCTGCCGGCTCATGGCCAACCTCAGCGCTGTCATTACTTCCACAGCAAGAACGAAATTCCTTCCTCCACTCATCAAAGCGGCCTTCAAGGATAGCCTTACGGGCTTCCCTCATAAGGCTCAAGAGAAAGTATAGGTTGTGGTAGGTAGCGAGACGAAAGCCGAGGATCTCACCGGCCTTCAAAAGGTGCCTCAAGTATGCCCTGGAGTAGTTACGGCACACATAGCAGTCACATTCCGGGTCAAGCGGCCCGAAATCCTCAGCATATGCAGCGTCCCGGACAATGATCCTCCCTCGCCTGGTGAATATCGACCCGTGTCTTGCGATCCGGGTGCCGAGGACGCAATCAAACATGTCGACACCCCGGGCGATGCCCTCGACCAGGTCTCCGGGAGCCCCGACCCCCATCAGGTATCGGGGTTTCTCCCGCGGCAAGAATTCCAGAGTCGCATCGAGCATGTCGTACATCACCGCCTTGGGCTCCCCGACGCTTAAACCCCCTATGGCATAGCCGGGAAAATCCAGCTCCACAAGGCGCCTCGCCGATTCCTGCCGGAGGTCCGGGTACATCCCTCCCTGCACAATGCCAAACAGGGCCTGTCCGGGTTTCCTATGGTGTTCTTTGCATCGTTTCGCCCACCTCAACGTGCGAAGCATTGATTCCCTGGCGTAGCCCCATTCAGCCGGGTACGGGGTGCACTCGTCGAAGGCCATTATGATGTCGCTCCCCAGGGCATTCTGGACGTCGATAGACAATTCCGGAGAGATGAACCTCCTGGACCCGTCTATGTGCGACCTGAATGTGACCCCATCTTCTGTAATATGGCGCAGGTCACTCAGGCTGAATACCTGGTAACCGCCGCTATCGGTAAGTATTGACCGGTTCCAGTTCATGAAACGATGTAGCCCGCCCGCGCGGGCGATTAGCTCATGGCCCGGGCGCAGGAACAGGTGATAGGTATTCGCAAGGATGATCTCAGCCCCTATCTCCACCAATTCATCGGGGCTCATGGCCTTCACCGTCGCCTGGGTGCCTACGGGCATGAATACGGGGGTCATTATCCTCCCATGCGGTGTCGTGAGCACGCCTGCTCTGGCCCGCCCGCATTCCGCCTCCAGGTAAAATTCCAATCCATTCCCTCCATCTGTGTAATTCACCTGTGGAATTCAGCCGGCCAAAGGAACATGGCCACCCGGCGTCATAGAATCAACATCGCGTCTCCAAAACTATAAAATCTGTAGCGATGCTGGATTGCGATATTGTATGCACGCAGGATATTCTCCCTGCCTGCGAAGGCAGAAACAAGCATGAGCAAGGTGGAGCGCGGAAGGTGGAAATTAGTTATGAGAGCATCCACCACCTTGAAATGATAGCCGGGATATATGAAAAGACGCGTCGAGCCGGTACGCGGCACGACATGCCCGTCCCCGGCGCACGTCTCGAGCACCCTGGTGCACGTAGTGCCCACGGCAAAAATGCGCCCCCCCGTGGACCTTGCCTCGTTTATCGCCGAGGCCGCCTCGGGGGCAAGCTGATAGCGCTCCTCGTGCATCTCATGCTGCTCCACCTCCTCTACCTTGACAGGCCTGAAGGTTCCGAGGCCGATGTGAAGCGTTACAGGGACCACCCGGACCCCGAGACTCCTGATCGAGTCAAGGAGCTCCGGGGTAAAATGGAGTCCGGCCGTGGGGGCTGCTACCGACCCCCTGCGCATGGCATACACTGTCTGATAGCGCTCATCCTGCTCAAGAGGCGCCTTGATATAGGGAGGCAGGGGGATGCTCCCCAGTCTTTCCAGCATGTCTTGCAGGGGCGCTCCCCCCGAATCGAAGGAGACAAGCCGACCTCCCGATTGCGTCTTGCCAAGGACGCGGGCGACCAGCTCGCCCCCGCCGAAATACAATTCGGTTCCCACTCTGGCTCGCCGCCCCGGCCGTACCAGAACCTCCCATATCCCCGGAGCTGCCTCAGAGAGCAAGAGTATCTCCACCTTGCCCCCGGTGTCCCGACGGTAGCCGGAAAGCCGGGCCCTTATAACCCTGGTGTCATTGATGACCAGGCAGTCTCCGGGCTCAAAGTAGCTTACGATATCCCGGAATACCCTGTGTTCGATGTCCCCATTCCTGTAGAGCACCATGAGCCGCGAACTATCGCGGGGTTCAACCGGCTCTTGAGCGATAAGTTCAGGCGGTAGATAGTAATCGAATTCCTCTACCTTCAATCTCGACCGACCTTCGATCTCATCCCGGGCAAATACAGCTAGGGCGAAGAAGCATTGCCCGGCACGTCATCTTTCTCACCATTGTCGTTCTTGCTGCCCTGGTCTTTATCGTTACTCTGTTCATCTTCGCCCTTATTCTTATCTTTATCCTTTCCTGTACCCTTATCCCCGCCCGCGCCCTCATCCTCATTTGTATCCCTATCCCCGCCCGCATCCTGGCTTATGCCCGCAGGCTGGACCAGGATTGCGTTTTTGACCGC
>DUSO01000113.1 GCA_012842565.1 Bacillota bacterium
CTCACCGCGTGGAGGTAGTATGTTTGAAGGTCTTCGTGACGCAGCGCATTCATCCCAAAGGTATCGAAATACTTGAGAGCGTTGCACAAGTCACGCTGAATGACTCGGGGTTTCCATTGAGCCGCCAGCAATTCCTGAAAGAGATAAGCGAAGCGGATGCACTCATAGTGGTATCAAACTATGAGATTGTGGACCGGGAGGCTCTGGACGCGGCACCGCGCTTAAAGGTCATTGCCCGCCATGGTGTGGTATATGACAATGTCGACATTGCTGAGGCCACCAACCGCGGTATTTGCGTTACCTGTTGCCCCGTCCATAGCCCGACAGTAGCCGACATGACTTTCGCCCTTATATGTACTGCTGCCCGGAGAATTCACCTGGCTGACCAAGCGGTCAGGAATGGCCGGTGGGCCACGAATCCAGGGGCGATTCGTGATCAGCTTACGGGCGTCGACGTCACCGGTAGCACGCTTGGCATAATTGGATTCGGGCGAATCGGGGTGGAACTTGCAAAAAGGGCGCGAGCCTTCGACATGAGGATCATCTGCAATGACCCTGTCCACAATGACGTGTTCGGACGAGATCTAGGCGTTGAATGGGTGACACTGCCTGAGCTCCTGAGGGAGTCCGATTTTGTCTCGGTGAACTGCTCGCTTACCCGCGAGACATACCACCTTATCGGAACAAAGGAGCTAGGCATGATGAAGCGCTCCGCTATAATCATCAATACTTCAAGGGGCCAGATTATCGATGAAGACGCACTATGCCGGGCACTGCAAGAAGGCGTCATAGGCGGGGCAGCTTTGGATGTCTATTCTGATGAACCACCGTCTATTTATAGTCCCCTGTTGGAATTGGACAATGTAGTGCTTGCACCCCATCTTGGGTCTGCTACCGTAGAGTTGCGGGAGAAAATGGCTAGGGTTGTTGCAGAGGACGTGGTGAGGGCGCTCGGTGGGTGGAGGCCTATCTACTTGGTGAATCTAGACGTCATGAAAATCAGGGCATTGCCTGAGGCTGTCGACTAGTCATCTTGTGGATGTCGCCGATGTCTTTGTCCTATTGCGCCCTTGGAAGTTTTGCCGGTACGGGAAGTTTGCCTTGGAGGTCATCTAAAGATGGCGGGACCAGTTGAGGTAGAGAAGTTGCTGTCAGGTTTCCCAGGGAGGGCGGATCGTGGTTTTTTCGGGTGGTCAAATGTCTATCTCCTGAAGGGGGAAAGACTTGCACTCTTTGATACCGGATTCTATACTGACCGGGCTGAGTTACTTATCGAACTCGAGAAGAGGTCGATAGCTCCTGGCGATATTGACATGGTTATCCTCAGTCATCTTCACTATGACCACTGCATAAACCTCGCGCTTATTCCCGGGGCTGAAGTCCTGCTGTCTCCTCGTGAACTGGAGTATGCCCGCGGGGAGTGCAGGGAAAAGGGTGACATCTATATAGTGGACTATCCAGATTCGCTGCTTGCCGGCAGGACGCTCCGGTTGGCGGAGGAGGGCACCCTGGTCATGGACGGGGTTGTGCTCATGGAGACCCCGGGGCATACCCCCGGGTGCATTTCTGCTGTGGCCGAGACCCCGGACGGGCCTGTGGTCCTTGCAGGGGATGCCATAAAGAATGGCTGGGAGGTTATGAACAATACTCCCACGATGGCTTTCGTTGGCATTGATATGGCACGCAAGAGCATGAAGCGAATACTCGATACGGGGGGTATAATCATCCCTGGACATGACCGGGCGTTTGTATACCGCAATGGAGGATTGGAGTACCTTGAGGAGCTTGGGGTTGTGTTAGAGGTAAGGGAAGACCCGTCTGGCCCGCCTAAGAAGTATCGTATCCCATGAGGGCCCAAGGGCCCTTTCACGCTCCTATGGATAATTTGAACCGAGTAGACACGGAAAGGGCCGGGGTTTAGACCCCGGGTGTATACCCTGGGCATGTAGTTTGGAGGCTGAAAACAAGATGAATAATCTACCGAAGGGCATAATTCCAGCAATGGTAACCCCGCTCGACTGTTCGGGGAACGTAAATGTAGAGTCGCTCAAACGCTTGACCGATTACCTCATTGAGGGGGGAGTCCATGGCCTGTTTGTCATCGGGAGCCAGGGGGAATTCTACGGCCTGGACGTTGAACAGAAGCGGGTAGCGATCAAGACTGTGGTGGAGCATGTTAATGGAAGGGTCCCGGTCTACGCGGGAACGGGCGCCACGACAACCAGGGAAGCCATCATGCTCACTCGAATGGCCGCTGATCTCGGGGTAGATGGCGTTTCAGTTATAACCCCGTCGTTTATATCCCCCAACGCTGACGAGCTATTCCTGCATTATAAGGAGATTGCAGAGGTCTCTCCAGTACCTGTGCTGCTCTATAACAACCCGGGCAGGACGGGCGTGAACTTGTCTGCCGATCTCGTAAAGAGGCTTTCTGAGGTGCCCAACATCGTAGGCATCAAGGATTCGAGCGGAGACATGACTCTCCTCTCGGAATACATCCGTCTTACCAGGGGTTCCGGCAGGTTTGCAGTCCTGGCTGGCCGGGATACCATGATTTTTGCGGCACTCATGTATGGAGGTACCGGGTCCATAAGCGCCACTGCCAATGTCGCTCCTGCACTGGCTGCGGAGATATATGATGCCTTTGTAGCGCGGGATTATGAAAGAGCCCTCGAGGCACAATTCAGGCTGGCACCCCTTCGGATCGCTTTTGGCCTTGGGTCATTCCCGGTGGTGATCAAGGAGGCACTGAATCTCATGGGGTTTGACGTGGGCGAGACGGTAAGACCGGTAGGCCCGATGAAGCCTGATAAGCGCGACGAGCTTCGCAACATACTTAGAAACCTCGGGTTTAAGGTGGTGGCCTGAGGGCTTTGTCGGAGGCTGGTTTTATGAGGAGCGTCAAGAATAACGGCATCTCATTCCACACAGTGGGCTTCCATGGATATTCGCTGGATTTTGCCATACGGGTCCTGGCCGATCTGGGCTATGATGCAGTAGAATTGGGTGCGGAGGTGCTGCCCTGGGCAGCACCTCTGGTTACTCCTGATATGCCCTCGTTAGAGAGGGTCAGGCTGAGAAAGTTGCTGCAGCAGGAGCATCTTGCCGTCTCATCCGTAGCCGCACACCGGTCCTTCCTGGCGGCGGATGCAGAGAAACGGCGGCGCGATCTGCAGTATATGATGGGATGCATCGAGCTCGCCTCGGATCTTGAAGTAGGCATTGCTCATGTCATCTCAGGTAGCGTCCCCCCGGGTGTATCAGAGCGTCTGGCGTGGGAATGGCTCACAGACGGACTGTTCCGGTGTATCGAACGCGGGGAAAGCCTCGGGGTGAAAATTGCCATTGAGCCTGTGGCCTGCATGTTAGTCCACGACACGAAGACTCTTATGAAGGTGTTGGATGAGGTCGGGGATGCCCTCGCTGTGAACTTTGACCCTTCACATCTGGTGGTACACGGGGACGACCCGGCCTCGGCCGTCATGAACCTTTCGGGACGGATCGTACATGTTCATCTCAAAGATGCGCGAGGAACGCCTGAACGCTACGAATTTCCACCCCTCGGGACGGGCGCAGTGGACTTTGGTGGCGTGGTATCGGCACTTGCCAGGGCCGGATATCAGGGGTATGTCTCAGTTGAATACGAGGCGGATGCTTTTGGCTACCCTCGTGATCCCGTGCAGGTGGCGCGTGAGTCAAAGCAGTTCGTCGAGGCCTTGTTGAAACGCCTGTCATGAGCCTGACCTGATGGCATCTCCGGTAGTTAAGTACTCCGGGGGTGAGGTTACAGGCAGAGCACGTCGATTATTCTGCCGGTGAATGGCCGGCCGCTTCTCACATGCTCGAGGAGAGCAACCTACCCCCGGCTTCAGCACCCTTCGAATCTCAGGCAGGCCTGAAACGGGTTGCGTGCGGACATTTACTTTAGACTGGGTGCCCGGTCCTGCAAGCCTCTCGGCGTGACCTGCGAGGGATATGGCATATGCAGATGAGACCGTCGATTGCCAGCATCCACGCCAGGCATACCTCAGCATACAGGCAGACCAGCCCCACCCTGCGCAGGGCAGGGTAGTTCTCTGTCTTGCTGAGCAACATCATCGTGAAACCTGCGAGGACGGCGACAAATTGAAGCCGGGAGGCGGTATTGGGCCGGAAATTGGCGGGCCCCATCGCGAGGGCCAGCAAGCGGGCTTTGGTATCCTTGAACCTGAGGCGGGATGCCTTGATACGGTCTGTAATAGTCACGAGAACTTGAGGCATCACCATCATGACTACTATGCCGGTTTCGAGCACGCCGTTGGTGAGGGCCAGGACGCCCATCCAGCCGCCGACCAGCCAGTCTGAGAAGTGGTCCAGGTATGCTCCGGTGCGGGAGGCCTGCCTTCTAGAACGGGCCAGCATGCCGTCGATTGTATCGGTTAGGGCAGCGGCGATAAGGACATTGGTTTGGACTTTAAGGGGCTGGCCGGTCAGGAACAGCGTTACGGCCACGCCAACCAGGACTATCCTCAGAGATGTGATGTGATTGGGGTGGACCCATCGAGGTATGATGGCTGCTATGACGCGGCCAAGAGTTCGATCCCTCAGGTTTTCTTCGAGCGAGGTCAGCCGATCCCACATGGACGTTCCTGCCTCCTTCGGCCGAATACTTCAGGCACATAGCAGGAGTGCTCCAGTTCTATTACTATGCCAGGATTCGTCATATTTGTCCTAATTCCTTGTTTTGATAAGGCTTGAGACATCTTGAGATGTCTCTTATATGAATTATCCTATGGCCGGAGGCGAGACCTCCGGCCATAGGCTCCGGCCCCTGATCTTCTGCCTCGCTCAGTCCTAGTTCAGGTTCGTGAGGTCGGATCACGGTCATCCTTGACGAAGGCTCAGGGATCGATCCATGGGCACCCGGGCCGCCTGCGCCAGGCGCAGACGTCTCTCAACATCGGTCCAATTAACCACGTGCCACCAGGCATCAATATAGTCAGATCGTCTATTCTGGTAGTCAATATAGTACGCATGCTCCCACACGTCGAGGACCAATATTGGAATCACTCCCCACTGGGTTAAGTCTTCGTGTCTCCATGCCGTAAGTATCTCAGTCCGTCCCCACTGGGGCTGCCAGACAAGCACGGCCCAGCCAGAGCCTTCCACGTCGCGGGCGGCGGCGGAAAACTGCTTATGAAAGGCACCATAGCTGCCAAAATAGGAGACGATGCAGTCCATGACTATGCCGCGGGGTTCGCCGCCCCCAGTCGGGCTCATATTTGTCCAGTATATGCTATGGAGAATGTGTCCCGACCCGTTAAATGCCAGCTCTCGCTCCCAGTACCTGACCAGTGAGAAGTCAAGGCGCATCCTTTCGTCTGCAAGAGCCAGTTCGGCCCTGTTGACGCCTTCCACATACGCCAGGTGGTGGCGGTCATGGTGTATGCGGAGGGTATCTGCACTGATGTAGGGTTCAAGCGCGTTATACGCGTACGGGAGGGGAGGAAGGTGGTGCCTCCCGGGGGGAATCACCTCGACCGGAGAGGGATAACCTGCGAGTGGCGCCCTATGGGCGGCTGGCCCTTCGCCTGGCTCATCCAGAGATCGCTTTTCTGTCAAACCCATCTTAGACATCACCTTCACCGGGGCATCATTGCGGGAAAGCGTATACTCGTGGGAGGGCTTCCCGTTTCTGCCCATAATGAATGATATGCTTCCCTTCCTTTGTTGTGTGCGCTTGAGGTGTATTGGCGGATTGCATGTGTGGGGGGTGAATGGTATAATATGGATGGTGGTTGGCTATAGCAGGGAAGGGAATCATTTGTTGTGCCGGATTCTGTGAAAACTGCCCGGGGCGGCGGGGCGCGGAGCGGCGAAAACTTCCAAGGCGGCGAGGACCGCCAAGGCCGAAAGGGGCCGCCGGAGCTGGAGCGGAAAGGAGTAAGTTTTGTGAACGAGAATCGCCGTCAGCCTGCGGAGCAGCCCCTCGAATGGGCATCCTGGCTGGTTGAATGCCATATCTGCCCGCGCAAGTGCAAAGTCAACCGTCTCGCGGGAGAAAAGGGGTTTTGCGGGGCGGGGGCGCTCCCGAAGGTCGCCCGTGCCGCCCTTCACCATTGGGAGGAGCCCTGCATTTCGGGGACGAGGGGGTCCGGGACGGTCTTTTTTTCCCACTGCAACCTCCGGTGCGTATTCTGCCAAAATTTTAAGATAAGCCATGGCGGATTTGGCGCCGAGGTCGGGATAGAGGACCTCGCCTCTATCTTTTTAAGGCTCCAGGAGGAAGGGGCGCACAACATCAATCTTGTCTCAGCGACACAATATATACCCCAGGTAGCGGCGAGCTTGGCCCTCGCCCGGGAAGAAGGGCTTTCAATTCCGGTGGTCTATAATACCAATGCCTATGAAGACGTGGAGACGCTATCGATACTCAACGGCCTTGTTGACGTTTATCTTCCTGATCTAAAGTACTTTCACGATGCCCCGGCCGCCCGTTATTCGGGGGCAGTAGGATATTTTGCGCATGCCTCCCGGGCGATCCTCGAGATGTCGCGCCAGGTCGGTCCTCCCGTTTTTGATGCTGACGGGATGATCAGGCGGGGCCTGATCATAAGGCACCTGGTCTTGCCGGGCATGTCAGGAGAAGGGAAGCTGGTCTTGGACTGGATTCGCGCCACCTTGCCGGAGGACGTGTACATCAGCCTGATGTGGCAATATGTGCCGATGCACCGGGCGGCTGACTACCCCGAGATCAGCCGCAGGGTGACGCAGGCTGAGTATGATGAGGTTGTAGATCATGCCATAGCGATCGGCCTCGACAATGGCTACATCCAGGAAGACACTGCGGCTGATGAGTCATTTGTCCCGCCATTCGACCTGACGGGGGTGGCCGGCCACCCGGACGGGGTGGTCGATCCCTCGAGGCGCGAAACCCGGGTGATGCATACCCGGAGTAACGGCCGGGCACAATGGGAAAGCGAGATGCCTTTTGCCGGCTGGCAAGACCAGGCCGGCCGGCCGTAGGGACAGCCTGTCTACGGGGTGGTCTATGTGAGGACTCAGCGGAGCCGCCCGGCGGGGGGCAGCAGGCCGGCGGCATGCGGCGGACTGGCACCGTGCGCTTGGACGTCAGTGCGCCTCCGGATGGCATCACGCGTCCGGCTGGCCACGTTTATAACTGTTGGCTTCTTGGTCCTTTGCGTCCTGGTGCTCCACCGGATTTCCGGTGCTCTTGCTTACCCGCTCATTGACCCTGGCCAGCCTCCTGATGTGTCGTTGCGTCCTCGCCTTCATTCCTATCACGTGCAGGCACCGCCTGGCCGCAACATCCCGCTTGGCTTCAATGTCCCGGTGCTCATGTACCATCATGTTGCGCCCGACCCTTCCCGGGCGGGGCTGGGGCTCAGGGTCCGCCCCGTGGATTTTGATGTCCAGATGAATTACCTCTTTCAGAACGGGTACCGCACGGTCAGGCTACAGGATTTGGCCGCGGCTATCCAGGGTATCGGTCATGCCCTTCCTCCCAAGCCCGTCGTTATCACGTTTGACGATGGTTACGAGGACGTCTACCGGTACGCCTTTCCGATCCTGCGGAAATACGGCTATACTGCTACCGTGTTTCTGGTGTCGTCATGGCTCAACCAGCCGGAGAAATATGGGGCGCTATCATGGGACCAGGTAAAGGCCATGGCCCGGGCCGGCATGCAATTCGGGTCTCACACCGTGAGCCATCCTAATCTCCTGAAGCTGTCGCTGCGGGACGCCCTCGAGGAGATGACCGAGAGCCGTGCCGCCATAGAGGCCCACCTTGGGCTGCCTGTGAAGACATTCGCCTACCCGTACGGCCTCTTCAACCGGGATATCAAGCTACTGGCCCGGCAGGCGGGGTATGAGGTGGCGGTCACTACGATCCAGGGATATGCCAGTGACCCGCCATCAGACACGATGGCTCTAAGGCGTATCCGGGTGATGGGCACATACTCGCTAGATGATTTCGTGCGACACCTTCACTACCCGGTAACACTAAAGTTGCCGGAGGGAGCAAGGCCATGGTTTCTTCCTGATTCCCGCCTCTGGAAGGCCTTGGAGGCGAGGCTTGTAAGGGCCTTTTACCCGAGAGCCCTAGTGCGTGGAAACCCGTCTCTCAGGCTCGTGGCCTTGACTTTCGACGACGGGCCCAAGGCGGATATAACCCCGTGGCTCCTTGACATCCTCGACGAATACGGCGTGAAGGCGACTTTCTTTGTTACCGGTATAATGGCGGAGAGAAACCCGGATATAGTGCGCGAAATCGCGGCACGCGGGCATGTCATAGGAAATCATACGTATACTCATGCGGACCTCACAGGCCTGTCACGGGAGGGCATATTCAATGAACTCCAGAATACCAGGATGGTCGTGCGGGGGATAACGAACCGTACTATCACTCTCTTTCGCCCTCCCGGGGGTGCAATAAGCCCGCTGGTCATTGAAACCGCCGCTAGGGCGGGGTTTATGACCGTATTGTGGACGGTCAATGCCGACGACGTCCCGGAGAGAGACCCCGCCGCAATCGCGGAGCGGGTCCTCAAAGGCGTGGAGAACGGTGCTATAGTATTGCTCCATGATGGTTCCAACGCTACCCTTGAAGCACTGCCCGCAATCATCGTGGGGCTCAGGCAGATGGGTTATAAGCTGGTCACCGTGGACAAGATGTTTTAATACCGCCTTGGACTGGCGTCCGGATCATCGCGGACCGGGTGTCCTGATATCTTTACACGATTTCTCGAGTATCTTTGCCGATACCAGGGCCTGGCGCACTGCGACGCTCAAGACTGTTGCGGCGACGAGCTTTGCGACGTCCAGCGGGACAAATGGCAAGACTCCGATGGCAAGGGCCTTTGAGAAGCTAATCCCCAGTACTATTGCAAGCTGTATGGTCCCCAGCGCATAGACGGCTACAAGGCACCCGCACATGCCGAGGGCTGTGCGGGCATAGGCTCCCATACGGGCATTCTGCAGGACATCGACGATTTTTCCAAGAATATATGAGCCGACGATAAAACCCCAGATATACCCGCCGGTAGGCCCGACAAGGACTGTAAATCCCCCGCGAGCCCCTGCAAAGAGCGGCAGCCCGATTGCGCCGAGCAAGACATACAGAAGGAGAGAGAGCGAACCAAGCCTGGCGCCCAGGATGCCCCCGGCCAGGAAGACGCCAAGTACCTGGCCTGTTATCGGGACCGGCGAGATGGGTACCGGCACCGAGAGCTGGGAGAGGACCGCCACTATGGCAGCGAATAGCGCCGCCAGGATCATATCGCGGATGCGGGTCGGGAAGAATTTTGTGCCTGCCATGCCTCTTGTATGGGCCCAAAACCCCTTTCGAGCCAGAGATCGTACCAGAGTTCGATCTCGTTCAATATATTAGCAAGTAGTGCGATGTCGTCTACGGGTTTGCCCGTTTCCAAGAAAAGTGAGGTAGCAGTAGTCGTAAGCTCCGGCGGGAAATCCCCGGCTGTTGCATTCGTGTTGAGGCCGATGCCCAATATGACATATTCAAGGGTATCTCCCTGCACCCTGGACTCCGCCAGTATGCCACACACTTTGCGCCTGCCTATCATTATGTCGTTGGGCCACTTTATGCGAGGGGTGAGTTGAGTTACCCTCACCACGCTCCTGGCCACCGCAACGGCCGCGACCAGCGGTATCTGGGATACTGTCGCCGGGGAGACGGCGGGCGTAAGCACGATAGAAAACCACAAACCCTTGCCAGCCGGAGATGACCAGGACCTGCCCAGGCGACCCCTCCCCGAGGTCTGGTGCCGGGCCCACACCACGGTGCCTTCCGGCGCTCCCTCGCTCGCCAGAGACTGGGCCAGCCGGTTTGTGGAGTCTACCTGGTCCAGGGAGCGGAGGATCCTCCCAAGCCTCCTGGTAGTAAGATATTGACGGAATTGAAGTCCGAAAATATCATCTTGTTGCACAGTGTGAAGTCTGGTAGTATCATCTTGTTGCACAATATCATGATACAGCCTGGCCAGCTCGACGTCAACGGGCCTTTGACCGCGGGGCGGCTGGTCGCGGCGTTTAAGCGCAAGCGGTTGATTAATGCTTTGCTTTCCCAAAAGGAAGGAAAAGGGCGTTCGGAAGCGAATAACCTATGAGAAATAGGGAAGATTGATGAGAGGGCATCTGGGTGCCCTTGTGGCGGAAGGCGGAAAATCTTGTTATGTCTGGAAGTAAGGTTATCGAGTTTCCCGTATTAAACTCCCGGACCGTTGACAGGAAGGGACAGAACGAACAGCAAACGAAAAGCGAGGCACGGCGGCCATCGGCCGTGGTGCCGATACATCCCGCCAGGGGGCTGGGCAAGTTTCACATGGCGCTTGCTTCCAAAACCCGCGGGGATGGCTTCGTGAATGTCTTTCTTGCGTGGGAGATTTCGAATGACAGGCTCAGTGTAATATCCCTGCAGCTGGAGTATATGTACTGGCTCGAGGCTTTCGGTATAGTGGACTTCGCCCACCTGCCGGTCATGTCACGGGCGGAGTTTGAGGCTTCTTTCATGACAAACGAGGGCATGGCCGAGGGCGGTATCGTAAAGGCAGTCAGCTGGGATGAGGCAATTTACCTCATCCGGTCGTCCATCGAACTGGGGGGCGACGCTGGAGAGGTCATGCGCCAGAGAGAATTCCATAAATTCGCATGGCTTCTCAAGGAGCCGGTCCGGCTCTCATCCGATGAGGTTACCGACCTTTTGAGGCGTCTTATCGAGGATGTGTCGAGTCCTATAGATGTGGCACTCTCGTATGACCGTGCATCCTTTACCGGGGATTTCTTCTTGATGTACCACCTCCTGAGCAAGGGAGCCCGGGCCCGTGTTGGTTCCCTGGAGGAATATGTGGCCAGGCTAAAGAATACCCCGCCGGAATTGCATGCCCTACCCGAAGACAATGACCTCCTGTTTGACGATGAGGAAGGAGGCTCCATTCGCATAGAGGCTGCGAGGGTCGATACAGGTGAGTCCGTCTTGGTGAGACGCTGGCTCGTTCGCCATGGGGAGACCATCGAGATTGCCCGGCGGTTTGACCTTGTAAGAGAAGGAGAGTCTTATGCAATCGCTTCGCCGGATCCGGAACCCGTAAGTGTGGAGGAGTTCGAGCGGGTCGCCAGGCGTGCGATCCTCATCGACGGGGACATGGCCGCGAGTTCCCCGCGCGAAGTGGCTGAGTGGGGCAACGTGACCATGCGTGATGGCAACTATGCTCAAGCTGTACGCATCCTGGACGCTGCGCTGGAGATGGAGCCCCGCCTGTTCGGGGCGAGGTTGCAGGCAGCTGACGGGTATCTCCGGATCGAGAGGCCTGATAAGGCTATACAACATCTCGAGGCGCTCCTCAGACTCGCCCCCCCGGGCACCATATACCAGGAGAAGGCCGGAAAGGAGTTGAACCTCTGCCGGGCGCTCGCCAAATCCGGCGGCGAATTGCTGGAGGAGCCCCTCAAAGACCCGGAACGCTGGTTTGATTCCGTGGAGAGGTCGATTATCGCCATTGCCACCGTCATCAAGCCCGGGGCAGATGTATTCCGCGAGGCAGTCACCATGTGGAACCTCTTTATCCGGTACTGCGACGTGCCATTGCCTGCCATAGGGAATCCTGCCACCTGGGGCGTTGCTGCATTATACAATGCGGTCAGGCTGAGAGGCGGGGATATTACCAGGGGCGATGTCGGGAGCTTTCTCGCGTTCATGGTGGGACTGCCCTGGTCCAAACTGAGGAAGATGGCGGATCTCATGTGGGACGTGCTCGAATTATATGACGACGCCGAGAAGGCCTGGTTCATCGACGAGGTAAGGCTCTTCCCGCTCGATGATGTAGGGTACTCTATGATATTCTCCCATCCTTCCGGGGCGCCGCGGCTGGTCCTCGCCAATTACAGGTTAAAGGGGAAGGGCAGCAGGAAGACGCTTACAGACTACCTGGCTTCGCAGAAAGGCGTAAAGCCCGCAGGCCCCGGTACCGACGGCCTATATAGCTGGGAGTTCGTGCCCAAATCCAGGACGGGCAGCAAGGGAGGGCCGAGGCGCGTACAGATCGCCGTAGACAACAACGGGATTCACCTCTCGTCTCAAGATGACGAGACCCTATCCAGGGTCACGTCCCGGCTGGAGCGTGACCTCTCGGATCACCTGGTGTTGCCCGGCGAGAAGCTGAGGCTCAATCTGGCGATCCACTATTCATGAGCTCATTTACAACTTAATATGTTAGTACGCTAAGCGGGATAGGTGCCCGCCCGCGGGGTCCCGTCGAGACGTGGTTCTCTTCAAGACACGGTTGGTGAATCGACGTAGGTCTCCGGGATCCTTCAGGGAGGGAGAATAGGGAAGAGGCGGCAGGTTATAACCTGCAAGCCCGCGGTCCCGCCACTGTATCCGGGGAGCTCACCGCCGCCACTCTGCCATAGTGCGGGGGAAGGCCGTGAACCTGGTGCCAGGGTGCACCAGAAGGTTGCGACGATCCGGGAGCCAGGAGACCTGCCTATTCCGTTTGCCTGATGACCTTCGGAGGAAAGGGGGCTGGCAACCTTTAGCAAACAGGGCAATCCGACGGCCCGGCAGGGGCAAGTCCTCGACCTTCGATGAAGGGACGAGGACTTAATTTTTATCTTTATCTTACGAAAGGAAGGGCCAGACCGTGTCAATGATATTGAAAACCAGATCCTGCAGCTTATATCGCGCGCTCGGAATCCTTCTCCTTGTCATATTGATGTTCGTGCTGGTGCCGGGTGGTGCATGGTCGCTGGATGAACACGCTCAGGCATTCCCGGTCACCATAAAGGATTCAACGGGCAACACAGTGGTCATCCCCAGCCTTCCCAGGCGTATCATTTCGATTGCGCCCAGTAACACCGAGATACTGTATGCTCTAGGGGCGGGGGACCGCGTGATAGGGGTTACGACCGCCTGCGACTATCCCCCCGAGGCAAGGCAAAAGGAAAAAGTAGGGGATGTCAACCTCAACTTTGAAAAGATCGTGAGCATGAGGCCGGACGTGGTCCTGGGGGTGGCGAGCCTGCAGGGGGCGGCAATAGAGCGCCTACGCCGGCTCGGGATCCCTGTAGTGGCTGTGGACCCCAAGACGGTGGATGAGGTCTTGGGGGCCATAGAACTCGTCGGCAGGGTGGTGGGAGCCGACCGGGAGAGGGTGCAATCCCTCATTAAGGCCCTGGTGGGCCGCAAGGAGCGGGTTCTCGCCGCCACTTCAAGAATACCTGAGACAGCGAGGCCCAGGGTTTTCGTGGAGATATGGCACGAGCCTCTCATGACCGCCGGTCCCGGGACTTTCGTAGACGAGATCATCCAGCTCGCGGGCGGTAAGAATATCGCTTTCGATTCCGGTAACCCCTGGCCCCAATTCAGCGAGGAACTCTTGATCGAACGGGATCCTGAGATCATCGTCCTGACGTGCCATAATCTGGAGCAGGTGATGTCAGAGGCGTCATGGCAGGGCATCTCTGCTGTCAAGAACCGCAGGGTGTATGAGATCGACCCCGATATCCTGGTGAGGCCGGGGCCCAGGCTCATAGACGGGCTCGAGGTGATGGCAAGATATATCAGGCCTTTGATTGCGGTAGGTCGGTAGGCTGACCGGCAGGTAGGCTTATGAGCAGGTTGGTGAGGCAGCAGCATATCCTGTTTTACTCTCTATTGGCTGCGGCAACCTTTGCCGCCGCCACGCTTGCTCTTGCAATGGGCCCGGTTAATATCCCGTATAAGACTGTGGTCCTTGCAGTCGCGAGACGGGTGCCGGGGTTGGGCGGAATTGAGGCCTCGTTGCCACCAGCCTGGGAGACCATCATATTTGACATAAGGCTGCCCCGGGTGTTGCTGGCCTGCGTTGTGGGCGCGTCTCTCTCAGCTGCCGGGGTGGCCTTTCAGGGACTCCTCAGAAATCCCCTGGCAGACCCCTACATAACCGGGGTCTCGAGTGGCGCGGCCCTCGGTGCGGTAATAGCTATCTTGACCGGGATCCCGCTCGTCTTTTCAAGATACGGGCTCGCTCTTCTGGGCCGTGCTACTATCCCGGCCATGGCCTTCCTGGGCGGCATTGGCTCGGTATATGCGGTCTTATACCTGTCCAGAGTGGATGGGCGTCTTCCGGTTGACACCTTCCTCCTGGCAGGGGTAGTTGTCGGTTCATTCCTCTGGGCGGTCATCTCGTTCCTCATGACCCTTTCAGGGAAGGCGCTCCACGAGATAGTCTTCTGGCTTATGGGCAGTCTCTCAGGCAGGGGGTGGGATGACCTCTGGATGGCGTTGCCATGGAGCATAGCTGGCGTTGCCGCCCTGTATCTCTTTTCGAGGGACCTCAACATCCTGGCACTCGGGGAGGAACAGGCCTGGCAGCTCGGCGTGGAGGTGGAATGGTCTAAGCTCTTGATTGTGCTGACATCCGCCATGCTCACGGCGTCAGCCGTGGCCGTAAGCGGCATTATCGGTTTTATCGGCCTTGTGGTGCCTCACATGACCCGTATCATTGTTGGGCCAGACCACCGGCTACTGTTACCCACCTCCCTCCTGTCGGGCGCGCTCTTCCTGGTGGCGGCCGACACCCTGGCGCGGGTTATCCTGCCCCCGGTAGAGATCCCTGTCGGGGTTATAACCGCCATGGTGGGCGGGCCTTTCTTTCTTTACCTTCTCAAGGAGGCGAAAAGGCATGATACTCTGCGCGGATAGTGTGGAAGGGACGTATGGGGGGACGGTGATATTCTCGAACCTGAGCATTTCCCTCCGGCCCGGAATAGTGACCGGCATCATTGGCCCTAATGGTTCCGGCAAGTCAACCCTGATACGAACCTTGAGTCGCGTGTTAAAGCCCAGGGTTGGCACCGTGCTGCTGGATGGTAAGGACATCTATCGAATGCCAGGCAACCGTGTGGCGAGGTCCGTTGCCGTAGTACCCCAAAACGGCACCCCCGCCTTTTCATATACAGTCATGGAGATGGTGATGATGGGGCGGGCGCCCCACCTCGGCCGGCTGGAATTCGAGGGGCCGGGTGATATAGAGATC
>DUSO01000114.1 GCA_012842565.1 Bacillota bacterium
CGTCAATGGTGCGGCCGGCGACATCAACGTTGGCCATCACGCCAGGGCGAGTATTACTGGGTCCGGGGGCTCCAAGAGGACCTTTGCCGAAGCGATGAGGCTCGGCCGGATACTGGCAGGAGAGGTACTAAAGGCTTCTGAGACTGCTGGCGAGACGGGGGATTGTGAGGTCGGCTTTGCAGCCCGGAAGGTCACTATTTCCCTTGACCCTATACCTTCTTTTTCTGAATTCGAGGCGGCTGCATTACGATGGGAGGAACGAGTAAAGGAGCTAGAGGCTAGCGGGGCGAGTTACGGCGAGATCCAGGAGGCCATAGTTTTGGCAAAATGGGCAAGAGAGATGAGCGTGCGGAGGGCTTCGGGTAACCTGGATTCCAGTGTATCCGTGGAGGTAGCGGCATTTACGGTCGGCGGGTGCGACTTTGTGACCCTTCCGGGGGAGTTCTTTCACGAGCTCGGACTTGCGATCAAGAGGGCCAGGTCTCCGCGTAAGGTCTTCATTCTCGGCTACTCTAATGACAACATCGGCTATGTGCCGATAAGCCCGGCATACGACGAGGGCGGGTATGAGGTGGAGGAATCATACCGATATTATGGCTTACCTTCAAGACTTGCTCGAGGAGGGGGTGAGGTAATCGTTGAGGTTCTGTTAGATCTTCTCAAGACCATGCGCTGATGGCTCCCCCTGCATTTTTATGGAATCTTGGATGGCCTGTAAGACGCGGAGATCAACGAGCAGGGTGGAGATCGCCGTGGGTGCTAACCTTAATATCTGGGGGTGGAGTTTCAAATGAGTAGGCGCTATCACTTATCTCTTGTGGTCGGGCTTTTGGGCTTAATGTTATTGGTGGTGGCTGTCCCGGTTGTTGGCTCGGCGGAGACGTCCAAATCTCATGCTGGCACTACCATTACGGTATTGTCGGCGCCTGGGCCCGGCATCATGCCGCCGGTGCTTGAGGAATTCCAGAAGAAGACGGGCATAAAAGTTAACTATTCCGAGATGGCGATACCATCGCTCCATTCCAAGCTCGCGACGCTCTTTGCGGCCGGGAGCTCTGATGTGGATGTGGTCTGGACGTATTCCGCGTGGACAGCGGAATTTGGAAGTGCTGGGTACCTGGAGCCGCTGGGCGACAAGATCAGTGAGGATCTCAAGAAGGACCTCATCCCCGGGGCTTTGGAGGCGGTATCCTACAAGGGCGTTCTCTACGGCCTGCCGAGGTTCCTCAGCATTCGCAGCTTCTTCTATAACAAGCAGATGTTCAGGGAGGCGGGCCTGAACCCCGACCAGCCGCCCAAGACCTGGGAGGAATTCAAGAAGGCTGCGATTGCCCTGACGAGGGATAAGAATGGGGACGGCAAGGCGGATCAATGGGGGTTCCTCAGCGAGTATGGGTCGCCAAATAACTGCGTCATGGCGTTTGAGATGCCCCTTTACCTGAATGATGGCCACATGTTTGATAAGGATGACTCAGTCCTCTTTAATGATGCGCGCGGCGTCAAAGCCCTTTCGGAACTGGTCGAGCTCCATAAACTGGGCGTTGTAGATCCGGCATCCATGGGCATAGCGTCGGGCACGGACAAAGTGACCAGGTTTGTGTCGGGCCTCGTAGGAATGCAGTTTGGATGGGCGAATACCTATGCCTTTGCAAATGACCCCCAGAAGTCGAAGATGGTGGGACAGCTCGGGTTTGGTCTCATACCGAGGATCCTGGACCATACCGCTACCGTCGGCGGGTCAGAGGGCTATGCCATTCCGAAATCGTCAAAGAAGAAAGAGGCGGCGCTTGAATTCCTGGAGTTCGTGGCAAGCAAGGAATCCCAGAAGGGGATCGCCATGAGGACCGGTTGGATGCCTGTGCGATATTCGGTATTCGAAGACCGTGAGGTCCAGCGGGCCCTTCCTCTCTCGAAGGTCGTTGCCGAGCAGGCCAAGTACCGGGCCGACAGGTTTGCGGCACCATACGCCCAGGAGGTAATAGACAGTCTCGGCCCGGAGATCCTGGCGGCGGTCAAGGGTATAAAGAGCCCGAAGCAGGCGCTCGACGACGCTGCCGCTAAGGCCAAGCAGATCGTTGCAAAGTATAAGTAAACAAGCGGTCTTGCAGGTAAGGTCAAAGGAGAAGAGTCGTGGGCGGGGTTTCCCGCCTCGCCCACACCCATTCTGGGCCACTATGGGGTGACAGGTATGAGGGAGTCGCTGCTGCGCAAGCTGTCCAGGAAGGTCGATGCCCTAGATGAAGGAACATTTTCTTACCTGATATCAAGCCCCGCTCTCATCCTCTTTCTTCTGTTAGGGGCATTTCCCATCATCTACTCATTGGGGTTCAGCCTGTGGAACTACAGGTTGAATGTACCTTCCGGGCGGCACTTTGTCGGCCTTGCAAATTATATCTCGATGTTCCATGACCCGGTCTTTCTGGGGAGTCTCGTCAAGACAGCGTACTATACCGTTGCTACCGTATGTCTGTCGACGGGCCTCGGCCTCATAGCTGCCTTGCTGCTGAATCAGTCTTTCGTCGGCAAGGGGATATTCCTGCTGACAATGCTGGTCCCCTGGGCCATCCCCAAAGTGGTAAACGGCCTCATGTGGAAGTGGATATATGACGGTAACTACGGTATTCTCAACGCCATTCTCATGCGTCTTGGTTTAATTCATGAATACCAGTGGTGGTTTGTGAAATCGCCAGCCGTGGCGATGACCCTGGTCATCCTGGCCGACGTGTGGAAAAACGTCCCATTCGCGGCGCTCCTTCTCCTAGCTGCCCTGCAGGCCGTGCCAATAAGCCTGTATGAGGCAGCCAGGTGCGATGGGGCTAACGCCTGGCAGCAGTTCAAGCATGTCACGATACCGGGTATCAGGTATACGCTCATGATGGTCCTCATCCTGCAGACCATGTGGTCGCTCAAGGCCTTTGACCTGATCTACACCTTGACAAGGGGAGGTCCCGGGACGAACACAACCATCACATACTATTACGTCTACCAGCAGGCGTTTGACTATCTCAACCTGGGATACGGGTCGGCGCTGGCCTACTTTGTGGCGCTGGTGATCATCATATTCTCTGCATTTTATGTGCGAATCCTGGGGCGGGCGGACTAGGAGTTGGTTATGGTGAGCAACTATAGACTGCGACGGAGACTGGGGCGTGTGGCATTATATATCTGTGTGATCCTCATGGGGTTCTTCACGGTAGCCCCCATGGTGTGGATAGTAATAACGAGCCTCCAGCCATATGGCAACCTGGCATCGGCTCCCCCGAGGGTGGTCCCCAAGGATTTTAATTTGAGTTTATATAGAGAACTATTTCGCGACAGTGGATTCCTTCAGTCGCTCAAAAACACGGCCATCATTACAACGGTCAGCACCGTGGTCACGGTGATTTTCGGCACGCTTGCCGCATACGCCGCCGCGAGCTATTCTTATCGAGGGAAGAACATAGTGCTGTTTGCGGTTTTGAGCCTCCAGATAGCTCCGGCCATAGTGCTTCTAATCCCTATTTTCATGCTCCTCCGGAGGTTTTCCCTCATCGATACCTACCCGGGGCTCATTCTCATCTTCACCCTGTTCATGACCCCGCTTGCCATATGGATGTTGAGGGGTTTCTTTCAGGAGATACCCAGGGAGATAGAAGAGGCAGCGAGGATCGATGGCTGTACCAGGCTCGAGGCTTTCAGATATGTGATGGTCCCGCTGGCCTCTTCCGGGCTCCTCGCGACCTTCATCTTTTGTTTTATAAGCGCATGGAATGAATTGATGATCCCGCTGGTCCTGTCTCTTACGAAGACGACTTCGCTTACGATGTACGCGTCGGCGTTCGGCGGGCTCTATGAAGTGAACTACGGTGGCGCGGCTGCTGTATCAGTCTTGTCGAGCCTTCCCACAGTTGTCCTCGCGCTTGTATTCCGCAGGTACCTGGTGCGGGGATTGCTGGAAGGTGCTGTAAAGAAGTAAACTGCCGTGGGTTTCCTTGACTTGGCAATATCATTCTGGTTTGCCCGGTTTCATTCGAATTTCGCTCGGTCTTGCATATAAGTGTAGTCTGGCTCAAGTATGGAGTGGATTAATTTGCAGGAGGAAGGCCTGTGGGGAAGATTTATACGGTTTCGTATGGTACAGCGAAAATTGCTATAGAGCTTCCCTCGTCGGCGGACGTGCAGGTCTTAGAGATGGGTGAGCATCCTCCTGTACCTGACGCGATGTCAGCGGCGATGGAGGCCCTGGCAAACCCTGTCGGTAGTATAAGACTTCGGGACAAGGTAAAGCCGGGGTCAAGGGTTTGCGTTATCATTCCTGATAGGACCCGCGCACTCCCGGTAAAGGTCCTCTTGAAGGCAACCCTCGATGAATTACACGCGGGCGGTGTGAAGAAGGGAGATGTGACAATCGTCTTCGCCCTCGGGACACATCGCGAGATGAGTGAAATAGAAATGCTGTCCATTGTGGGCGATCAAGTATTCCGCGAATACAGGTGCATGAATCATGATTGGATGGACGAGCGAAATCTTGTCCATCTTGGCAGGACTCCGAACGGCACTCCGATATCTGTAAATCGCGTGGTGTATGATGCCGACGTGCGGGTGGCAATCGGAGGGGTAAATCCCCACAGGGTGGCGGGATGGTCCGGGGGCGCCAAGGCGATCCAACCGGGGGTGTGCGGAGCGGATACAACAGGGGCGACCCACTGGCTCAGCGCTTGCATTCCTGCCGAGGAGATATACGGCATGGTCCACAACCCCGTGAGGAGTGAGATGGAATCCGTGGCATCCCGGGTTGGACTGGAGTTTATCATAAATTGTGTCGTAAACAAGCGGTATGAGCCAGTAGCTATATATGCAGGCGACTTCATCCAGGCACACCGGATGTGCGTCGAGGTCGGGAAAAGGGTATATGCGGTCGACCTTCCCGAGGAAAAGGATGTTGTGATCTGTGGCACAGGCCCGTATGCCACGGACATGTGGAATGTTGGCTGCGGGCCATCTGAGCTGGTGGTTAAACCCGGGGGCGCCGTTGTTGTCCTGGCGCCCTGCCCTGACGGGGTGTCAAGTCAGCACCCTGAAGTGATCAAATATGGATATCGTCGCAGTCTTGATGAAGTTCGCCGCCTCGTTGAAGAGGGGAAGATTTGTGATCTGAGCGCAGCCGCCCACCTAATACACGCAGGTAGCGTCCTTACGCGCAAGGGTGCAACCTGCATCCTGGTCTCAGAAGGGGTGAGTGAGGCCGAAGCCAGGGCCCTTGGGCTCGGGTATGCCAGGACGGCTCAGGAGGCAATTGATCGTACTTTTGCCAGGTATGGATCAAAGGTGACGGTTGGCCTTTATCCGGGGGATTCTCCTACGAACCTGTTTTTCAGGCGATAGGGGGATCCACTGTTGACTAACCTGGAAATGCGTGCGCGTTTTCATCATCCGAGGGTGCCGGCCTTGGGCCGGCATGGAGGACTTGCTAGGAATTGAGGAGGCTTGGGGAATGGAGGAAGTACGGGTCGGAGTCATTGGGGCGGGGGTCATGGGGCAGCTGCACGCGCGGGCTGCTGCTGAAAGCAATCGAGAGAGATTAGTGGCTGTTGTGGACTTAGATGAGGCGAGAGCCAGAGAAGTTGCCGGGCGCTATGGTGCCGAAGCCTACTCTGATTATATGAGGCTGCTGGATAGGGGCGACGTGGACGTCGTCTGCGTTGCTACGCCGGATTCCATGCACAGCGAGCCGGTTAAGGCGTGTCTTGCGGCGGGGAAGCACGTGCTGGTAGAGAAGCCGCTGGCGACGACCCTGGAGGATTCGCGGGCTATACTCGACGCAGAAAGAGCCTCGGGCAAGATTCTCATGGTAAATTACACGCACAGGTGGGCCGCTCCATACGCAAAGGCCAGGGAGATGATCGAACAGGGAGCACTTGGGAAGCCTATTATGATATATGCCAGGAAGAATGATACCATTGATATTCCATTGAAGAGCATCAAGTGGTCAAGTGAAACCTCACCCGCTAAGTTTTTATCCAGCCATGACCTTGACCTTGCGCTTTGGTATTTCGAATCGCGCATCACGGAGGTATATGCCCGCGGAGTTAAGCGGCTCTTAAAGGCCAGGGGACTGGATGTCTATGATGCGATACAGGCCCTCGTGAAGTTCGAGAATGGGGCGATCGGGACCTTTGAATCCGCCTGGATATATCCGAATACATTCCCGAACCCGACAGACTCATATATCCAGCTGGTGGGTGAGAAGGGAGTGATCACGCTGGATCGGCGCCAGGAGATCGTGGAGGCGGCTACAGAGGATGCCTACACCTATCCGAAGGTTACCATCGTCTCCATTATCGACGGCAAGTTGCGCGGCGCCTTCAAGGATGCCCATGAGCATTTTATCGATTGTGTGTTGACCGGAAAAAAGCCGCTCACCTCCGGCGAACTAGGGCATCATGTCGCGGAGGTCACGGTTGCGATACACAAATCAATAGAATTGGGTCGGTCAATTTCTCTGCCGCTTGAGGTATGAGCGGGTGCGGGCGGGGTTGGCACTATCCCCTGGCTAGCGGGTTTTGGGCCGCAATCCGCCCTATATTGGGATGATATGGACGCCGCGTGAAACCATAGAGCTTTCCATAATTTGGCCTGCCCGATCATGGGCTCGAACTTCTCCCGGTGGCGCTTGATTGTCAGGTGTTCCATCAGAGTGCGAGATTTGGCTGCCTCTACTGTAACAGGCAGGAAGAGCCCCGGGGCTGCAACAAGAAAGCTGCCCCTGTTTTCTGGTTCGTATAGGAATTCTACAAACCGCTTGAAGGCGGTCCTGACCTTGGGGTCGGCCTTCAAGCGGTGCATGGCGTTGGAGAAATATGCAGTTCCTGGCTGCCCGTTGGTATCAGGCAACGGAATTGGAGCAGCGTGCAGGAATTTAGGGGGTAGCTTTGTCGTCAAGCCCCACTGCTCGATATACTGGCCCTTTTCGATAACCATGGCGACCTCGCCGCCGGTGAAGACCGTAATGGGCTAGTCCCATTACCACGAGGCCGATGCTGGCGGCGACATGTCGAAGAGCTTCTTGTAGAATTTGTAGGTCTCGATAGTCCTGGGGTTGTCCAAGACGATGTTGCCCTTCTCATCAAAGATATGCTCTGCCTTTTTATCACCATAGGCGGGTAGATCTACTGAATTGTTGTCAGGTGCCGGTCCCCAGGTACCGCCCAATAGTGTCCATCTCTCACATGCACGCCACTCTTTCCAGACTTTTTGAAGGGATCCGTAAGAGAGGTTGTGCTGCTGGGTTGAACCAAAACCAATGTGCCGCGTCCTGCCATTATTTGTACTCTCCGGCCGCTTCACCCCCTTGATGGTGACGGTGTACCGGCCTGGCGCCTGTTAAGCTAATGAGCAACGGCGATTCGCCTTTCATCCTTCCTGGCGAGCTTTCTTAAATTTAAGTGCATTAAGAATTTGGTCCGCAGAATCCGTTCTTCCACCAGAGTGTTGGGCGTTCGCTGAGCTCTAAGGATATGTGAAGGATTCTTGCGCGGAGGCCGGTACCCGCCAGCCTGCCTATTGTTTTCCTATTATTGGCTATTCTCTAATAAACAAGAACTTCCCGCCATCAACTCATTTACCTGCTTAGCCTGGAATTATTTTTTGGAATAGGGTTGCAGGAAATCGCGCTTTAACATAGAAGTCTTTATATAGAAAATTTGTCAGGTGGCCTGACCAATTTTAGTGGGAGGGATTTCGGGATGTTCAGGTCTTGCAAGACGGTTCCGTTCCTTGTAGTTGTTGCCTTGCTTGTCTCGCTTGCTGTACCAACCATGGCTGCGCCAAAGCTGGTGCTGAAACTGGGCACCATCCGTGCCGAAGACGACCCAACAACCCTTGCAGCAAATAGGTTTGCGGAACTGGTTAAATCCAAGTCGGGCGGCAGTATCGAGGTAAAGGTGTATCCCAATAGCCAGCTTGGTGGCATAAACGACATGTTCGCCGGGATGAAGGTCGGCCTGGTGGACATGATGTATGAAGGACTTTCGTCCTACCCATGGGTGAAGGGGGCGGAGGACTTCAACATCATTGCCGTGCCGTTCCTTTGGAAGTCCTACGACCACATGAAGAAGGCGCTTGCCACACCAACGTTCCAGAAGCTGTTTGAGAATGCCGCGGAGAAGTCAGGTGTGCGAGTCATCGTGGCTAACGGCGAGGCCGAGGCGAGGCAGCTTACGACCAAGAATCGCCCGGTGAAGACGCCGGCGGACTTTAAGGGTCTCAAGATCAGGATCGCCGAGAGCGCCATGGTACGCAAGGCCATGCAGGCCCTGGGCGCAAATCCCATCGTGATACCATTCTCCGAACTCTATATGGCGCTTCGCCAGGGTGTGGCGGAGGCACAGGAAAACGGCTTCCTGACCATCAAGAACCAGAGCCTATATGAGGTCCAGAAATACCTGATACCCACCTATTACATCCGCGATGTCAAGGCCTGGTATATCGGGGATGCAAAGTGGAAGTCTCTTAGTGCTGAGCAGCAGAAGATTCTCAGAGAGGCGGCGGAAGAGGCCGGCGATTACATGACCGCAATGACCAGGAAACAGCTCGACGAGACCTTGGCCTTCCTAAAGACCAAGATGACGGTCGTGGAGCCTGATCTGGATGCCATAAGAAAGGTCGTCACCCCGGCATTTGAAGACGAAGACGGGAAGATGTGGCCAAGGGGACTGCTCAAATTCGTGAGGGATCTTGACTGATCGCCTTGAGTGGTTGTCTGGAGGTCCAATCACACAGGTCAGGCATGCTGTGTCGAGTGCTCGAACTCTTAATTGAGCGGGCAAGCGTTGATGATCCCTAACCAGAGGGCATGAAAGGGCCGGGTCGCCAGCCTACCTTGGTATAATGGTCGGGCCCGGCCCTATGTCAACAGGAGGTGTCCTGCAAGCGTGGTTGCCCTTCTTTTCCTCATAATGTTCGCCCTTATGGCACTGGGTTTGGACATTTTCATCGCCATGGGGGTGAGTTCTCTTGTCTATATAATCATCAAGGGCGGGATCCCATTTGCCCTGGTTCCGACCACGATGATCAGCGGTATAAGCTACTCACTGCTCGCCATCCCGTTTTTCATGCTGGCCGGGGAGCTCATGAACGCCTCCGGCATCACCGAGCGGCTGACCAGGTTTGCTCAGTTCTTTGTAGGCTCTCTAAAGGGTGGGCTTGCCTATGTGGCCATCGTGGTAAACGTCATCTCGGCGGGGGTCTCGGGGTCCGCTCCGGCTGACGCAAGCGCGGTCTCATCGGTGCTGCTCCCGGCCATGCGCAAGGAAAAATATGACCCCGACTTTGCCGCGGCCATCAATGCGGCGTCAGCCACCATAGGCCCGATCATCCCGCCGAGCATCCCCATGGTCTTCCTGGGCCTCATCACACACCTATCTGTAGGGCGTCTCTTCCTGGGCGGGGTCATACCGGGGCTTCTCATGGGTGTCGCTCTGGCGGTCATGGTCTACCTGGAGATGCGGCGGAGGCCTCTACCTGGTATCAAAATCAAACGGGATTTGAGGACGTTATTCCAGGTGCTGTCAGATTCCTTTTTCGCGTTACTTGCTCCGGTAATCGTCATCGTCGGCATTGTGGGCGGCGTGGTCACCATCGTCGAAGCAGCAATCCTAGTTGTCTTTTATACGCTTATCGTAGGCATGTTCATCTACAGGAAGATCCATTTTATCGATCTCCCGGGGATATTTGCGAGGTCGGCAGTCTTCTCCACCAACATCATGATATTATTTGCTGTGATCGGCATTTTCTCATGGATTGTGGCCAACGAGCAGCTGGGACAGACGGTGGCGGCCACCATCACCGGCATGAACCTTAATAAGTACACCTTCCTGCTGGCCGTGAATATCTTGTTCCTCTTCCTAGGCATGATCATGGATGCTATCCCGGCCATGCTCATCTTCTTCCCCGTGCTCCTTCCTATAGCTTTGGACATGGGGATTGACCCGACCCATTTCGGGGTTGTTGTTGTCTTGAATCTCATGATCGGCCTGCTTACGCCCCCTGTAGGCGCGCTACTGTTCCTTGAGTCCAAGATCGCTGCCGTGCCATTCGACAGACTTGCCAGGAGGACCCTGCCCTATATCGCTGCACTCCTGGTTGTGCTTGCAATTGCGACATATATCCCTTGGACGGTCACTTTCTTGCCCAACCTCTTGATGGGCCAGTGACGGGACTTGGGGGGCCAGCGATAGGACTTGGCAGGGTGGTGGGTCTCGACGGGCCAGTTATGGGGCCTCACGGGGTGGCGGCAAAGCGAGCTCGGCATGTTGTGGTATAGGGAGATGTTATACGATATGAAGCGGCTTGCTGACATATTAGAAAAGATACTTTTTTATATGAGCGGGTTGGGGTTCTTCACCATATTCATTCTCAATGTGTACCAGGTAGCTATAAGGTACTTTGCTTCTGTGTCCTACACCTGGGTGCCTGATGTAAGCCAGCTGCTTTTCGCCTGGGTGATCTTCTTGGGTGGGGCCGTAGCTTTCAGGCGCGGCGATCACCTCCGGATCGACTATCTAGCCGACAAGCTGAGCCCCGGCATGAAAAAGGCTGCGAATGCACTCCTGTTCGCGTTGAAGGCCGGGTTTTCCATAGTCTTGATTCTATATGGCTATCAGGTAACGCGGATCCGGATGGGAATATACTACACGGGCGTCAACATACCTTCTGGTTATTCGTACCTGGCGGTGCCGGTAGGCGGCGCATTGATGCTGTTCTTTATGCTGGCGGACCTTGCCGCCAGGTCAAGGGGCGAGTCCGGGGCCTCCAAGGCCGGCGCAACCCGGCTGGGCAATGCAGGGGAGGCTTCATAGCGATGATAATAGATGCTCATATCCACCTTGGAGTTATTGCCGGGGTGTGGCACGTAAGGGCCAAGACCGTCGAGGATGTGATAGCCCGCATGGACAAGGCCGGGATCGACACCGCCGTGGCCTCCCATCTCGAATCCCTTGGCTATGACTTTGCGGAAGGTAATGCCCGCCTCTATGAGGCCTGGCGGCGTTATCCCGGGAGGCTTGTGCCCCTGGTGGCGGTCAACCCCCGGTTTCGCGAGGAGGCCGTCTCTGAAATCCGGAAATATGTGGGAGGATTCGGCTGGCCGGGTGTAAAGCTCCATCCCCAGCAGGGGAATTACCCGGTGAATTGTGAGGCCACGTATGCCGTGCTCGAGGAGGCTGCAAAGCTTGGCGCGTTTGTCCTGATCCATTCCGGCGACAGGTTTGTCGCCGCCAATTCATCCCCTTACGCCATTTCTGAGGTGGCCCGGCGGCTCCCGGACATGACCATAATCATGGCTCATATGGGCGTTTGGGACTGGCAGGATGCCATCGAGGTCGGGACCATGTTTCCAAATGTGATGCTGGATACCAGCGGCAGCGGGAATACCTACGGCATGATCGAGCAAGCCGTCGAGCTATTGGGGCCCCACCGGGTCATGTACGGCTCCGATTTCCCATTGATGCCATTTGAGCCTCTTGTCGCCAAGGTTACGGGGTGCGAATTGCCTGCGGACATAAAGGAACTCCTGCTATGGCGTAACGCCTCTGACCTGTTGTCCCGGCATGGCTGGAAGATTTCGACATGATTGGAAGTGCTCTCATATGATCATAGACGGCCACATGCATATAGGGTTTGCGCACAAGCGTTACCCGCTCAGGATCAAGACTGTAGAGCGGCTTGTCGAGATAATGGACCAGTACAATGTAGGGATGGGAGTAGTGTCGTCTCTAAAGGCAAGCCAGTATGACTTTGAGGAGGGGAATGAGGAACTTGCCAGGGAGATAGAGAGGTTCCCGGGCCGGTTTATCCCCTTCTGCACGGTCAACCCACGATATCTGAAGGAAGCGGAGGCGGAGGTCGAGAGATATATAATTGGAAAGAGCTGGAAGGGCGTGAAGCTGCACCCGGTCAATCATACCTATGCCGCCGACTGCCTGGCTGCACAGAGGATCACGAAGCTGGCCGGCGAATTAGGAGCGGTGGTGGCGATCCACTCGACGGCGGATGACCTTTCTCATCCTAGGCGTATTGCCTCGCTGGCAAGGGCTTGTCCCGATACCAGGATCATCCTGGTCCATATGGGAGCCCTTTGGGCCTGGTGGGATGCGATAGAGGCGGCCGTCGCCAATCCCAACATCTATATAAACACGGCCGATGCGATGTTCTGTGACGGCCAGGTGGAATATGCCGTCCAGCAACTCGGGGCCGAGCGGATCATGTGGGGGTCTAACCTCCCGACCAGCTATCTCGCGCCCAACCTGGTGCGGATAACATGCGCCGACATCTCCGATGAGGCAAAAGACATGATCCTCGGGGGGAGCATCGCCAGACTCCTGGGACTGTCCCCCGGCGCCCAGTGCGGTAAAGTCGAGGTGATGTAAGATCCAGCTCTTTCAGCCTATCGGTCATAAACGCGCCTATCTGCAGATAATTGAACAAATCAAGGCCCTCTTACGCGACGGCCGGCTCAGGCCGGGAGACCGGTTGCCTTCTGAGCGTCTGCTGGCACAGCAGCTAAACGCGAGCAGGGCCTCCGTCCGTGAAGCACTAAGCGCCATGGAGTTGGCAGGGCTGGTGTACTCCCGAAAGGGGAGCGGGACCTATATCAGCGAGGAGGCCATGCGAATATCAGCTGCCATCTCTCCCGATTTGGAAAGGCTTGCTTCGGATTCGGGCCCGGTGGAGATCATCCGCGCTCGAGAAGTAGTGGAGGCAGGGCTCGCCGAGCTCGCGGCGTTAAATGCCAGCGCAGAAGACATCGCCGCTATGGAGGAGGCCAATAGGGTCCTCCGTGAAAGGCTCTCCCTGGACCCCCAGCCTGGGCGGGAGGAGCCGTTGGAAGAATACGA
>DUSO01000115.1 GCA_012842565.1 Bacillota bacterium
CGCTCCTGTCAGCCTCTCCACCCCGCGCACGATGATGGTATCCCGGTCCACCTGCAGGTCCGCCCCCATCCTGCGAAGCTCGTCGGCATACCCGAAGCGGTTTTCAAACCTGGTCTCCGTAATCGCGCTCACTCCCGTAGACCTGGTCATCAGGGCGGTGAATAGAGGCTGGAGGTCGGTAGGGAAGCCCGGATAGGGTTGAGTCTCTATGTTGACCGGCCGGGGCCTCGCAGGCCCGATCACCCTCAGGCCCTTTGGTCCTTCCTCGACCGTCGCCCCTGCCTCGCCGAGCTTTATTATGACGGTCCGGAGGTGCTCCGGGACAGCGTTGACGATGGTGATGTCCCCACCCGTGGCTGCACTTGCGATCATGAAAGTCCCTGCCTCGAGCCTGTCGGGAATGATCTCGTGCCTCGTGGGGGATAGCTCCCGGACCCCCTCAATCTTTATGGTGCTGGTTCCGGCCCCTCTTATCCTGGCCCCCATCCTGTTTAGGAGTATTGCCAGGTCGACGATCTCCGGATCTCGCGCCGCATTCTCGAGGACGGTCGTGCCATTGGCGCAAGATGCGGCAAGCATCATGTTTACCGTCGTCCCATGACTGGCCTTTCCGACGTAAAAGCTGGTCCCGGTAAGCTCCGAACACCTGGCATTGACATACCCGTGCTCGATGGAGACCTCTGCTCCCAGAGCCCTGAACCCGTTAAGGTGAAAGTCGATACCCCGGGCGCCGATTGCATCGCCCCCCGGAAAGGGTACCCGTGCAGCACCGAGGCGCGCGAGCAGGAGTCCCGCCGTGTAGAAAGATGCGCGAAGTTTTCTCACCAGTTCATAGGGTGGGCTGTCATTGGTTATATTGCTTCCATCGACAGCGAGGGTATCGTTCCCCTGCCACTCGATCTTCGCCCCCAGGGCGCTCAAGATATCACACAGCACGAAGGTATCGCTGTATCGCGGGACATTTTCTAAAATGGTCGTCCCGCGCCCCAGAGCAGCGCCAACAATAATGGCTAGTGAGCTGTTCTTGCCCCCGGTGAGCTTCACCCTGCCCTCGAGCCTTTCCCCGCCCTCGACAACAATGCTCTCCACTTCTGCTCCTCCATTGACTAGATGACGCTGTATCCAACTGCCAGTTGCTCAGGGCCGTCCGCAAGCGCATGCCCAAACCGCCCGAAGATGGCAACCGATACCCTTCCGTCCCCGCGGACTAGGGCCAACTTGAAACCTCCGCCAAGACCCGGGTTGATCATGGCAAGCTGGGCATAGGCATCCCGCACGGCATTAGATACTGCTATCTTCTCTCTCGAGTCTTCGGAAATCACCCCGCGGGCAACCGCAGCGGCGATCATGCTCTCCCGGAGCTTTACCGCAAGTTTATCAGGCCCGGCACCCACCTGCGTGATGGCTGCCCTGTAACCATAGCCTGCTACCTTATCCAGCCAGTACTGTTCATATTCACGGCTGCGAGTCATCGAGAGGTAGATCGCGGAGCTCTCCACGGAAAGCCCAATACCGCCCTCATCCATGACAATCCCGCGCACGATGTCTCTGGGGGTGACCACTCCCACAAGGGTGTCTTGCGGCCCCAACACCACCAGGGCAGGCTTGCCCTGCTCCACCAGCATGTTGGATGCTTCCCGCACGTCAAATCCCTCGTGTACCTTGATGAAGTGGCGGTCCATTACTTCCTTTACCCGGCAGTCATCCCCTTGCTGTCGCAGGAGGTCGAGGTCTGAGAGCACCCCTGCGACCCTATCGTTCTCCACAACAATAAGTATATGAGTGCCGCTATTCAGTATCAACTTCCTCGCATCTTCCAGAGACCTGTCAGGCTCTATGGTAACCGGGCTACGAGACATGATCTGCTCGACGAGCATAACCCTGACCCCCCAAATCTTCCTGAAATGACCCGATGCTCGACTGTTTGTCATCGACCCTGGCAGTTGTGGGATCTATATGAACTCGATTGCGCTAACAGCGTACGCCGCTATTCCCTCTCCTATCCCGGTCGGCCCCAGTCCTTCTGATGTCTTGGCCTTTATGCCTACTCGGTCGGGGGCTATCTGGAGGGCCCCGGATATCTCCCGTTTCATGTCGTCTATATATGGAGCAAGCTTCGGTCTTTCGGCGATGACAACAGAATCAATGTTTACGATACTATAGCCTCTGGCGCGAATTCTATCCATGACCCGTGAGAGCAATATGAGGCTCGAGATGCCCCGGTATGTTTCATCATTATCCGGGAAGAGCCGCCCTAGGTCCTCCATGGACGCCGCACCCAGGAGCGAGTCGGCTATTGCATGGAGGAGCACATCGGCGTCGGAATGGCCCTCGAGCCCGAGGTGATACGGTATCTTTATTCCCCCGAGCCAGAGTTCACGGCCGTGGACAAGGCGGTGCACATCAAATCCAATGCCTACCCTCATCTCTGGTCCTCCCGCTCAATATGGCAGCCGCAAGATACAGGTCCTCCTTTGTGGTCACCTTTATATTCTCGTAGGTGCCCGGCACGATCTTGACCGGAAACCCATAATGTTCGACAAGGCTGGCATCGTCGGTTCCCTCAAGCCCTTCCCTTTCTGCTAGTCTATGCGCCGCGGTCAGGATCGATTTCTCGAACGCCTGGGGGGTCTGCACAGCCCAAAGCACAGAGCGGTTGAGGGTCTTTAGCACAAAGCCGTCCTCGGAGACCTCTTTGATGGTATCTTTGACCGGCACCGCGCACACCGATGCGCCATGTTCCCGGGCTCCTACCAGCACATCCTGTATAAGTGACTGCGTCACAAACGGCCTCGCCCCGTCATGGATGATCACGATGTCGCAACCTTCGCTTACATAGGAAAGCCCGCGCCGGACAGACTCCTGCCTGGTCTTACCACCCTCTACAACCGCCACCACCTTGCTGGCGGATGTGGCGGCCATGACCTCCTTCATTATCCAATCCTGGTCGTCCCGCCTGACTACGAGCACGATCTCGTCAACCGCTTCGCACCTTTCAAACTCAGAAATGGCGTACGAGATAAGAGGCTGCCCCCCGAGGTGCAGCCTCAGCTTGTTCATCCCATTGCCCATCCTGGTACTAAGCCCGGCCGCCGGTATGATGCATGAAACCCTGCCCATGCGCTATACCTTCCGCCACCCTCTTGCAAGTCGGTCAGGAACCACGTTCGGCAAGAGGCCTGGGCCTCGCGAAGATCATACGGCCGGCAGCGGTCTGTAGCACGCTCGTGACCAGTACGTCTACATCCTCGCCTATGTAGCGTTTGCCGCCGTCCACGACGATCATGGTGCCGTCGTCCAGGTATCCCACGCCCTGCCCAGATTCCTTGCCGTCCTTGATCACGTGGACTACCAGTTCCTCCCCCGGGAGCACCACGGGCTTCAGGGCATTCGCAAGCTCGTTTATATTGAGCACGTGCACGCCGCGCAACTCCGCAACCTTGTTGAGGTTATAGTCATTGGTCACGACCTTGGCGCCAAGACTGCGCGCGAGCTTTACGAGCCTGCTGTCGACATCGTCCTGAGATCCATCGAGGTTGGTCTCATAGATTTGGATGGAAATGGCCGGATCCTTTTGCATCTTGTTCAGTATGTCGAGGCCCCTCCTACCGCGATTTCTCTTGAGCACATCCGAGGAATCCGCTATCTTTTGGAGTTCCTCCAGGACAAACCCCGGCACCAGGAGGGTGCCCTCCAGGAACCCGCTTTTACATATGTCAGCGATACGGCCGTCGATGATCACACTGGTATCCAGGATCTTAAATGGAATCTTGGGAGACTGCTTCATGGTCCGATCTCGCGGCTGGGGATTCGCACGCTCGGCGGCTGGCAAGCCGGACCGTTCGGCGGTCTTGGGCACCGCGACAAAGAGGCCCATGAGCTCTTCTTTTTTCCTTACCGCAACTACGGTACCGACATAGCCCAGGACCAGGGTCACCAGGACGGGAAGATACCTGCCAACAAAGGGCAGCTGGGTAAAAGGCAAGGACAGGAGGACCGCTATGAGGAGGCCGACGATAGCTCCAAAGGCTCCCACAACGATATCCTGCGTCGGAGTCCTCCGCAGAAAAGACTCAAGCAGTTGCACACCGCGGCAGAAGCCACGGACGAAGACAGGCACCGCCAGGAGGCCCGTTAGGGCACCGCCTCCGGCAAAGGCCAGGAACGGGGCGACGTTGGTGCCAGAGAAACTCTCCGTCACGGGTAAATGCATTATGACACTATGAAGCCAGATACCAGTAAAGGCGCCAACGACCACGAAGAATGCCCGGATTAGTTTGTTGCTCGGGGACACGCAGCATACCACCTCCTGCTTAACCCTCATACCAATAGTATCCTTATGATAAACCGGCCCTATCCCACAGGTGTAAGGTGCTCTTGCGGAGGTCGATCGAATCTTGCAGCAGCCGGGGTGGAACCTCTAGCGCAGGATCTCCTCGATGGTCTCGGTTACCTCTTCCTCGCTCTTGCCTTCAGCCAGGACGATTTCACTGATCAGTATGTGCTTTGCGTTCTCGAGCATCCTGCGTTCGCCGGTGGAGAGCCCCTTTTCCTGGTCCCTCTTCGCGAGGTTCCTGACTACTTCAGCGATGGCAAAGACATCCCCGCTCTTCAGCTTTTCGAGGTTGGCCCTGTATCTCTTGTTCCAGTTTGACGACATCCTGGTCTTGTCACCGCGGAGGACATCCAGCACCTTTTTGACATCCTCAGGCGATATGACGTCGCGAAGCCCTACCTCATGCGCGTTCCTGGTTGGCACCATCACCTTCATCTCACCATAGGGTATTCGCATGATGAAGTATTTTTGTCGCTCGCCGAGGACCTCGCGTTCTTCTATGGCCTCGATGATGCCGGCCCCATGCATAGGGTATACTACCTTGTCCCCAACATTAAACACCAGGTGGTACGCCTCCCGCTTATGGCACAAGTTCCCTAAATACGATTCTAACATGAGGGGGTACCCGTGTCAAGGAAATCCCACCATCAACCAAAATTTCAGTTATATGGAAGATAGCGGTTACATGGAAACCGGGTGCAGCCTTGTGCGGCCTTGCGTTGACAAACGCCCGGGACCCCAATATAATTTAATTGTCTTCCCAGGATAAGGATCCGTCTGCGAGGTGAAACAATGAAGCGTCGAGATCCCCTGGATTTTCAATCGACCGTCTCCGAGTGCCTCATACGGCACCGTAGCATTCTGGACTGTCTCTCCAAGTTTCAGGAATCCGCAGCGCGAGTCAACAGGGCCATTGTCAAGGCGGTGACAGCGTGTGGATGCCTGGAGGTAAGGGCTAAACGCCAGACGATCCCCGCCGATATAAGCTTGGCCCAGGCCCGGGATTATGTAGACACTCACCTGGCCGGCTCGCTGTGCCCCGACTGTAAAGATACCATTGAGACCGAGCTTGGAATGTCCCTCTTTTATCTTACCGCCATCTGCAATACCCTGGACCTCGACCTCGAGGAAATCCTGGATAAGGAGAAACAGCGCATCTCGGCACTCGGTGTATATAGCCTGTTATAGTCCTACAGCTCCCGGTCGATCATGGCGTGTTCTCTTAGGCGACGAAGCCCCTCTTTTATGCCCCTGGC
>DUSO01000116.1 GCA_012842565.1 Bacillota bacterium
TATGTAGTTCACCCTTTCTCAACAGGTACGTTAGGGTTCTAGACATCTGACGCTCACTCCTTTCAGGCACATTTTTGATATGAGGCAACGAATCGATTTCAAGCACATTTTTGATGAGGCAATTCGGTGTGTTGACTTTGAGCTCGGGATGCGCTAAAATACAAATCAGACAGCATCTCACAAGGCTGTAACCGGCGAGTGGGCGAATAGCTCAGCTGGCAGAGCGCCTGGTTCACATCTAGGAGGTCACAGGTTCAAGTCCTGTTTCGCCCACCATATATAGCCAAATAGGTCCTCCAGATTTGATGACATCCCTGGCGGGATGTCAAGTTGTTGTACCGGCCCCGGACGCCGTGCCGGCCCCGAAGGCTGGCCATGCCTTAAACCACTGGTCCCGCTTTGACGTTACATAGCGTTCTGCGATTATGGTCAGTGGTTTGCGTGCAAGCGTAAAACTCTCGGACAAAACTGAGAGCACGCGGTCCATTCCGACAACTTTCGCCATCTTGTGGCTAGCTGCCTGGCGGTAGAACATCTGCCCCTCGCGTTCATAGTCGGCCATATCCCGCACTTTGCGCGATTCACCCTGGGTCCTGTGCGAACTCGATTCCTCTGCAACCTGAGAGAATATATAGTCGGGATAGACACCGGTAAGGAATAGACAGATGTCCCCGGCGCGTTTATATAGGGAAAACTTAGAATCCTCGGGCAAGATTTCTGCAAGCTCTAACACGTCATCCAGGTCAACGTCTGAAAACGTCCGTTTGGAAAACGCACGCCCATCCTTGAAGTACAAGGTTGTCGTACCGACCCTCGTGAAGGAGCTCAACATGTCAGCAAGATAACTCCGGACATCCTCGTTGTCGAGGAGTTCGACCACCCTGGGCGCATCGAAAATCGGCAGTCTCTCCCTTTTGCCGACCGGCTCGATCGTGAACGTTGTGTTCTTGAGGTCCCGGTGCACCTTCCTAATGAGGATGGTAAATAGCAGGAAAGGTGATAGCCTCAGGATAGCCTCTTCATCCGCCATGGTTCGCCGGAATAGCCTTTCGTCGTCGAGCATGACGTCGATCAAGTCTGCCTTGCCCTGGATGATATTGCGGATTTCATCGTAGTCGGTACGTCTCTTGACGACCGTCCGGACAATAAAGTCCAGATCTTCCCGGGGCAAGGCGCTGAGGTGCCTGTTAGCAACATCCATAGCCTTACACCCCTCCCTTTGGTTCCGGTATAATAATTATACCATGCTACCAGGCATTTGGCATTCGCGCCCGGCCTCCCACCTTCCTGCTCCCCGGGCTCCCCGAATATTTGGATGAATACCCCCGCCCTGGGGCCGGGCCTCAAGGTCGGGCTGTCATCCTGAAGGAATTATGAGCCTTTGGCCAGGCCATATCATGTTTGGATCCTTTAAGCCATTGGCCTTGGCAATGGCGGCCACGGTTGTGCGGAATTCCTTTGCTATGAAGAATAGACAATCCCCGTCCCTTACCTCATAGGTTCCCCCTCGGGTAGACCCGGCAGGCCCCGGGATCGCCAGTTTCTGTCCGACATATATTGTTGTGCTCCTGAGGCTATTCTGCTTCATTATGGCCTCAATAGATGTTCCATAAAGCTGGCCGATCACCGAAAGGCATTCCCCGGCCTTTACCACATGCACGGTAGCGGCTGGCCCGGCCTTGGCCGCGCGCTTGTCAGACGCCACATTTGAGTTGGCACTCGGGTTCCCGTGTGCAATCGAATTGACACCATGATGTGGTGTAATCGTCGCAGACTTCGCGGGCGGCTTGGGAGATTGTACCGATTTAGGGGTTTGACCCGGCTTTGATTGTTGCTTCGACACCGGGGGGGCCGCCTGCGTGGGACGCTGTGTTATTTTTCTGACCTTGCCCTCGAGGATGAGCTCGGCAGTGGCCTTGTCCACCTCTCCCGTGCGTGGGAGGTTGGAAGCAGCCTGGAATTCGATTACCGCCCTCCTGGTCTCGCTGCCGAAGATGCCATCGAGCACCTTAATATAGAATCCCAACAGGTTCAGGCGATACTGCAGTTCGAGTACATCATCGCCCCGGGCACCATAGGCCAGAGGGCGGCTGCCGAGTGGTATGGCAGCACTGCAGGCAGTATCCTGCAATAAGGGGATCAGCAATACGATAAATACCAGGTATGCCAGGAACGCCCGGAGCTGTATGGATGTTTTATGCAGCATCATTCGACCTCCATGTCAGCAACGATTACCCTGCAGGCCTTTCTGTCGGCGGCCATTTTATCGTTGCTGGTCTTTTGCGGTGACGCCTGTGTTTACCGGCCCCCATGGGTACTATACCCAGAAACCCCCCGTTAGTTTCGTCCCATCGCACCGGAGCAATGTGTACGGCAGGGCACGGCACACGGGCATGAAAACACATGGCAGGGGTGCTTGAGATGGGTTCAAAAGGGGTTGTTGGAACAGGTTGCATGAAATGGTGCTTGACGGCTCGAAAGGGGAGGGCTCGAAAGGGGGCCCGTTGCCTCACGTAAAAAAGTACTCGAACGAGGGATCGTTGCCTCACGGGAAAAAGTACTCGTAATGGCGACCGACTCCCGTGAGAGGGGTAGCGGATAGGGGAAGGCCTCCACGGGACGGGGA
>DUSO01000117.1 GCA_012842565.1 Bacillota bacterium
CTCCCCCCCGCCACACCACGGCTCCGTCAGAAGGCCGGTGGTGTGGGAGCTTCAGATCACCGAAAGTCTCGGGCGGCATAGAAGCTGCCCAGGCATAATGCCCCGCTATGCGCCGCTTCTCCGCTTCGGAAAGCTCCTCCCAGGGCTCATCCGTAAAATCAGAGAGCGTCGGGGCCTCCCAGGGCGTGTTCTCGGGGGCCAGCTCCTCCGAAACGTCTTCGGGCGAAACGCCTGCGAAGACTTTCCGCGCCGCAAGCCATTTCGGGGGATTGCGGTATTGGCTCAAGTCAACTTCTATCCCGTTAACCACCAACTTCGAGCCTTTAATTGACGCTGCGACCTTCTTTGCGTCCTCGATCTCATCGGCAAAGCCCAGCTTGACCGCTTCATTCGCGGTCATCCAGGTCTCCGCGTCCAATAGCTCTATGATTCGCTCCCGGTCCAGACCTGTCCGTTTAGCGTAAACTGCTATCATACTCTCCCGAATGGAATCGAGGTCATCAGCTACTTTGCGTAATAGCCCCGAATCGCCGGCCACGATGGTCCACGGATTATGCACCATCATCATAGCGTTCTCGGGCATGATGATCAGGTCCCCTGCCATGGCCACCAGCGACGCCGCGGAAGCCGCAAGGCCATCCACATAAACAACTTTCAGGGCCTCATGGCGGTTGAGGATAGCATATATCGCATTGCCGGCGAAGAAATCCCCGCCGGGAGAGTTTATATAGATACGCAGTTCCTCAATGTCTCCCAGGGCCTTCAGGTCTTCGCGGAACTGCTTTGGGGATACCTCATCACCGAACCAGGACTGGTCACCGATGGGCCCGTATATAAGCAATTCCCCTTTGGTTTTATCTTCCGCCGCTAGTTTACATTTCCAGAAGGGCCTCTTGCTGTTCATCCTGCTCCTCACCCCCTTCCTTCTTAACCGGAACGACGCTAGTTAGTGCCTGCATAGCCTTATTCACAAGCAAGTTATCACCTCCAGGCTCGGCAGGCAGCTCCTCCCAGGCTCTGACCTCATTCGGCTTCAGGAAGCTGCCCTGGATGCCGATGCGGTAGGCTTCATAGCGCGTCTTGATGTCCGACCGCAGGATGCTGTCAACGACGAATTTCACATAATAGCCCCGCCGGATTTCCGACGGGGTGAAGAGTTTGTAAGTGAATTCCTGCTCATACTGAGTCAGGATTGCCTGCAGGGTGTCGGCGTAGAACTGCTTCTGCTGCTCTTCGATGTTGGTGTGAGTTGCGCGGCTCAGGTCGTTTAACTGGTGCATCTTGACCCCGAACGCGTTGGCGATCTGCCTAATGGTGAGCTGGGCCGTCTCCAGGAACTGAGCATCCGTCATGGAAAGCTCCAGCGGTTGAAACTGGTATCCTATCGGTAACAGGGCCACGCGGTGGGCATTTTTCAGGCCGGCAGCCATCCGCTCGAACCTCTCGCGGAAGCGCCTTTCGGCTTCCTCGTTGAGGTCGCCGGTGTAATGCACAATGCCCTTCATCTGCAGCCCCTGCCTGAAAAACTCGCGCACGTGTTTCGTGCCGGCAAGCCCGGACTCCACCGTCCAGCGCAGGTACTGCAGTGGACTTACGCCGGAAATGCCGTCCAGCGTCATCGCCCGGAGGTGTACAATCTCCTCCGGGTCCAGCCGGATCTCCTGGCCGCCAACCCGGACCACATACCAAACGCGGTTCCGAGCCTCGAAGAGACCGCGGTTGTCAATCCAGATCTCAACCGCCTTCGCGTCCACCGGCCACAGCCAACGGATTTTGCCGCGGTCCAGGCCAGATTGGATAATTTCCGGCACGATGTACGCATTGCCGTGTAAATTCCGCTGAGCTTCGACCGCTTTGAACATGTCGTAAGCGGTCATGTAGGGGTTGGGGCGGCTCTTAAGCAGCGGGTACAGATAGTGGCCTGTCGCCTTTTCAATTCCCCTGTCCGTTTCCCGGTACACCTTGAGCGGCAGCTTTGCCACGGCCTCACTCAGGATCTTCACGCAGGCGAAAACTGTGGCCTCTCTCAGCGCCTTCGTGCCGCGCACGTCAATCTCATCGGGTTCGATCCCGAGCCACTCCAGCAGAGCGGGGTCGTTCAGGGCCGCTTCTTGGGATGTAGTGACGGTTGTTGCCATGTTTCTTACAAGGCGACGAAAAAGCATGAGTTATCACCTCCCGTCCGTCGGGCTACGCGCCAGGAACCAACCAAGGCCAACGAGCACAAAGCCCAGCACGTAAAGGCCCAGTAGCTTGCTTACGAGGAACGAAGCCCAAATGATAAACCCAAGGCCGCCCGTAATCAACAAATCCTCGACGTATTCAGCCAACCACTGTAAAGCCTTAGCCCCAAAGTTTATCAAGAATGTCTTCCGTGGCGTATTTATTCGGGTCATATGCTCCCTCCGTTCCATGGTGCATCGCCCTTGCGTGTGCGTTCATCAGCGCCACCACGGGGTCGATACGCTCCCTGGACTTCGCCTTGTCCAGCATGATGTTGCCGTTGTGGTCGGCTCTCTCCACAGCGTTGGACATCGCCCACGCCATGA
>DUSO01000118.1 GCA_012842565.1 Bacillota bacterium
GCAGTGGCCGTGGGCGTGCCTATGGCGATCCAGCTGGCCAACGCCGGCGGCGCATGGGACAACGCCAAAAAATTCATAGAGGCGGGCAACCTTGGCGGCAAGGGCACACCAGTCCACGCTGCAGCGGTCATCGGCGACACAGTCGGCGACCCGTTCAAGGATACTGCAGGCCCGGCCATGAACATTCTAATAAAGCTCATGACCGTCGTGTCCTTGGTGTTTGCCCCGCTTATCGGGACACTCCACGAAGGGTTGCTGCGGTTATTCATGTAGCCCTCCAAAAAGCTGCGGGTACGAACTACGCCGCGGGCACGGGCTTGCCAGCGTCGGGCAGATGAGTAATAAAACGTGCAAGTGGTAAGATATGTGACGGACCGGGCCCCCCTCAAGGGGGCCCCACGTGCACCAGAAGGGAGATACGGCGATTTGGAACGACAGGAAGCTCTGGATTTAGTCAAAAAGCACGTGAAGAACAAGAACCTGATAAAACACATGCTTGCGACAGAAGCGGTGATGCGCGCCCTTGCGAGGAGGCTTGGTGAGGACGAGGAGCTGTGGGGGCTCGCGGGCCTTGTGCATGATGTGGACTATGATGAGACTGCTAAATCCCCGGAGAGGCATAGCCTGGTCGGCGGGGCTTTGCTGAGGGATCTGGGGCTTCCCGGTGAGCTGGTACATGCGGTGGAGGCTCACAACCAATGCCATGGTATCCCGCGCGCGAGCAGGCTTGACAAGGCCCTCTATGCAGTTGACCCGCTGACCGGACTCATTGTGGCGGCAGCGCTCATTCACCCGGAAAAGAAGCTTTCTGCCATAGATGTCCCTTTCATCATGCACAGGTTTAAGGAGAGCTCCTTTGCGAGGGGCGCGAACCGCGATCAGATCAAGGCCTGCTCAGAGCTGGGAATCGGCCTCGAGGAGTTTATCGGGATCGGGCTCGAGGCCATGCAGGGGATCTCCGGTGAGCTCGGCCTGTAATCCTAAGAAGTCTGTCACGGTCGAAGCCTGTCACGAGCCCGTTGCGCCCCGGCTTTGGTGCTGGCCTTACCGGCCTTGCGCCCGGCCAAAGCCGTTCGCCCGCCCGGTAATAGCGGCTCGGGGTTCCCCGGTTGGCCGGTTCGAGTTTTCAAGTTCCTTGACACAGGGCCTGTAGGTGATATAATTATGATGCGGGTCGTGCGGGCAGGAGCTTGCGGCTCCGGAAGGCAGAGGATCATGGCGCCGGATAGCGAAAAGGTACTGGCCACAAATCGCAGGGCATATCACGACTACTTTATAGAGGAAACTTACGAAGCAGGGATCGCCCTTACGGGCACTGAGATCCAGTCGGCGCGGCTGGGTCGTATTAATCTCAGGGACAGTTTTGCGAAAGCGGAAAATGGCGAAGTCCTGCTCTATAATATGCATATAAGCCCGTACGACTACGGGAACCGGTTTAATCACGACCCGCTTCGTACGCGTAAGCTACTCCTTCACAAGTCGGAAATACGAAAGCTCATAGGTAAGACCCGTGAGCAGGGTTACACGCTGGTCCCTCTCCGGGTATACCTGAAGCGGGGACTGGCAAAGGTCGAGCTCGCCCTCGCCAAGGGCAAGCGCCTCCACGACAAGCGGGAGGCCATAGCCGAGCGGACGGCGAGGCGCGAGGCACAGCGGGCTCTTAAAGAAAAGAACGTGGAAAGATTCTAGAGGTTTTGGGGGCGTTACGGTTTCGACGGGGAGCTGCGGTGCGAGAGGTAGCGAGCCGAGATCCCACTTGCTCGTAAAACGGTGGAAAGCACGATAAGTGCCAACAACGAATACGCTCTTGCTGCTTAATTAAAGCAGCCGTCCAATCCGGACTTAACCTGGGAGGCCGGTGCGGGCGTCACCTAAACCAGGGTGCTCTCGTCCCAATTCTCGGAGGGGCGAGCTAAGACCATCGAGATAGCCTCCCGGGGAGCTGGCGTGAGGGCGCCCCGGCGGCGAAGTCCAAATCCCACGCTACGATCGTAGAAGCCGCTCAAGCTGCCTCTTCGGACGTGGGTTCGACTCCCACCGCCTCCACCAGTGAAATCCACAATTTTGAGGATTACGTCAACGTGATCCTCGTAAACGATAACCCTTTCTACATAGGTGGGGATAACCTGTTTGCAGGCAGGCAGGTCATCAGATAGGATGGCCTGCCTATCTCTTTCCAGGTAGGATCGGATCATATCCTCAGTAAGTTCGACACTTTGGCGACGTTCGAGGCCCTCAATGGTGGCTTGAAGCGTAGCCTGTTGCCCTTCAAGGTCCGTCAAGGTTTGCTTCATGGTAGGGTTATAGAGGCCATCCGCAATTGCGTCTATTATATTTCGGATCTTCCTTTCAACCACCTCTAATTGGCTTTTGGCACGCTCAAGCTCCTGCGATCCATGCTTGATACGCTGTTTGTTGGCTTCATTTAACTTCAGATTCTCCGCCGACCCACAAAATGCACACCTCGGAGGATATCCCACATGTATGTTTCCCTTCCCTCCCGAAATTTTGAAAACGGAAATCAAGAATATGGAAACCCAAAAACATCACATGGGCGACCTGGCTGGCCTTTGCCCCGCACACATTGCCATCATCATTGAATCACCATTAAATCACCACCCAAATCGCCTGTAAAACCATCGCTTTACACCTTCCACCATCAGAAGGTAGGCCCCCACCATTCCGCCCAAAACTAGGAAGAAGGGGGGCGGTAGTGGGCTGAAATAAAAGTAGGCACCGACCGGGGTATACGGGATTATCATTCCTATCCCAACAGCCGCTAGCGTGGTAACCCAGAGTGCGGTACTGCCGCGACTCTTGAAAATACTGTAACGCGAACGAATAATGTGTATGACCAGCGTCTGCGTTGCAAGTGATTCAACAAACCACCCGGTCTGGAAAAGCGAAGGCCTCGCGTGGAATACGTAGAGCATGACCAGGTAGGTCATGATGTCGTAGAGCGAGCTAATCGGCCCGAATACGATCATGAAGTTCCTTATAAAGCCGATATTCCAGCGCCTGGGCTGTTTTACATAATCGCTGTCCACCCGGTCAGTCGGGATACTCACCTGCGAGAAATCGTAAAGCAGGTTGTTCAAGAGTATCTGCACCGGCAGCATCGGCAGGAACGGGACCAGCACGGACGCTATTGGGACGCTGAACATGTTCCCGAAATTCGAGCTCGTGCCCATCATGATATATTTCATCGTATTCGCGAATGTCCGGCGGCCTTCTATGATGCCGTTCTCGAGAATGCGCAGGCCCTCTTCAAGAAGAACGATGTCTGCAGCCTCCTTGGCCACATCTACTGCATTGTTAACGGAGATCCCTACGTCCGCGGTCCTGAGCGCAAGTGTATCATTAATGCCGTCACCCATGTAGCCGACGACATGACCTGCCTTCTTGAGCACGGTGATAATCCGGTTCTTCTGCTCCGGGCTTAAGCGCGCACAGATAGTCGCACCCTCAACTCTCGAAATAAGCTCTTCATCATCCATAGAATCTATATCTTGCCCCATGACAACCCCGTGGACCTCGAGCCCAACACGTTCGCATATGCGCTTACTAACAAGCTCGTTGTCGCCCGTCAGAATCTTGACTTTCACGCCGAGATTGTTTAGTTCTTCAACCGACTTCGCCGCACTCTCCTTGGGCGGGTCTATGAAAGTAACATAGCCCACGAAAATGAGCTCACTCTCATCAGCCACGGAGTAAACGGTCCGGTTGTTTCCAACGGGACGGTAGGCCACCGCAAGAGCTCGGTACCCATCCCTACTTAGCTCGGTGAAACGGTCGCGGGCAAGCTTCTTGCGCTCGGGACTGAGCTCCAGAGTTTGCCCGTTGAGCTCCATGTACTTGCATACTTCAAGCACGCTCTCTGGTGCACCTTTAGTTATTAGAATCCGCTCCTTGTTCTTTTCCACTACCACAGACATGCGCTTACGGACGAAGTCGAAAGGGATCTCGTCCACTTTGGTATAGCCGTCAAACCCGCTTTCCTCATGCGCCGCTATTGCAGCATCCATTGGATTGCGCAGACTGGCCTGAAACACACTGTTTAACCTCGCAAGCCTGAAGGTCTGCTCACAAGTCTGCCCATTGACGTCAATATGACTGTGCAGGACCAACTTACCCTCGGTTAACGTACCGGTTTTATCGGTGCAGAGGACATCCATGCTTCCCAGGTTCTGTATAGAGTGCAGGCGTTTTACGATCACCTTTCGCCTTGCCATTGCTGCTGCACCGGCGGAAAGGTTGATGGTTATTATCATGGGTAAAAGCTCAGGAGTAATTCCGACCGATACGGCCACCGCGAAGAGCAGCGATTGGAGGACTCCCCGGTGAAGTCCCGCGTTTAGTGCAAAGATCAGCACGACAAGAACAGCGATGACCTTGATGAGGAACGAGGTGAACTTCCTGATGCCCCGTTGAAACTCAGTCTCGGGCCGCTCAACCGACAGGCTTTTTGCCATGCGACCGAACTCGGTTTGTCCGTTCGTCCCTACCACTAAAGCGGTTGCGGTCCCGCTCACCACATTCGTACCGAAGAAGACGGCGTGATTCATGTCGGGCAGGGCCAGACGTCTACCAGGCTTATCGCATGGCATCTTCTCAACGGGGAATGATTCCCCAGTAAGTGCGGCCTGGTCTACGAAGAAATCCCTTGAGTAAAGTACCCTCGCGTCGGCCGGTACTATATCGCCTACGCTCAGCCGTATTACGTCCCCTGGAACAAGTTCTCGCATCGGCATTTCGGTAACGGCTCCATCCCGGACTACTGTGGCCGTAATTGCGACCTGTCTTGCAAGCTTCTGGGCGGTCTGTTCCGATCGGTATTCCTGGAAGAATTGAAGCGTGACACTAAGCAGGACCATTATTCCGATTATGATGGCACCACGGGACTCTCCAAAGAATGCTGAAAGTATCCCGGCCGCGATTAGCACAACCACGAGGGGTTGGACGAAAAGTCTCAGGTAGGCAAGCCAAGCCGGTACCCCGCGCGGGCGGGGGAACTCGTTGGTGCCGTATTTCTTCAAACGGGCTACTGCATCCTCGCTAGTGAGGCCGTCAGGGGTAGCCTCCAGGCGCGACAGCAACTCCTTGATAGGCAGGTTGAGCATGTGGTTTTCGGTTGGCTCGTTCAGTTGATGGTTACGTCCATTCTTGGCGGTAACGTACATGGAAAGCGCCTCCCTTCCGACCAGGGAGGCGCGTTAAAGGCAAGACAAATCTAATGACGTCTTAGCGAAGACGCGCCTCCCTGTCCTGAATTAAATCGTGCCATCATTTTACTCCTACTACTTCCGTCTTCTAACATTGACGGTTCACCTCTCGTGTTCACGATATTACTACTAGAAGACATTGTCAAGGGAGAAACTTACGGTGACCGGGATCACACCATTCATCCAGCTCCACCTTTCACTAGCTCCAATCCTTTACCAGGGCTGGGAGGGAGCTCCAGGATATTACCGAAGCGATCTTTCTGAGTTTGCAGATAAAGAAACCCTCCATGGTTTCTGACGGGGGAATGCGGATGCACCTTTCCACATCTGGCGGTAGGACTATCTCTCTGGAGTCCCTATGTCCGCCGGACTCACCCGTAAGTGTCTGGCTTGCGTTGTCAATGACGGCGGAGGAGGGGAAGGTCCTTATACCCTTCAAGCTACGGGGGAGCTGAAGCGGGATATCGACAACCTCGATCTGGCCCTGGAATTTTTCCAGGGCCCACGCTATATTCATCTCGTTTTCTTCAGGTGAAAAGGTACAGGTAGAATAGACGAGAATACCCCCGGGTTTGAGGGCATGTATTGCGCTTCGCAGGAGTCTTTTTTGTAGGGCCGCAGACCTCTTGACAAGCTTCAAGCTCCATGACCTGTAGGTGCCCGGGTCTCCAACCAGGAACGTGCCCTCGCCGCTACACGGGGCATCCAGGAGCACCCTGTCGAACTCTTCCGGGTTGCTCCTTCCCAGGAGCGCTCCATCCATCATGCTGACCTGGGCTATTCTTACCCCCTGAAGGTCCAGGTTGTATTTCAGCTTCTCGATCCTCACAGGGTTTATGTCATTTGCCAGGATATAACCCTGGTTTTGCATGATCATTGCCGCCTGCGTTGTCTTGCTGCCGGGCGCCGCAGCCATGTCGAGGACCTTTTGGCCAGGGCTCAGGTCGAGGATGAGTGGCGGGATCATGCTGGAGAGGTTTTGGAGATAGAGGTAGCCATTTTTATAGAGCTCTAATCCCTCAATATCCCTTTCCCGTGCGTTCTTTATGACGAGGGCGTCATTATACCAGGGGACTCTTTCAAATTTGATGCCGGATCGCCTGAGTTCATTCATCAGACTTCGTATGTCGCACTTCAGTGTGTTGGCCCTGAGGGTCGTGTAACGCCCCGAGCCTAACCCCTTTAGTATCATGTCGGACAGGTTCCCGGGAAATAGCTGCCGGAGCCTCTTTACAAACTCGGCGGGAAGCCTCTGTGCCGCCTGACCTATTGAATACGGCTGGCCCAATTGTCATAGCCTCCCTTGCGCTATTGCGTCATCCTTCGTACGCCATCCCTCGTGTTGACCGCCGCTGGAGATAGTCTATACTATTAGTCGCCTGGGCACAACTGTGAGGTTCTCAGGGCGTGCGGAGGTTCTTAGACCGCGCGTGACGGTAAAGCCATTCCGGTTATGATGAGAGGTTCTAGTTTGCCTGTGAGCTAAGGGCATTCCCGGGTTCCCGGTTTCTCAGTTTCCCAGCTTTTGGGCTTGACGATTTCGAGGATTATGGTATACTTTTATTTGGCACCCCTGATACAGGGTTGCGTTGAACATGGATGGGGTGCGAGGTTTTTAGTCGTCGCGGGGTAGAGCAGCTGGTAGCTCGTCGGGCTCATAACCCGGAGGTCGCTGGTTCAAATCCAGCCCCCGCTACCATTTTATGGCGGCGTAGCTCAGCTGGTCAGAGCACACGGTTCATACCCGTGGTGTCACTGGTTCGAATCCAGTCGCCGCTACCAATTTGGAGTCATGGTGTGGAGATAAGACCCAAGGGGTCCGCCTCAGGCGGGCTACTGGTAGTCTTAGGCTCCATTTTTATTTCCAGTCATCACTGGCCATAGCTGCTGCTGAGCAGGCACTGCCATCAATGGGGCTGCCCTTTTGATCCGGGCCGCACCCCGGTGCCACGTAGACTGTTGGGTTTCCGTATTGGTCGTCCACATGGCTGGCGGCCCAGATCGAGGGCAGATCGAGGTCAAAACACCACTATAGCCAGGGGATCGAGGATATACGACGCCCTTACTTAATATATGCTCCCGGAGCCGGAAGGCGGCGGTCAGAATACTATCACACCCAGCGTGATTCCCGGTTGGAGCGAAAACCCACCTCCCGACATCTCCCTTGGCTGGAGGGAGACTCCGGCGTTGAGGCCGAGCGATAGCGGCTTTTTGCTGGTGAGCCTTAGGATGATCTCATGTTGCTTGTTGATGATGTCTTTCATTTCCTTGATTATACCTACAAGGGTGTTGGCCAGCTCAAGAGCCTGTTCAGCCTGCAGCTTTCTGGCCTCGGCTATCGTCCGCTGGTCGTCGAGATCTGACCGGTAACCGCGGGCAAGGTCAAGGGCCTCCTGACAGGCCTGTTCAAGCTCGACAATCCGCTCGAGTGCGGCGAAATACTGCATTTTAAGGTCGGCGTAGGTCTCGGCTGGTCCAGGACCCTGCGGGAGGTTGGGTATATAAGGCCCTTCAGGGGCTGGTGCTGTGCCCTCGGGCTTCCCCGTCTCCCCAGTTGATTCCTCTTCTCCAGTGGGCCCAGCGCCCTGTGCATGGGCCGGCATCCTATAAAGTGCCATGGCGACTGACAGCACGATCAGGATGATGCCTAACGGCAGCACTGGCCTTAAGAAGATGAGCGGCCGCCTCATTTTTTCACCCTTCTTTCAAGCTCTTGTAGTTTCTTGTCGCGCTCCCGTACCCGGGAGTCTATCTCTGCCTGCTTTTCATCGAGCCTTTTTGTCTCGTCCCGGATGTGTTGCAGCTGGGTTTCAATGGCTCTTATCATGGCGAGAGCTTCCTCAGCCCTTTGCCTGGCCTCTATGGCTTGCTGAAGAGCGCGGTCATACTGGTGCACCTTGGCGACGAGAAAGACGGTCTCTGTAACCAGCAGGAGCACCAGGAGCCACACCCCCCATTTCTTAATGGTCGCAAACACGAAGTCACCCCCTTCTGTGGTGTGCCTATCCATATGTACCGGGGGCGGCATTTATGGGGCGCGCATACGGACCATGCGCCGCCGTGCCACCCATATGCGCCCGGGGCAGCGGCACTGCACGTGTGGTGCCAGCCGGGGTGCTGGTCGGGGTGCGAGCTGCGATGCCGGCACATAATTAACGAGCTCCCGTCTTTCAATATATGTTCCTATTCCGGGCGGCGCTAACATGTTCCGGATATGCTTTCACTCGAAGCGGCGCCAAGATGCCCCAGATACGTTCTCATCCTGGGTGGCGCCAACATGCGATGCATGCACGATCCCCAGGATATTCGCATAGCTTAGGTGGGGTGGATTCATATCTGCTATATTATGAGTTGAGAAGGGGCGACGGGGGGTGATGCCGATATGCACAGGGCAAAGGCTGCTATATGCCTTGACCCTGGTCACTAACATGGGGGGAAGGATCCAGGTGCGGTAGGCCAGCTTGGCACCCGTGAGGCTGACATTAACTTGGCCGTCGTGCTCAAAATTGAAGAGGAATTAAGGAGGCATGAGGTCCAGACTGTTCTCACCAGGACCAAGGACACATTTGTCTCACTTAAGGACCGAGCCAGCAAGGCAAATGAGGTAGATGCTAAAATTTTCGTATCTATACATTGCAATTCCGCCGCAAATGAGGGTGCGAATGGGACAGAGGTATATTATAGCGTCGGCAGCACCTCGGGGAAGCTCCTTGCGAGGACTATACATTCCCCTTTGATCAGGGCGACGGGGCTATCTGACCGGGGGGTGAAAAGCGCAAGGTTTTATGTTCTCCGGCATACGAGGATGCCTGCCACACTGGTTGAGCTGGCATTTATCTCGAATCCAAATGAAGAGGAGTTGCTCCGGAGCGAAGAATTTCAGGCCAGGGTTGCGGGTGCCATTGCAGCGGGAGTCATGGCTTATCTGGCCGAAACATGACGCCCCGACGTATGACAGTACGACCCGTGGCGTCCAAACGCATGATGCCAACCCAACAATGCATGACACAACGCATGACGCCGGCGAATAGCGCCAGCGCATGATGCGGGCAACGGCGGACATCACAACGCGGGAAGTTCGTGTAAAATGTAGTGGGGCAGGAGACCGGGGTCTTGGGGTAGAAATATAGAGACCTCGAACTTCCCTGTTAAGAAGGCGAGGTCTCTATGCCAGCAAGTACCGGTACAACAACCAGCCTTGA
>DUSO01000119.1 GCA_012842565.1 Bacillota bacterium
AGCCTGTCTCGGCTTGCCAAGCAGTCACGTTCAAACTCTCCGACCTTCGGCCTCTCGATCTTGATTACTTCTGCGCCCAGGTCCCCCAACAATTGGACTGCGAATGGAGCCTGAGCAAAGTGAGAGAAACTCAGAACTCTGACGCCATCCAAGGCACCTTTCATGCCAACGATCTCCCTTCCCCCGGTAGTCCACTTAGTCCACCTTAGGCCCCGGGTTCTTGCGCTCGATTAGCTGCTTATCAATGTGATACAGCACTACCTCGTTATTCTGGTTCTTGACGTTGACTTCGAAGGTCACGATGCCGAACTTGTCGTTCTTCACAGTCTTATCGATCACTTTGAACTCACAGTAGATGGTGTCACCCGGGTAAACTGGCTTGACATAGCGAACCTTATCGTGGCCGTAGTGAATTGAGCTGACCTTAGTCGGGGAGATCTCCTTGGCCATGAAACCGTCAGCTACTCCCAGGACCAGGACGCCCTGAATGACCGGTTCCTTCACGTAGGGATGTCGCTCACAATAGAGCTTATCCACGTGCACGGGATGAGTGTTGTCAGTGCACCCGATGAAGAGACGGATGTCCGCCTCAGTCATCGTGCGTCCGGAGGAAACATGGAATTCACCAATCTGGAAGTCCTCAAAGTACTTGAAATCCGGCATTTCAATCGCCCCCGTATGGTCTCGCTAGTATGGTCTCACTGTTTAGGAAGTGCTACTTCAGTGATACCTTTGCCGCGTCGATACTATGGAAGATACATACCCTGCTCTCTCAGTTTCATTTGTAGCTCCTTGACCGGCACCTCACGAGGCGAAATGCCCGCCTCGGCGGCCATCGCCGCCGCAGTACCACAAGCCTGGCCCATCAGCATCACCGATGGAATGACCCGCATCATTTCCACGGCGAGGAGATCGCCGGAGAAGCATCTGCCGGCAACCAGCAGGTTCTCTATGGATCTGGGGAGGAAAGATCTATATGGGACCGACTTGTAGGGGTCGTCCGGGCTGAAACCCTTGTACGGAGGTTGCGATACGCAGACTGTGTCCTCGAACACAGTGCCGGCGCGCAACTCGTCGATGGTAAGAACGTGCTCGCCAAGCAGCATCCGGCTGGCTCTTGTCCCGACTTGAGGTGCCGTGTCGATGACATATGCTCTCTCAAAGCCCGGCACTTCCTTCTTGAAGAAGTCCAGGGTGACGAGCATCGCCTTGCGAACCCTGATCTCCACAGAAGTCAGATCCTCAACGTTCAGGGCATTTCCTGGCACCACGGTGTTGAACCATACGACGTCGTCTCGACTGCTGCGCATATAGAATCCAGCAGGAAGCTCCCCGAAGCTGTACCCGCCCCTCACGCCTCCCAACTCATGCAGCCTGTCTGAGACATACTTCGCAAAGGTCGGGTCCTCGCCAATAGCCTTCTCAGCTGCTTGTATGTCAACATTCCCCACCCGGAACACCAATCCTAGGGGAAGGCGCCCCACATTGAACTCCGCTCCCGCTGTAGCGAAGACGTCGCCATCCCCTGTGCAGTCCACTACCACCTTCGCCAGGATTGCCTGGCGGCCTGACTTGCTTTCGAATATGACGCCACGCACGGTATTGTCCTCAACATACGCCTTGCTCATCCATGAGTGGAGAAGCATTCTGGCACCGGACTCCTCCACCATCTGGGCGGCAACGCACTTGAGCATCTCCGGGTCCACGACGGGGCTGTACCGGACTATCTTTCCCTCCCCGCCATCCGAGCCCCACCTCCGCCAAAGATTGACGGCTGCCCTATCGTCAGAGCCCCATAGATCTTCGGGCGGGGCTATGATCCCATCAAGATGCTTCAGGCGGTCCACGGTTTCCTCGACCAACCCCCTGACCAGCACGTTGCCCTTCCCGTCACACAGGCAATCCAGGAGTAGGACAAGCCCCCCCGTGGCCATGCCGCCGAGATGGCCATAACGCTCCATTAAAATCACGTCCGCCCCGTTCCGCGCGGCGGCAATTGCGGCAGTATACCCCGCCGGTCCGCCGCCTACGACAAGTACGTCCGTTTCGGCAAATACACTTATATCCTGAGCCGGTTCAGTAATCGCTTTGCGCACCCACTTGCTCCCTCCTCAGAAACTGTCATAGACTGTAAGGCCTTCCTGTTTCCGCTTGCTTCAGCGCGGGATACAGTCTCTTGTACACCTGAAACATCTGGTCGTATACTTCATGCATGCGGTCCGACGGCTCGATACTCTCCTCAACATGCACCATATTCTCCGTAGCTTCCTGAAGGTTGCTGTAGACCCGAGCCCCTACCGACGCCAGCATCGCCGCACCGAGCGTGCTGGTTTCAAGGACCTTGAGCCTCCTAACGGGACACCCGGTAACATCAGCTCTCATCTGAGTCCAGAGCGCGTTGCGCGATGCTCCGCCGGAAATCCTGATCTCTTGGGCTTTCAAGCCCGATCCGTGCTCTGCCGTCTCCAAAACATGGCGTACGCTGTAGGCGACACCTTCCATCACGGCCCGAATGAAGTGGGCCGCTCTGTGTGACCTGGTAATGCCGACAAACGCGCCCTTGGCATCAGGGTCCCAAATCGGCGCCCTCTCGCCCTGCAAGTATGGAAGGAATATAAGACCGCAGCTTCCCGCCGGTGCCATTGCGGCCTCTTTTTCGATGAGACGGAACACATCCGTGTCCTCTAGCTCGCCAGAGGATTGGATGGACATGAAACCCTCCTTGAACCACGCAAGCGAAGCTCCACCCGATTGCGTAGGTCCATAGAGGGCGCCAGCTGTACCGAGTAGGTGCCCGGGAACCGGCACAAGGCCCGCAGTATCGGACACGTCGCCACATGAGATCCCAACGATCTCAGAAGTCCCGGTAACGTTGAAACCTATGCCCGGTCGAGCGAAGCAGCCCGAGGCAAGTACGCCACATAGCGCGTCGCTCCAACCGGCGACCACCGGCGTGCCCTCACGCAAGCCTGTAGCCTCGGCAGCCTCCGGCCGAACGCTCCCCACCACCTCGAATGGCCTATATGTATCCGGTACTATGTGATCCGGCAGGCACAAGAGCCTAAGATAATCAGATGAAATGCGTCCGTCCGCCACACTGACAAGGCCCTTGGAACTCCAGGCATCTGAGAACCGGACACCGGTCAACCGCAGGCCTACGAAGTCCTTCGGCTGCAGGACTGTGCGCGTTCGCTCCAAGGTGGTAGGCTCGTGTCTTGCCACCCAGAGCAGGCGCGCTGGCGGCCACGTCGGTTCGATGGGGAGGTACATTCCCAAAAAGGCCTTCATCTTCTCCGTGCCGATGTTCTGTCGTATCCACTCGGCTTCGCTCTGAGCGCGGCTGTCCTCCCAGATGATCGCCGGACGGACCGCCTTGCCCGTGCTGTCCACGAATACCTGAGTCGGTGTCTGGCCGCTCAGCCCGATTCCGGCTATGTCTGCTGGATGAACAACTCCCCGTGCGAGAACCTCACGAATCGATTGGCTTGCGGCCTCCCACCAGTCTTCTGGATCCTGCTCTGCCATGTATGGTCCAGGACGATGTACCCCATACGGTCTGCTTGCCTGGACCACAAGGTTACCTTTAGTGTCATATACCGCTACTTTGCAGGAACTGGTCCCTATGTCTATGCCTAAGAATAATTGCGGCACCCGATCACGCCTCCATCTGAATAGCCGCCACGATACTACTGGTTACCTTACCACGCGGATCGACACATATGTCCGTCCTGCGTTCATCCGGCGGTCAAAGCCCCGCGCTAGTAACGGCACTGGGCGGCAGCTGGCTGGATGCATCCGCAAGTGAGCATGCTAGCTCAAATCGTCCTATCCTAGATTGCGGAGCTCAGAAACCAACTCAGTAAAAGCGGAGCCCAGTATCCTCAAGTCCACAGAGATCGAGATGAATCGTGCTCCCCGAGACTTCCAGTAGCCGGCACCCTCCACATCATCAACATGAGTTGCAGGGATTTTGCCGGCCTCGCGGATGGAACGAACGATCCCCTCCATTGTCTCGAGGAGCTTGGGATGCCGGACCTCGCCAGGGATACCCATGGTGTGGGAGAGGTCATATGGCCCAATGAATACAATGTCGATGCCCGGTATGGCCAAGATCTCCTCTAGATTGGATACCGCGTCCATCCCTTCTACTTGAATGGCCACCATGATATGTTCATTCTCTTTACTCAGGTACTCGTTCTTTGGTATCGCCCCATACCGGGCCGCTCTGGCGAATATGTCCATGCCCCGGTGTCCGAGGGGGTAGAAATGCGAAGCCTCTGCAACCTGGCGGGCCTCCTCGGCGGTAGTTACGTGGGGCACGAGTACAACCTCCGCACCCGTATCAAGCGCCTTGCTGATGGCATTCTCTGAGCCATCAGGAGTTCTCACTACTGAACCCAGCCCGGATAGCTGCGCCGCCCTCACCAGGTTCTCAACCGTAGACATAGAATGTGGGGCGTGCTCCATGTCGAAGATGGCGAAGTCCAGACCGCAATACCCTGCCACCTCAACCGCACCCGGGGTGTCGATCTTCCAGAAAGGACCATACACCGTCTTGCCAGCCGCTAACTTTTCCCGAATTGTTGCCATGAATCATCACTCCTGTGGCAGATGGAATAGCTACCTGCTATATAGACCCATAGATCGCCACGCATGGGTGGCCATACCGCGAATCGACCAGCCCCATGACATGATAATGTATCGCAGCAAGGTTCCCGCCGTCGCCTATCTACATAGGACGGCTACGCGGGACCGCTTCCTAAGGTTGCCTCACCCGCAACTCCTGGACCGAACCCAAGCCGTGCAGAGATGTTTGATGCGGTTCCCACTACCGCCTTTACGAGCTGTTCTTTCCTTTCAGGCGTGAGGGTTGATTTTGCGAGGGAGACGCTCACGGCAGCCACGACCCGTCCCCGGTAATCGTGAATCGGGGCGGCAATACAGTACCCCCCGGGCTGGAACTCCTCATCATCAATGGCATAACCCTGGGCACACACTACCTTAAGGTGTTCCTTTAGTCTCGCCAGGTCTGTTATGGTGTGCTCCGTAAACGCCTTCAATGGTGCCTGCCTTATCGCCTCCTCCCACTCGCTGGGAGGGGTCCATGCCAGCAACACCTTGCCCAGGCCCGTGCAATACGCAGGAGCACGCTTCCCGATTCTGGACTCGATCGGCAGAGTGGGCCTGGTCTCGTGCCGGTCAATGTAGACGATCTCGCTGCCGTCAAGGACTGCCAGGTGCACGTTTTCCTTTGAGAATACCCTGAGTTCCTCAAGATAGGGGCTCGCACATTCACGGATATCAAGCTGGGCCTGAACTATATAGCCCTTTTCGAGGAATTTAATCCCCAGGCGGTATTTTTTCCTCTCGGGGTCCTTCTCCAGGTAGCGGAATTTTGTCAGCGTAACAACCAGAGGATATATGGACGAGGCATTGAGGCCAAGAGAGTCGGCAATCTCCTTGATGCTAAGCTCCGGTCTGTCAAAGCTAAAGAGGTCTATTATCTTAAGCGCCTTGTTTAACGATGTATTGAGGTAGGTCCTCTCTCCCGGCATTGGTTCATGCTCCTGTTTAGCAACCTGTATTTGAAAATATCAAATCGGGATTTATATCTTCGCGCTTGGTATTATATATTCTACGAGATATCTATAATTCCTGCTACTACAGCAGGTATAACGAAAGTTTTTTGGCATACCAAAATAAGGAACCCGGGGGCGACAACTTCACGGCAAGGTAATCGACAAGTATTTGTTTGTACTTTGCGCAGGTCGGACATTCTGACCCCATAATCATCGATGGCGCCCGGCCGCGTTACAGTTCTCCCCGTTGCCTCACGAATAGATATGCCTGAAGGCCTGAAAGGCCCCTTGCCTTTCTGGATAATCAGCTATATGATGAAATCCCCGGGTTATTGGCGAGACTATAATGGGAAGGCGGTTGATACTGCTATGGGCATCTTCATTGATTCAGCAAACACCAATGAAGTCAGAGAGGCCTTAAGACTTGGTCGAATCGACGGGGTGACCACGAACCCCAGCCTTCTGCTGAGAGCGGCCCAAGAAACCGGAAGGCCCCAAACGGAGGTTGCGATAGTCAAAGAACTCTTGGGAATAGTTGACGGTCTGGTATTCGTCCAGGTCACCGCCTCGGACGAGGAGGGTATGGTCCACGAGGCACGCCGGCTGGCTGCGATCTCTCCGGACCGGGTGAGAATCAAGGTCCCCTGCACACCAGACGGACTGCGGGCCATTCGAACCCTGGAACATGAGGGTATTGTAACCGCTGCAACGGCGATCTTTTCTCCCGCCCAGGCCTACCTCTCTTCACATGCAGGAGCGTCGTATGTTGCTCCTTATCTAAGCCAGTTCGAACAGGCGGGCGGCGACCCGGCAAGGCTGATAGGTGAGATGAAAGCGGTCATGGCGCGAACGAACACGCGCACGGAGATCCTGGCCGCCAGCCTCAAGACACCGGGAGCCGTTACCGCGGCCCTTGCGGCGGGAGCTGAACACGTAACCGTTCCGCTAGACGTATACAAAGCCATGTTCCAGCACCCGCTTACGCAAGCCGCCCTGGATAGGTTCGGCGCGGCATCCCAGGAGCTCCGCGCACACCGGGGGTTCCACGTTTGATACACGTCTGGTCCTGAGGTTCCCAAGTATGAACATCATGGAACACCCCTCCTCGTGTACTATGCCAGGGAAGCTGCCGGGCGGTAATCCACCGTCGGGCGGCCTCGTAGCTACGCTACTCCATAATTGTTCTTCGCGGTTACTCTTTGAGCCACTCCTTTACCTGGGCTTCCGTTGGAATCTTCCCCTCAATCTTCTTTTCGCCGTCCACCAGAACAGCCGGGGTCATCATGACCCCCCGGTCGATGATCTCGCCGATGTCCGTGACATGGACGATTTCTGCCCGAACCCCAAGCTTCTCTGCGGTCGCTTTGATCATCTCCTCGGTTTTCTGGCATTTCGGGCATCCCCTGCCCAGTATCTCTATTCTCATGGTTGCACCCCCTTCGCATCCCAAACAAGTCAGCCATGGATCCCGCGCAGCACGCCGGATATTCCAACATATTGCATTGCAAAGGTCTAGCCAGCTATAGCCCCAAAGATCATACCGCTTATCGTGGCCATGATGACTACTAATGAGACATAGACAGCTGTTTTCTTGAATCCCAGCACGTTATTGATAACGAGGATGCTCGGCAGGCTCAATGCGGGTCCGGCGAGAAGAAGCGCCAGCGCCGGGCCCTGGCCCATTCCTGACCCAAGTAGCCCTTGGATTACAGGTATCTCGGTCAAGGTTGCGAAATACATAAATGCGCCGATGATGGAAGCGACGAAATTCGCAATTAGTGAGTTGCCCCCGACAACAGAAGCAACGTATCGCGAAGGTATAAGCCCGGTATCGATACCAGGGCGCCCCATCAGCAAGCCCGCAGCCATGACCCCTCCAAATAGAAGCGGCAGTATCTTCTTCGCAAAATCCCAGGTGGAATCCTTCCAGCTTACAAGCTCGTCTGGCCTAAACCAGGCCTTTAGCATATATGCCAGCAAGCCGAGAAGCCCCAGGACAAGATACCACTTTATCTCAAAGACATCATACCAGAAACCGATAGGCTGGGATGGCTTACCCCAGGCCGCAAATACCAGGATTAGCACCAGGGTGGCAAAATACAGGGTTGTCTGCCCCAGGGTGCGACCGCCCTCCTCAACCACCTGCGAAGCGGTGGCAAAACCTCTCTGCCTTTCTGTCTCTTCTTCCCTAAAGATAAAGGCCATAAGGAGTCCTACGACTATAGAAAACAATACTGCTCCGACGGCCCTCGCAAGCCCGATCTGCCATCTCAAAACTCGCGCTGTCAATATGATGGCCAAGACGTTGATAGCCGGTCCCGAGTATAGAAATGCCGTTGCCGGGCCGAGGCCCGCCCCTCTCTTATATATCCCCATGAAGAGAGGCAACACGGTACATGAACAAACGGCAAGTATGGCACCTGATACCGAGGCCACCGCATATGCAAGCCACTGCCTCGCACCGCGGCCCAGGTATCTCATCACGGACTGCTGTGAAATGAATATCTGCATAGCCCCGGCTACGAAGAAGGCGGGAACGAGGCAAAACAGTACATGCTGCCTCGCATATTCCTGTAACATTCGAAATGCCTCAAGTATGGCCGTCTGGACCCGTGGATTATCAAGAGGCGCGAAGAATGCCGCAAGAAACACTCCTACTATTAGCATGAAGGCCCTTATCTCTTTCATATCCGGTCTCTCCTATTCCCTGTCATCCCTTACAGCAGGACTTACCCTGCTCATTGCCCGGGACAGACTCATCGCCCACCAGGTGGGCCCTCCCCTGGCCGTCCGGGAGCGGGCCTGATATAGACACATCGCCCGCCTCCCCACCCTGCTGGGCACCAGGGCATGCGAGCACGCATTCCTTATCCCCGTTCATCTGGTCCACACACTTTATGAACTGGTAAACACACGGGGTCCTGAGCCCGTAGATCACGTTAAGCCTTTCTTTTCTCGAACCGACAACACCTGCCGCCTTGAGAACGCTTAAGTGTTTTGAAATGGTGGATTGATCGAACCCCACCCGGTCAACAAGCTCGCAGACGCACTTCTCCCCTTCCCGGGCCAGTATCTCAACCAGCCTCAGCCGGGTTTCATGAGCCAGGGCCTTGAAGACCGCCACCTGCCTATGAATGGAATCCCCGTATTTCATTCAAATCACCTTTATGACTATATTACCATATAGCCAAACAGACTGCAATACGGAGTTCCCGCCTGATTGAGCTGTTGTGCTGAAATTGCTGGCTAGTTGAGCCGTGGATGGAACCGCGCCCGCCCTGGGTACATATCCTGTGACGAAAGCTGCAGCTCCAGCCCGCTCCAGCCCGAGGGAGGAGTAAATGGTGAGGTGATCCACAGCTCGGGCGGCCCTATAGCCCGGTTTGGGGGCGGGCACCTCGGGCTCGCCCCGTTAGATCCCGGTGTCTAGTGGCTTTTCACGCGGTTATCCTGGACATCCGCCGCATGCTCGCGCATGTATTCGTTATTCCATCCTCACACAGTAGGAAATTGCGAAACCATGGACCTCAACGTTTCCGCATTTCTTACCGCATAACCCCTGGCGTCATTGTTGAAATAAACATATACTTGTAGCCCTGAAGTGGCCCACTGCCTGATATTCATGGCATCAGCCGCAAGCTCTTCATCGGTGTAACATGAGGAATAACGGGAACCAAGGCCATGCCGCCGGAGATATACGAAGTCCGCAGTGGGAGAGGGGATGATAATAGAGTCGTTACCTTGGGTGGCAGTGGAATCGCTACCACGGATGGCGTCGTTTCCTGACTTTGTAAGGGTCACCTTAAATGGTCGATCAGCGAGACATATACTCATATTATGTGCCCGTAAGATCTCGAAGACTTCCCGACAAAACCAGGAGCGGTCCCGGAACTCAAAAGCGTGGTGCACTTCTTTGGGAAGGATGGAGACAAAGCCCTCCAGGAGCTTCAAGGAAACCTCAAAATGAGGCGGGAACTGCCAGAGCACGCAGACGAGCTTTTCACGGAGGCGAAAGGCATGGGTGAAGAAAAGTTCAACGGTCTCCCCCACATCCTGGAGCTTCTTAAGGTGGGTTATGAGCCGAGGGCCTTTCAGCGAAAACGCGAAACCTTCCGGGGTTCTCCGGTACCAGCCATCAAAGGTCTTCTCCTCCGGGATGCGATAGAAAGTTACGTTTAGCTCTAACGAATCGAAGTGCTCAGCGTAATATTGCAGCCACTTGCTGGAAGAGAGCCCCTCGGGGTAGAAAACCCCCTTGCCCCAGTGAGGGTAATTGTACCCGGAGGTACCGATCTTCACTTGATCAATCCCAACTTGCGCCTGCTTCCCCTCTTTGGTGAATCCTTCATCCATACTTCAACCTCCGTGCCGGGATACACTTGCACGCCCGCCAAGGAAATCGGTCAAGGCCACGCCATGTTCCTCTCTCGGGCACCTGCCTCAGCTTACGTCTCTGTTTTATTATAACGCTCAATTACCCATAATCATTAACACATGCCGCTTACCTGCGATGTTCATTTCGGCTTTCGGAGATTCGCCCCGCGAAATGGTTCCTGCAAGTCGCCTGTAACGGCGGGCGCAACAGGAGCGGCGGCAGAAGGGCTGCGCGCCGCTCCTGGGGCGCGCCTCGCACTTGTCGTCGGGAGCCGATTCGGTACCCGAACGCCGCGGGGGCTACCCTCTCACTTATCCAGGGAGGGATCGTAAATCTCGGTCGAGGTTAGCATATCGCCTTTCAGGCTCTTGCCGGTGAAGATGTATATCTTCCCGCCGAATGCAACGACTGCGCACTCGAATCTCGGGGTCAGGAGGCTTGACGGCTTCTGGGCGAACTCCCGCGTCGCGGGGTCGAACTCGAAGATGAAATCTCCGCCTTCTCCCTTCCCTGATAGGAGGTACACCTTGTCGTTGACGACGGCCGCGCGTGGGTGCTCCCATGGGTAAGGCAGTGTCATGCCGCCGAACCAGGTGTCAGTCTTGGTCTCAAGGCCGTCCATCACGTCGAGGGCAGTGTCGTCCAGGCCTCCCTGGCCCCCCACGGTGAAGATGGTTGTGCCGACCGTGACCGCGCAGAAATCCTGGCGCGGGAATGGCATCGGTGCCGCTGTGCTCCACGTTTCTGTCGCTGCATCGAATACGTCGACAGCCTTAGTGTAGTCAAGGGCCTCGTTTTTCAAGGAGTCGTCCTCGCCCCCGAAAAGGTAGACCCTCGTCCCCACCACGGCTACGCACCCGTCGGCATGACCCATGGTTGATTCACCCGGCAGAACCCTCCACGTGCCTGTTGCCGGGTCAAACACCCTGGCCGTCTTGACCCTGTGCCCCGAATCGTCCTTTACCGCGTGTCCGGCTTGAGCCCGGTCAAGAGGGCGCTGTATATCACCACGTTCTCCCTGGCATACTTGTACGTCCGGGCCCGGCCCCTCGCCATAACCCGGGTCGACTCCCCGAGGCCGTTTTCCCCGCTGGCATCGACCGAGGCAACCCACGCCTCGACCCACGCGTCTTCAGGGACGGCGACCTCGGGGGCGCGCCAGGTCACCGCTATCGACGTGGCGGTGTGGCCAACGTAACTCAGATGGACCGCAGATATCGCTGGCTCGGGCGCCGCCGACATAGCAAGCGGCGCGAAGACCAAGACGCACACCATGCCCAAGCTGGCAATCGCGGCGATTATGGAAAGCATTCTCGTCGAGGGCCTTGTCCTCTGCGAATCCCACGCCTGCGCTCCCATTACTATTGCCATAGTACAGCCCGGTCCACGTCACGGGCGTACTGCGGCAGGCCTCCTTTCAAAAGAACATTTTGGCGGATGCTACCTTGCTGTGCAGCTTCCTACCTGCTGGCTACACCCTGGCTACACCGGGCCACCTGTCGCCACACCGATGATAGATGTCTTAGACTCTGTAAAAGCGCTGGCATGGTCTTCACCTCGATAACGAGGGGAAAATCCCAGTTGTTGGAGTAGTATGCTTGCAGAAAGGCTTTGTAGTCGATGAGCCCGTCCGGTGTCGCGCCATGCTCGTCTTCGAGACCCCGGTTGTTGTGGACGTGGGCCAGGGCTATATTCTTCGCGCCCAGCCGTTCCACGAACTCCTGCGGCTCCTGCCCCACGAAGGTCAGATGGCCCACATCCACCGTGTACTTGACGTCTTCGCCCAGGTAACCCCTGAGCTCACTGAGCTCGCTGGAGGACCTACCGTACTTGTACATGTTGCGTTTGACTTGACCCCGGTTCTCGAGACTAAGTTGCACCCCCCTCCGCCTGGCCAAATCGAGCACCTGCCGGAGCACTTCGACAGTATTCTGTCTTACAGCCGGAAAGAGCCCCTCGGGAGCTTCAGCGCTATCCCCTGGGTGTACGGTCACAACCGTGCCCGGTCCTATCGCAGCCGCAAACTCCACTGAACGTTTCAACTCCTCGAGAGTGACCTGTCTTACGTGCGGGTTTACCGACCCGGCGTTAAGCTCCTGATAAAGAGCGTGGACCGAGACCGGAACCCTGGCGGCGAACCGGCGCAGGAACTCTAGCGCTTCCTGCTCGGCCACGCCTCGGTAATACAGCACCGGTTCGAGCTTGATCTCAACCCACCTTATCCCGTGCGCCGCGACGAATTCGCAGAAATCCCGGTACGACAATTCGGGGTCAAAAAACACCGAAGCTCCTAGGGTAAGACCTTCTTTCATGCTCTGATTCCTTTCTCGTTTCGTCTGACCCGACGTCCAGGCCAGCAAGGACCCGAGTGCCGGGTTCCGGTGGCCCGGCACTCGGCTGTAATGTGGAACAAACGCCTATAGGAGAGACAGCCAGAAGTCGAAGAACTCGGCGGTATGGTAGTATATGTACTCGAAGTCCGGCATCCAGCAGTTCATTTCCGAAAGTGGTTTCGCCCCCGCCGGGGTCACCACGTCGGTCCGCACGGAATAGTTGCCAGGCACGTGCCACGGCTCGAGTCCGAGACCACCTTTCTTGTCACCCATCATAAATTTGATAAGCAGTTTCGCAGCGTTCGGGTGTGGTGCCTGGTTAACGATTCCAACGAAGGCCGGTTGAAAGACGCCGGTAACCGGCTTTACATCAAAGGCAACATTGAAGGCAAGCTTGCCGGCAATAACATCCCTCATCTTGCCGTAGTCACAGATTCCGATCGGGGGATCCTTCTGTCCTTTAGTGCCCACCGCCTTTGCGATGTCTCCGTCGGACGACATAAGAACCAGCCCGTTCTTAACGAGCATCTTGATAAACTCCTGACCTGCGTTTTCGGTCGTGAGCGTGATGTCCTTGCCGAACACGCGCTTGTACTCGGCAGCCATCTCCTCGGAATGCTGGATGACTGTCATGAGCCATTCCATGTTCCCGGTGTCCCGGAAGGGGTCCTTAAAGATGACCTTGCCCTTCCACTCCGGCTTTGTAAGGTCCCAAAGACTTTTCACTGGGGGTTTGGAGTACTTCTCGGAGTTGTAGATGACCACTTTCATGGAGATGTGATGCCCCATGATCGGTTCCCTGTACTGCGGCGGCAACACATCCCGCACTTCCGGGGGAACGAAATTCCACAAGAGGCGTGACTTCACCAGATCGTGTATTATGAGAGAACCACCTGTCAGCAGGCAAACGTCGGCGTTGTAGACCTTGGAGGCCTGCTCTCGTTTGATCTTTTCTATCTGGGTGTTCGTGGGTAAATCGTACGGGACCACTTCGATGCCGGGGTACGCACTCTCAAAAAGCGTCTTCAGCTGGAACACCCTCGATGACATAGAATATATTACGACCTTGCCTTCCTTTTTGGCAGCCTCGTAGATCGCCTGCCAATCCTCGGCAGCCGGGGCGTACGGGCCTAGTTTCGCATCTTTCAGCCACTTCTCTTGCGGCGTCTCTCCCCATGCGAGCCCTGCTTGCAACATGATCAGTGTGAGAACGACCAGTATTGAAAGCCCGACTCTTCTTGACACATTCATTCTCTCCTTTCGTTGAGGTTTCTCCACACAGAAAGTGGCCGGCACAGAGTCTACCGCGGCTACATGGCGCCATCACCTCCACATGGTTCTATTACACGCAGGCACAAACCAGCGTCCCGGAACGCTCGTCGTAGATATTGACCGCTCCCTGCCTCGGCTTTACATAAATGACCTGATCCGGTGTCACATCGAACTCGGGAGACTCTCTGATGGTGAGGGTTATCCCGTTGCAGAGGGCGCGCACGATCATCTCCGGGCCGGTGGGTAACACCGAGTGAACCCTGGCTTCTACCGACCCCGGCTCGCGGGTATGACAGACCACGACGTCCTCGGGCCTCAGGGTGGCTATCACGGCGCCGCCTGCTTTGGGGAGCTTGTCGAAGGGCACCTCAAGCTCACCGAGGCCTTCGAGGACAAGCCTGCCTTCGCTGAGTGTCCCGTGCAGGATATTAATGGTAGGATTGCCCATAAAATCCGCCACGAACAGGTTGGCCGGGACCCTGTACAGCTCCATGGGCTTTGCGAACTGTTGCACTATGCCCTTGTTGAGAATTGCGATCCGTGTCGCCAGGGTTAGCGCCTCGACCTGATCGTGTGTGACGTACACGCACGTCGTGCCGAGGTCGGCGTGAAGGCGCTTTATCTCGGCCCTCATGTCCAGGCGCAGTTTCGCGTCGAGGTTGGACAATGGCTCATCCATGAGGAAGACCTGCGGGCCTGTGACCAACATCCTCGCTATTGCCACTCGTTGCTGCTGCCCGCCACTCAACTCGTTGATATACCGGTCCTCAAGGTCCTGGATTTGCATCATTTCAAGCGCTGCTTGCACCCTGCGCCGGATCTCGTCCCTTGGCACTCTCGCGATCTCCAGCCCGAAGGCGATGTTCGAAAAAACGGTGAGATGGGGCCAAAGAGCGTAGCTTTGAAAGATCATGCCCACATTGCGCCTTCCCGGCGGCACGAAGATACCTTTGCGTCGCGAGAAGACTACCTGGTCTCCTATTATGATCTCCCCATCGTCCGGCTCCTCAAACCCGGCTATCATTCTCAGTATGGTGGTCTTGCCACATCCTGAGGGGCCGAGGAGCGCGACGAACTCGCCGTCTGCTATCTCAAGGCTGATGTCGTTGACCGCTGTGACTTTCCCGAAGTTCTTGCTCACGTTTCTCAGGATAATGCCCGGCATCTTAAGCTCCTCCCCGTCACGAGGTCTTTTCCCTTGACCTCAAGACCCTGTTGATCACGAAGTTGCTTATTAAGATCAATGTTACGAGCAGCACTGTGATGGCGTCGCCCATCTGATTTAGGCCCTGCTCGTTGTACCTGTATGTCATCGTGGTAAGCGTGCGTGTCGAAGGGGACACCAGAAGGACTATCAGGCTCATTTCTCGCATAATCGTGATGAAGGTGAGCAGGAACCCCGCCAGAAAGCCACTCTTGCTGAGAGGAACGAGTATCCTTCGGAACCTCGTAAACCACGATGCGCCCGCAACCTCCGCGGCCTCCTCCAGTTCTCCCCCGATCTGTAGCATCGAGCTGATGCTCGACCTTGCCGAGTATGGCAGGCTCTTGATGCTGCAAGTCAACACCAGTATGCTGAACGTCCCGTAGAGACTCGGGATGATCCAAT
>DUSO01000120.1 GCA_012842565.1 Bacillota bacterium
AAGCCACGTGAGCCCGGGTCTACCTCCTGACCTGGGTAGCACTCCGTCCCCTAACGCCGCTCCCCGGGGCGGTGAGGGCCAGGAGAGGCCAGGAGGCGAGGGTGGGGCAGGTGGTGGCGAGAGAATCCAAGACCCGGGGAGAGCGCATGGACAGGCCCCTAACCCGGCTCCCCGACGTAGAAAGCCTCGAAGGCCCCCTCGACTTGCTCCCCGGAGAAAAGGAGGCGGCGGGGGTGCATAAGGGAAAGATATCGGACTGGCAGGCCTTTGTCTTGCTTTCGCTTACTACCATATCGACTCCGGTATTCACCCAGCCGTCCAAGGCATACTGGATACTCGGGTATGGCGGCTGGCAGCTGATCTTAGTCGGCGGCGCTGTTGCGGCCATTGGGATCATCGCCTCCGGTGCTCTGGCCAAGCGATTCCCCCGCGACACCTATGTCCGGTACTCGCGGGCGTCTCTGGGCAGGCTGTTCGGGGCAATTACTGCCTTTGCGCTGGCCCTGTGGTACTTCGCTGCGGGGGCTCACGACAGCTTTCTCATGGGGAGGGCAGTAAAGCTTGCACTCCTTTACGAGACCCCCATCGAGGCTATCTTCATCGGGGGGGCTCTGGGGGTGATTTATCTCGCCTGGGGTGGGCTCGAAAGGCTTGCACGGTTTGCGGAGGTCTCACTTATAGTGATCATTCCCCTTCTCATCTTTATGATGTTGACACCCATGCAGCATGCCGAGCCCGGCAACCTCCTGCCCGTATTTCTGTTCCCGGCCCGGCAGTATACCACCCTCAAGTTTTGGCTCGCAGCTTATATGTACAGGGGGTTTGCCATACTCTATATGATCCAGCCATACATGGCGAACCCTCATAGAGCCGGGACCATAGCATTCTGGTCCACGGTTGTTGCAGCGGCATTCTTCGCTCTGACATTCGCATACCCGGTCATGGTATTCGGGATGGAGGTTTCCAGGGTGGTTGTGTGGCCCTTCTGGACCGTGGTCAGGATCACGAGGTTCAGCGGCTTTCCGGTTGAAAAACTCCTGTATTTTGCCACGGTGGCCTGGCACCTCATGACTACCGTGAGTTCTACTGTCTTTCTGTATCTTACCGGTACTACGCTGGCGGAGCTGGTCGGGCTGAGACAATACCGCCCGCTATTATTCCTCCTTACCCCGGCATGGGCGGTGGTCTCGCTCATGCCTAGGAGTTATATGCAGTTTCATATGATGGACGATGCCTACGTGGCCCTCGGGTGGGTCGCGACTATCATCCTGCCCATGGTGGTGCTCCTGGTCTCCAGGGTACGCCAAGTAAAGGGAGGGGAGTAAACGGGCGATGAAACCCGCCAGATGCCTCATGAGGAATGCCATGCGGGCGTCGGTCCTTCTTATCCTCGTGGTCGGTGCCTCCCTGCTTGCGGCCGGATGCTGGGACGTGGCGGAGGTCGACCACCGCGGGTTCATATCAACTCTTGGAGTCGATCTCGACAAAGGCGGGAAATTCATTGTTACCGCCGTCATACCGATACCTCGGGCTATAGCAGGGGGTGGAATGGGGGGTGGCGGCGGCCCGAGTGGCCCTTCGATGCAGATCATCAGCGCGTCCGGAGACACCCTTGCCGATGCCCTCGGGCGCCTTGGTGAGAAGACGGACAGACTGACCGATCTCGGGCACCTGAGGCATGTGATAATTGGCGAACACCTCGCTAAGAGCGGGCTGGATCACAGGGTGGACGTGCTTTTCAGACACCCGGCCATGGATGGCACTGCTGCCGTCATGGTATGTGAGGGAGAGGCCAGGAAGATAATAGGTGTCAATCCACCCTCGGAGACTTTTCCCGTAGTCTATCTTGAGAGGTACTTTTATAAAGATGGACTCGATACGCCCATCTTCCTCCGGGTTGAGCTTTGGAAGACCTACGTGCTCCTGAATACCTCATCAAGGCAGCTCTTCTTGCCAAAACTGAAGGCTACCCGGGCCAAGCCGCCTAAGGAAGGCGCAGGCGGGCAGGGCGGCCAGGGGGGCGGCCGGGCCCAGGGCGGTACCACCGAGGAAGACCAAGACAAGATCGAGATCACCGGATTCGGGCTATTCAGGGACAAGAGATTGGTGGGGTGGATTGAAGGCAAGGAAGCTGCAGCATTCTCATGGCTCATGGGCGACCGGAAGGGCGCAAATGTGGTGGTAGAGGTGCCGTCGGCGGGGAAGAGGAAGGCGACACTGCAGGTGCTTGACATAAGGACCATGAGGGTTGTCAGAAAGGAAGGAGACAGGTTTGCAATCACCATCATGGTAAGGGGCGCTATGAACCTCCTGGAAGGCCAGGACATCCATCTCTTGCCGGGGGACGACAGGATCCACAGAGAGATTGTAGAAGAGTGCCAGAAGGTGATCAGATCTCAGGTCGAGAAGCTCATTCACAAGTTGCAGGTGGAATTGCGGACAGATGCGCTCAGCCTTGGGGAAAACGTTAGAAGGCAGTTCCCGGGTGAATGGGACCCTGATAGCTGGAAAGAGGAATTCCCCAGAGTCAGGATCGAGACCAGGGTAACAGTGACCGTGAGTCAGCTGGGGGTCATCCACTAGAGGGGGCCTCTGAGCATTCACGCTATACTTGTCTACCCCCGCATTTGCCCCCGGGTCTGTACGCCGGCCCAGCCTTAGCGACATTGATGGAGGCCCCCAACGTGGCGATCGGGAGGCTTCGTGGGCCTACTACGGTAAGCACCATACTCGAGGGGAAGGACCGGTTCTATGAATGGGGTGCCAGGCTGGGAAGGCTCTTCGTTCCCTTCATGTTCGCCGTACTCCTGTAATAAGTCCCCCGGCTCCCCAGTATAATTTAGGGGAGGCGGTCCGGCTTGGCATCTCCGGGCCGGTCGGGACGTGAAAGGAAAGGCCTTTGTCCGGAACTCGCTAATCGCAACGATCCTCTTCATTGCTGTTGCAGTGCTGGATGAGGTGGACTCCCCCTGGGCCAGGTCGGCCATGGGTTATGTCTCGCGTATACTCGAATATGACGTCAATTTCAATAAAATGTGGGCTTCTGCACAGGGATACCTTTCCAGAGAGCTGGATGCTGCCTGGCCGGACCTGGCTGATGCGGGAATCGTAATGGGGAATGACCAGATGGATAAGGCCCAGGCCGGTAAAAGTCAGGCTGGTGGAGGCCAGGCTGATGAAGCCCGAGCCCGTGAAAACCAGGCTGGCGAAGGCCGGGCAGGCCAAGGCCCGGCGAACGAAGACCAGGTAGTCAAGGGCCAAGCGGGCGGAGATAAGGCAGTCAAAGGCCAGGTAGCCGCGCAACCTCCAGGCGGTGGAGATGGTGATTCGCCGGCAACGGCGCAGGTGACAGGCCTTCGCGGTGAGGCGCTTGACCTGTCACAGGCTGTACAAGAGTCCCCGCGAGGATCTCCCCGGGAACCCCTTCAAAACCTCCTCCGTTTTGCGCAACAAACACGGCCTGGGAGCGAAGCGAGGAGTGGGACTACACAGGCCCGCGTCGCCTCCGGGGATTTTATGGTTCCTGTCCGTGGCACCGTTGTATATGGTTTTGGCTGGCGGATACACCCCATCTATAGAAAGCGTCTATTCCACGATGGCATAGACATCGCCGCCGATAAGGGGACTCCAATCGTCTCCGCTCTGGATGGCCGGGTGACCGGGGCAGGCAGCATGGGTACATACGGCCTCGCAGTTGAGGTAGCCCACTCGAACGGCATATCAACCCTGTATGCACATTGCTCGAGGATCTTGGTGAGGGAGGGACAAAGGGTGGCCCGAGGCCAGAAGATAGCGGAGGTTGGTAGCACAGGGCTCTCCACCGGGCCCCACCTGCACTTTGAGGTCAAGAAAAACGGCAACCCTGTCGACCCGCTCGGCTACATTAAACGGGACCAGGTCGAAGGGAGATACTAGGCCGGGTCGGCCGGCGCAAGTAGGCAGGACGCCGGACCGGGAAGGGTGATCGAAAGGCAATGACGCTCGCGAAGGCATTTGGCGTGCGCATCGCCGTAAGCAACATCTTCCTGGTCCTCCTCCTGGTTTATATATGGGCAGGCCTTGCCCTTGAGGTACTCATAGTCTTCGCCATCGTTGTAATCCACGAACTTTCCCATGCCTTCGTAGCCCATCGCTTCGGCATTGAATTAACTGAGGTAGAGCTCTTGCCATTCGGCGGGGTCGCAAGGTTCGCGGAGCTCATTGAGCTCGACCCCGCAACCGAGGTGGCCGTAGCTGCCGCCGGCCCTGCAAGCAGCATCCTCCTGGGGCTGGTCGCCCACCTGGCCTCGATGGGACTGGGGCAATTCAAAGATGTCCTGAGATTTGCTGCGGATTCCAGTTTCATGGTCGCAGCCTTCAATATCCTTCCCATTCTGCCCCTTGATGGCGGCAGGATACTGAGGGCCTGGCTGGGTTACCGGCTCGGTCTGAAGGATGCCACTATAGCGGCCTCAAACCTTGGGTTGGCCCTCGCGCTCCTCCTGGGTGTCTTCTCGCTCGCCGCCCTGTTCTATGGCTGGCTAAACCTCACCGCCTTCTTTGTCTTTCTTTTTCTCTGCTATGCCACGATAAGAGAGAGGCACGCGGTGCCGTATTTACATTCCAGGCAACTCGTGCGCAAGATGGGCGAATTGAAGAGGCGCCGTGTGATGGAGGTGGTGAGCCTCGCGGTCATGCCCGATACACCGGTCAAGGCAGTCCTTGACAGGCTCTTGCCCGGTCGGTATCACCTGGTCTTTGTGCTCGATGGCTCAGGCGCAACCATCGGGGTTCTCCCGGAGGATGCGGTCATCGCCGGGGCGGTAAAGTACGGCATCCATGTGGAAATCGGGCGGCTTCTATGATCTACCGGCATTCCGGCCGGAGCGCCCCCTGTGGCGAGGGACAATATGGTATAATACAATATGATTGTGTGCGATTGCCGATACTACTACCGAGGATGACACCGAGACCGCAGGTGGACGGCATTAAGACATGAGGTACCGGGGCGGCGCGATCCCCTGCGGTCATAGGCAGTTCGAGTTTGCCTTGCCAAAGGGGTAAGAAGTAGTGGGAGACGAGGTGTCATGGAATAGCAAGGAAATAATGCGCGTTCTCCAGGATGAGCTCCTGCCGGAGGTGGTTAAACCCCAGCGCTACATTGGCAATGAATGGGGCTCAGTCCGGAAGGATCCTTCAAGGTGTGAGGTATCCTTTCTCCTTGCTTTTCCCGACATCTATGATATCGGGATGTCACATCTCGGCTTCAAGATACTCTACTACATCCTCAATCAGCGTGAAGACGTATGTGCAGAGAGGACCTATGCGCCATGGCATGATATGGAAAACGCAATGAGGCAAAGGGGCATGCCGCTTTTCTCCCTCGAATCCCACCGCCCGGCCCGTGAGTTTGACTTTATAGGCTTCACCCTGCAGTATGAGCTCAGCTATCCGGCAATCTTGAACATGCTCGACTTGGCCGGGATACCCGTTATGGCAGCGTCCCGCAGGGATGGCGATCCATTCATCATTGCGGGAGGCCCGGGGGCCTACAACCCGGAGCCGTTATGGGCCTTCATCGATTTTTTTGTCATCGGAGAAGGGGAAGAGGTCATAGGGGAGATAGTCGATCTCTACAGGGAGCTCAAAAAGGCGGGAGCCCCGAGGTCGTCCATACTTGGCCGGATGAGCAGGATTGAAGGGATCTACGTGCCATCATTTTATGAGCCGGTCTATGGCCCGGGAGGTGAGTTAGAGGAGGTGCGGCCCCTCGCAAGCGAGGCGCCGCGGGTAGTCAGGAAACGAGTTGTAAAGGATCTTGACCGCGCAGTTTTCCCGGATTCATTTGTTGTCCCTTTTATGGAAGTTGTTCATGACCGGGCGATGCTTGAGGTTTTCAGGGGATGTACCCGGGGGTGCAGGTTTTGCCAGGCAGGTATGGTGTATCGCCCGGTCCGCGAGCGCTCCCCGGAAAGGGTAAAAGAACTTGCCAGTCGCATTTTGAAAAACACGGGTTATGACGAGCTATCACTTTCCGCATTGAGCATACTCGACTACTCATGTGCGGCGCAGGTCCTGCACGACCTTGTCTCTCGTTATGGCCCGGAAGGTATCACGGTTTCCTTGCCGTCACTCCGTGTAGACACTTTTTCGGTCGACCTTGCGAAGGAAGTAGAAAAGACGCGCAAGACCGGGCTCACATTCGCGCCGGAGGCAGGCACGCAGAGGCTGCGGAATGTAATAAACAAAGGGGTTCGCGAGGAAGACCTCATGGAAGCTGTGCGGGCAGCTTTTAATGGCGGCTGGGATACCATCAAGCTCTATTTTATGATAGGACTGCCGACTGAGACCACTGAGGATATCCTGGGAATAGCGCGGTTGGCGAGGGCGGTACGTGACGCCGGGGTAGAGATTGCAGGGAGTAAGACCGGGGCGCTCACTCGCTTCCCCAGGGTAAATGTAAGCGTGGCATCTTTTGTGCCCAAGGCGCATACGCCGTTCCAGTGGTGCGGCCAGGCCCCTATGGAAGAACTCCTGGAGAAGCAGAGGTTGCTGAAAGAATCCACAAAGGTAAAGGGGCTTACATTGAGCTGGCACGATGCCGGCATGAGCCTGGTAGAGGCCGCCATTGCGCGGGGCGACAGGCGGGTGGCCAGGGCCATGAGACGAGCGTGGGAGCTGGGTAGCCGCCTTGACAGCTGGTCGGAGGGGTTCGATCTTGTCAGGTGGCAAAGGGCTTTCGAGGAGTCAGGGCTCTCTCTCGAGTCTTACGCCACGAGGGATATCCCACTAGACCAGGTGCTTCCATGGGATCATATAAGCACGGGTGTCAGCAAGGAATACCTGAGAGCCGAATTTGAACGCGCCATGCGCGGGGAAGTCACCCCTGATTGCAGATTTGAACGATGCAGTGGTTGTGATGTTTGTTTTGCCTTGAGGACGAGCCCGAAACTCTATGGCAAAGGGGTTCGCTAATGCAGGCGAGGCTGATGCAGGTAAGAATGCGCGCCCGCCTGGCCAAACTTGACATGGCCAGGTTTACGTCACATCTCGATTTCATGCGCACAATCGGGCGAGCCACACGGCGGGCGGGCATCCCGGTCGCCCTCACCGAGGGGTTTCATCCCCATTATAAGATTGCTTTCGGCCCGGCCCTGGGGAGTGGAATTGCAAGTATTGCAGAGTATGCTGACTTTATCCTCAATTGCCGGATACCGGGCGAGGAATTCTCCCGGCGGATGAACTGCGCCCTGCCTGTAGGGTTTGAGGTACTGGAGGCACGTGAGGTGCCGCTTACATGGAAATCCATATCATCGGTGGTCGATGCAGCCTCCTACGAGATGGGACTGTGGGCCCCAGATGAGGGGCCCTGGCGAGTTGTAGAGGAATTACGCAGGCGCGTGAAGGCCATCCTGGAGGCACCCAGCCTCACGGTTACAAGACAGACTGAAAAGGGCCTGAAGGAGCTGGACATAAGGCCAAAGATCCTTGACCTGGACGTAGTTGAAAAGGACGGGAACGACCCGGTCTTCTTGTCTATGATTGTCACTATAGGAGATGGCGGGACTCCAAGGCCTGAGGAGGTCCTCCAGTGTATTCTCTCCGGCCGCGTGCCGGCTCTTCCCGGACAGGTAGTAAGCCGGGCGGAGTCAAGCGACCCGCACCCAATTGCGGTAGGGCGGGTCAGCATCACGAGGACCGGGTTATTCTTGAGAAAGGGCAGGGACCTCGTCTCTCCCATGGAGGCGGGTGAGTAAGGTTTTATCCCGTTTGCATTGCTTACCGCCCCGATTCTAGGTTTCCCCACAGGGGAATTGTTACAGGGGGCTTGAATCATGTCAAAAAAGGAGATATTGGTGAATGTCGAGGCCGCCGAGACCAGGGCGGCCGTGATTGAAGATGGTATTTTGGTTGATTTTCAGGTAGAGAGGGTTGGCCACCAGAGATATGTAGGAAATATATATAAGGGACGGGTTGAAAATGTGCTACCGGGTATGGAGGCCGCCTTTGTAGATATCGGACTCGAAAAGAATGCTTTTCTTTATGTGGGGGATGCGACAGCGGTAATCGACGACAAGGAGATTGGAGAAGATGAGATACCCAGGGAAAAGGTACGCACCATAAGGGATATCCTGCGTCCGGGCCAGGAGATATTGGTGCAGATCGTGAAGGAACCCATCGGCACCAAGGGGCCGAGGGTTGTCACTCACTTCACGCTGCCTGGCAAGTATGTAGTCTTGATGCCCACCCTTGATTATGTGGGGGTGTCAAGGCGCATCGAGAGCGACGAAGAAAGGGCTCGTCTTCGGGCCTTGGCATACTCGCTCAAGCCCCGGAGAATGGGTCTCATCGTCAGAACCGCTGCTGAGGGTAGGGAAGAAAAGGACCTTGCCCAGGAGATAGGGTTTCTGACCCGGCTGTGGAGGAGGATCCAGGCCCGTAACCGCAGGACGAGAGCACCCTATCTCCTGCACCGTGATTATGACCTCATCTACAGGATCGTGAGGGACCTTTTCTCCGAAGATACTGAGGCTTTTATAATCGATGATGAAACAGAATACGAGAAGGCTGTTGACCTCCTCAAGATGCTGTCGCCCCACCTCGTGAGCAGGGTAAAGTTATATGACCGGCCACAGCCGCTTTTTGAATTCTACAATATCGAAGGGGAGATCGAAAAGGCACTTCGCAGGAAGGTATGGCTCGACTGCGGAGGGTATCTCATATTTGACCAGACAGAGGCGTTTCTCAGTATTGACGTCAACACCGGCCGGTATACCGGGACATCTAATCTTGCGGATACAGTGCTAAAGACGAATCTCGAGGCGGCAACCGAGATAGCACATCAACTCCGGCTGCGCAATGCTGGCGGCATAATCCTCATCGATTTCATAGACATGGAATCTGATGAAGACCGGCGAAGGGTCATAGAGAGGCTGCAGGAGGCCCTGAAAAAGGACAAGACCAAGGCGAGCGTCCTGGGGTTCACCCAGCTTGGCCTGGTGGAGATGACACGGAAGAAGACGAGGGAAAGCCTCTCGGACACCCTAGAGCGCCACTGCCCGTACTGCGACGGGCGGGGGCGCGTGCTCTCGGAGGAGACGGTCGCGCTAAAGGCAGAGCGGGAGATAAAGCGGATTGCGGCAACCACCGACAAGCCCGCCATGCTTGTAGTGGTGCATCCTATGGTGGCGTCGTTATTGATAGGGACCGGCGGGGCGAATCTGGCAAGGATAGAGCAGGAAACGGGCAAATCCATCTACGTGAAGGGCTCGCTGGAAGCCCATATAGAGGATGTCGAGATAGCCTTCCTCGGCACGAGGGAGGAGGTAGAGGCCAGGGCCATCCCTGTCAGGCCTGGCGACGTGATAGATGTGGAGATCGAGGAACCCCACGCTTCAAATCCAAGAGATGGGATAACGAGGCTGGAGGGATATATCGTCGACGTGGAAGGCGGGGGCGGTCTGGTTGGTTCAACGGCCCGTGTCCAGATAACGAAGGTCTTCCGGACATATGCGCGCGCGAGGCTGGTAGGAGACATGGAGGGCCCGGAGCCGCCCATATCGGTTTCTTGACATGGTTTTTGGTGGTATGCTACAATACCCTGGCATGGGATTGTGTTGCGCCCTGAAGGGGCGTGATCGGGTTTCATGCAGCCGCTTGTGGCAGGCTGAAATCGCTTCGGGCGTGCCTCGCCGCAGCGAGACTACCTTGAGGGGAGAAAGGCGATGTACGCCATCATCAGGACGGGCGGGAAACAGTACAGGGTTGAGGAGGGCGACGAGCTCAACGTGGAGTTGCTTGCCACGAAGGAAGGCGACATCGTCGAGTTCAACGATGTCCTCCTCGTGCATGCAGGCGATGCAGTTATGGTAGGTCGCCCGCTGGTTGAAGGTGCGACTGTCGTCGGCCGGGTTCTGGGTCACGGCAAGGCGAAAAAGATATTGGTGTTCAAGTATAAGGCCAAAAAGAATTACCGGAGGAGATTCGGGCACCGCCAGCCGTATACGAGGGTACGGATTGAGGAGATCAGGGTCCCGGCGACAGGCGAAGGCACAGCAGCAGAAGAGGCACAGTCTCCCGCAGCGGAGGTGAGTTTTAATGGCGCATAAAAAGGGAGTAGGTAGCTCCAGAAACGGCCGGGATAGTGCAGCTCAGCGGCTGGGAGTCAAGAGATACGACGGGCAGTTTGTTACCGCAGGCAGCATCCTGGTGAGGCAGCGAGGCACCAGGGTCAGGCCGGGCATAAATGTGGGCATCGGCAAGGATGATACCCTGTTTGCCCTCGCCGATGGCTATGTTTCCTTCGAGAGAGACGGCAGGGACAGGAAACGTGTCAGCGTCCTATCTACCGCAAAGGCAGCCGCGGAGTAAGCTTTAGTTGGCGTTTCTTATAACCCCGGGGTGACTCCCTCGGGGTTATATTCTCAGGATGGTGAGATAAGCTGTTTTTTGTTGACACCGCCAGGATTCACGTCAAGGCCGGGGACGGCGGGAATGGCTGTGTAAGTTTCAGGCGCGAGAAATTCGTGCCGCGCGGTGGGCCTGATGGCGGCGACGGTGGCAGGGGGGGCAATGTCATACTCCGTGTAGATCCGACCCTGTCGACTCTCATGGATTTCAGGTACAGGCAGTACTATTCGGCAGGGCGGGGGCAGAATGGGGCCGGGGCGCGTAAGCACGGCAAGGACGGGGAAGACCTTGTTCTAAAGGTCCCGCCCGGCACGCTGGTCAAGGATGCCGAAAGCCAGGAGGTCATTTACGACCTGGTAAACCCGGGTGACGAAGTCATTCTCGCCCGTGGAGGTCGCGGGGGACGGGGCAATGCCCATTTTGCGACGCCCACCCGCAGGGCGCCAAGGATTGCCGAAGAAGGAACCCCCGGCGAGGAAAGGTGGGTAATCCTCGAACTAAAGCTGCTTGCAGATGTCGGACTGGTGGGAATGCCCAATGCCGGCAAGTCTACTTTGATTTCCAGGATATCCGGGGCAAAGCCAAAGATTGCAGGTTACCCTTTTACAACCCTGGTGCCGAACCTGGGAGTGGTGTGGCTTGGGCCGGGATCAAGCTTTGTTGTGGCAGACATACCAGGGCTGATCGAGGGGGCTCACCGTGGGGCCGGCCTTGGTCACGAATTCCTTCGTCACGTTGAGAGAACCAAGGTTATCGTGCATGTTGTCGACGCGGCGCGTGAGGGCGGCGACCCTGTTGAGGCTTTCGACACCATCATGAATGAGCTCAGGCTTTACAGCACCGGGCTTGTCAAAAAGAATATGATAGTTGCCGTCAACAAGATAGACCTACCTGAGGGGCAGATCAACCTTCCCCGCTTGATCCAGGTATTGCACGAAGACCGCGGGTTCGAATTATACCCGATATCCGCCCTGACAGGCCAGGGAGTACCGGAGCTCGTCAACGCTATGTGGAGGGCTGTGGAGTCCGCCAGGGCGTAGGACAGGAGGTAGAGGAGGAGTGGCGGCCGCTCGCCTCGGTATAATGGGGGGTACATTCGACCCCATACACTATGGGCACCTGGTGACGGCAGAGGCTGCCAGGGTGGAGTTTCGCCTGGATGTAGTGGTATTCGTACCGTCGGGAATTCCTCCGCACAAGAAGCCGTACGATGTCTCCCCTGCCGAAGATCGCTATCTCATGACTGTACTGGCCACGGCTACCAATCCGTATTTCAAGGTCTCCCGCATCGAGATGGAAAGGGAAGGCCCTTCATATACCGTCGATACGATCCGCGAGTTCGCCAGCAGGCTCGGGCCCGGGATCCAGCTCTTCTTTATAACAGGAGCAGACGCCACATTGGAGATTGTGACCTGGAAGGACTCAGACGAGCTTCTCAGACAGTGCAGCTTTATCGCGGCTACCAGGCCGGGCTACCAGAGGGAAAAGATAGAGGAGGAGGTGACCAGGATCAAGGACAGGTGTCCCAACGGCATCTATATCCTCGAGGTACCTGCCCTGGCAATATCTTCTACAGACATACGCCGGAGGGTCCGAGAGGGGAAGCCCATAAAGTACCTGGTCCCGGAGAGCGTAGAGAGCTACATATTCAAGGCAGGGCTTTACAAAGTTTCTAACTCAGCCCAGGCCTTAGCCTGCGAGACTTGATGAGTGTCTTTCTACCAGTTTTGGACGTAGTTTTGCTATAGCGACCGATACCGCTTGTTTACCGGTCCTTATGGTTGTGCTATAATACTGACGAAAGGGGCCGATACGGTGGGCACCTAGCATAAACCGCGGGCGGCTTTGGGCCGTGTCGCGGTGGGCGGAGAGCCTTACATGCAACTAAATACCGGGGATCGGTCCGATGTTCCGTGGTAGTTCCAGGTTCGGAGGTTATCATCAATCGGCTATCTGAGTTCTCAGTGCCGCACCAAATCCCGAGATTTCGGTGTTTCCGGGGTGTGGCTCGAAATTCATAAGTTTATTGCCCGTTGTACAAAGAACCAGGGTTCCTACCAGGGCCTTGGTTTTTAATTTTGAGGAAAGGGGGGACGTATGTTGACGACTCTATATGTTGGTAACCTTCCATGGGCGACCACGGACGAGGATCTCGAGCGTGTGTTCGGCGAGCTTGCACCTGTCAGGAGTACCCGTGTAATCATTGACCGGGAGACTGGACGGTCTCGGGGCTTTGGTTTCGTCGAGGTGGATGACGCGGATGCGGAGCGGGTCATGCAGGCGATGAACGGTACTGAGATCGGGGGGCGGCAGATCATTGTGAATGAGGCGCGGCCCCGGCAGGGCAGGCCTTAGCCGGGAGTAGGAGCTGGAGGAGTTGGCGGGCATGCGGGGGCACTGCGAGGACGCAACGCCCCCGTGTAACGGGGTGACCTGAAGCTGACAGAGTCGGAATTATCGGAGAGACTGCGAGACCTCCTTACAACCAGGCGCTACCGCCATTCGATAGGGGTGATGCAGACCGCAGCTCGATTGGCCGGGCGCTATGGAGCAAATGTGGAGAAAGCCCGGATAGCTGGGCTTGTTCATGACTGTGCCAGAGACCTGCCGCCTGACGTGTCCCGGAAGCTGGTGGCCCAGTGGGGCATCTCTCTCGACGAGATAGAGGTAGCCGAGCCCAAGTTGATCCATGGCCCTCTCGGGTGTGAATACGCGCGCAGGCAATTGGGAATTAATGATCCTGAAATCCTGAATGCTATCAGGTTTCATGCGACCGGTCGCGTAGACATGTCGCTCCTGGAAAAGGTCATCTACGTTGCCGACTGCATCGAGCCGGGCCGCGTCTACCGGGGGGTTGCCAACATCCGCGAGGCGGCGGGCCGGAATCTCGACGAGGCTCTCATAATGTGCCAGGATCAAAAGCTCCTATTTCTCATCAAGAAGGGCGCAATGATACATCCAAGAGCGATTGACGCAAGGAACAGCACCCTCATGCACTGCAGGGTTGCCCGGGAGGCTCTCGTCAAGGGGGTAGATTGATGCAGGAGCTTTCAGTCGCGAAAGCTCTGTTAGCCAGTGGCGCTGCCGAAGAGAAAAAAGCCAGGGACATAGTAGTCCTGGATCTGCGTGACATCTCCACCATCACTGACTTCTTCGTGCTGGCCACCGGCACTTCGAGACCGCACTTGAAAGCCATCATGGACGCAATTGAGGAAAGGCTTGAGGAGTCAGGTCATAGACTATTACATAAGGAAGGCACGGAGACGAGCGGCTGGATTCTCCTGGATTACGGGGATGTGATCGTCCACATCTTCGGCGAACAGGAGCGGGAATACTACGACATTGAGCGATTATGGCGAGATGGCAAGGTGCTGACCACATGACAGCGGGGGCCTAACCATGGCCTGAATATTTCCAATTTATGGATTCCTTATTTTTGGGTCTTTTGGGATTGGCCGTTTCAGGTATTGCGCGGGTGGGAGGGTTTATCCGGATGGGCGTAAGCGAGAGGGCAAGGGAGTTCTTACAGGCGCTCACAAGGCTATATGATGACCGCAGAGAACCGGTCCACTACGAGGACGTTGCAAAGGTAGTAGGCGTCAGCAAGTGGACAGCCTATGACATGCTCAAGAAACTGGCAAGGGAAGGCCTTGTAAGGACACAGTACGTGATCAACAACGGCGGAGGGTACCCCGGCCGGTCGATGGTCGTTTTCGCACCTGATGAAGGGGCCCGGCGGGCAGAGTTCAAACCGGGGAAGGGGACCAAGTCGGCGGACTCCTCATCCCCGGATTCTGATGAGAGCTGGGGTGAACTCAGGAGGAGACTGACCTCCATACTCAGGGATTTGGAGTCTTCGGGGAGTTGGGCAAGCCTGCGTCGGCTGATAGAGCAGCTCAATTGCATAGAAAGGCCGTTCACCTTCTGTGCATACACGGTCGTATCGCTGCTTGGGTGTGCCAGGCTCCTGGGGACCGACGGTGTGCGCGCGGTATCCCATCTCCTTTCCATGGTTGCTGAACCTGGTCCCGGTCTCACGGTGCTTGCCGGGGGGGTGCTCGGCTTGCTACTGATGCAAGCAACCAGGAACCTTGATGCTGAGAGGCTCCTGGCATCCTGCATCGAGAAGTTTCACCGATATGTCAACCGTATGAGCAATGAGGATCGAAAGCTGCTCTTTGACTTTGTCAGGGAGACAATATCCGAGGGGGCATAGTCTTGCATCTCAGGCGGGGACCAGCATATTTGGCCCGCGCGCGTCAAATATCAGCTATATTGACAAAACACGGGCTTGGGTTCGCCCTTGATTATCTGGGGTGGCGTCGTGCCCTCAAGTTGCCGGGCAGGGGCCCGACGGGACCGACCGGAGACAGCGAGATACCCCTTTACTGGCAGCGCGTGAGAGCTGCTCTCGAGGAGCTGGGCCCGACCTTCATAAAACTCGGGCAGATTATGAGCACCCGTGGCGACATCCTACCCCGGGCGCTGGTTGCCGAGTTGAGAAAGCTCCAGGACCGGGTGCCGCCGGTTGACTTCAGTCTCATCGCAGAGGAGATAGAGCGCGAACTCGGCAGCAGGCCGGACCAGGTCTTCGCATGGATAGAGGAGGTGCCCCTTGCGGCGGCGTCTATAGGCCAGGTGCATAGGGCGAGACTCCCGGCAGGGGAGGAAGTCGTTGTCAAGGTGCAGCGTCCCCGGATTGAAAGCGCGGTGGAGGTAGACCTTGAGATACTCGTGGATGCCGCTGGCCTCCTCGAATCCCGCTTTCATTGGGCCAAGGCCATGGGCGCCAGGATGATAGCAATGGAGCTGGCGGAGAGCCTCCGGCGAGAGCTGGATTTCCGGAATGAGGCTGCTGCGTGTGAGAGGTTTGCCCGGGACTTTCGCGGGGACGATACGGTTGTCATCCCCCGCGTTTACTGGGACTATACCACACGAAGACTCCTGGTGCTTGAGCGAGTAGAGGGGGTTAGGGTTGCCGACATTGAGATCCTAAAGGCGCGTGGTCTTGACAGGTTGGAGATCGCCCGCAGGATTGTCCGGTGTTCGATCAAGCAGATTCTTCGTTCAGGTTTTTTCCATGCGGATCTCCACCCTGGCAACGTGGTGGTCCTGGACCAGGGCAGGATAGCCCTCATAGACTTTGGCATTGTCGGAGAGCTGGACCCCCAGGCAAGAAGAATGGGCATGGATATTATGAGGGGCGTGCTGGGAGGTGATCCCGCCCGCGTGGCGAGGGCGCTTATCGAGCTTTCGCCGGGCAATGCAGAGGTTGACGAAGATAAGTTGGCAAGGGATGTGGCGGCAGTACAGGAACGTTACCAAAGGATACCGGTGGGGCAGCTCAGTCTGAGAGAATTCCTGCCGGACATAATGGGCGTGTGCTTTTCGAATGGCATAAGGCTCCGCGGGGAGTTTGCCCTTCTCATGAGGGCCCTCATTACCCTCGAGGGTCTCCTGGGGACCCTCTCCCCGGAGGTAGCTCCCCTTGAGCTCGTAAGGTCTTCTGCCGACGACATCCTCAGGAGGGAGGTGCTGGGCGAAAAATTGCGCTCCGCTACGGCAGCGGTCCTGAGGTATGCGGAAGAGTTTCTGCAGCTTCCCCTGGAATTGCAGGAGATACTAAGACAGTTGCGCCGGGGGGAGGTAAAGCTAAAACACGAGACCCCCGGCCTGGAGAGGGCCGCCAGGGGCCTTCAGCTTGGCCTCGATAGACTATCCTTCAGTATCATCCTTGCGGGCATAACGGTCGGGTCCGCGCTGGTTGCAGGCGCGCTGTCGCCGCCGGTGATACTAGGGATACCGGTGGCGGAAGTGGGATTTGCAGTTGCGGTGGTGCTCGGTATCTGGCTTATAGTCTCCATTTTCAGGTCAGGAAGACTGTAAAACCGGGGAGGGAGCTTAAGTGAAGACATACGATCTCATGAAGAAGTATGTGGCAAGCCAGGTGGTAGATCAGATGCTGGCCATCCTGGCAAGGAATCCTGAGCGTAACCTGGTTACCCTTACGCGGATTCTCGAGCTTTTGGCCCCGACCCAGCTCCACAAGGAACAGATCAGGATGGCGAGGAGAAACTTCGAGAATAAGGACCATGTATGGACCAGGTATGCTGCCAGGGGCCTGAGGCAGATGCACCCTAACTTCCGGAGCAAGGGAATGGTCGACCTGTTTGTCAATGAAATCTACCTCGGCTACCAGGAAAGGGAGAAATACGCCAGGTCAAACGGTATCCATGTCCCGTCACTTATTGTCATCAGCCCCACCATGAGGTGTAACCTTCACTGCATCGGATGCTATGCCGGGAGGTATACAAAGCAGCAGGAGCTCGAGTTCGAGGTCTTGGATCGCGTCGTGAACGAGGCCAAGGATATGGGCATTTACTTCATTGTGGTTTCCGGTGGGGAGCCCTTCGTCCGTAGCGACCTCCTGGACCTTTTCGAGAAGCACGATGATGTGGCGTTCATGGTCTACACCAATGGCACCCTGATTGACAGGGAGATGGCCAGCAGGCTGGTGAATCTGGGCAATGTCTCGCCGGCGATCAGCCTGGAGGGCTTTGAGGCTGAGACGGACGCGAGGCGTGGCCCCGGGACCTTTGAGAAAGTAATGCGCGCCATGGATTACTTGCGTGAAGCCGGGGCCGTCTTTGGATTCTCCGCCACGTATACCAGGAATAATGTCGATGTGGTTGCGAAGGACGAGTTCATCGACATGTTAATCGACAAGGGTGCGCTGTATGGGTGGTTCTTTACCTTTGTGCCTGTCGGCAAGGATGCAGACATGAACCTCATGTGCACGCCTGAGCAGCGCAACTTCATGCGCGAGCGCGTGCTTGAATTCCGGGCTACCAAGCCGATTTTCGTAGCCGACTTCTGGAATGACGGGCCACTGGTATCGGGTTGCCTTGCGGGAGGGCGTTCATACCTGCACATAAATGCGCATGGCGATATCGAGCCGTGTGTCTTTGTCCACTTTGCCGTAGACAACATCCGCAATACCACCCTGAGGCAGGTCTTGCAATCGCCGTTCTTCACGGCGATAAGGGAGCGCATGCCCCTCAACCAGAACCACCTGAGGCCCTGCATGATAATCGATAACCCGCACATCTTGAGGGAGGTTGTAAGCCTCTGCGGCGCACACCCGACCCATGAGGGAGCGGAATGCGTTACCACCGCCCTCGCCGGGGACCTGGATGCTTACGCCGACGCCTATGGCAAGATTGCGGACGAGGTATGGGAGCGCGACTACAAGAAGGCCGGAAAGGCAGATGCTGTTGCCAGCAAAGCGGTTGCCGGTAGTTGACTTTTCGTAGCCCGTAGGCTATAATACATTTTGTCGACGGCCCTTGAGCCGGGAGGCTGAAATCGACAGCCTGCGGGCTACTTTACTGGTGAAAACAAAAACAGGTGGCAGGATCGTATTGTGGGGACGTAGCTCAGTTGGGAGAGCGCGTGAATGGCATTCACGAGGTCGTGGGTTCGACTCCCATCGTCTCCACCATATTGTATTTAAGGAGACCCTGCTGGCCGATGCTGCGCCGCTAGTCTTGGCCTTTCGTCCTTGGCGCGAGCCGGGGCCGAGGGGCCTTATTTTTAAGTGATGGACCTCGGGAGAATGGCAGCTCTTTGAGAGATTTGACACGAGAAGGACTGATGTAAGCAATGTCTTCGGAGCGTTACCCCTTCGCCGATATCGAAAAGAAGTGGCAGGAGAGATGGGCGCGTGATGGCATCTACACCTCCACAGTCGATGCTTCCAGGCCGGAATTCTACTGCCTGGAGATGTTCCCTTATCCCTCGGGCCGCCTCCACATGGGACACGTCAGGAATTATTCCCTTGGAGACGTGGTGGCCCGGTTTTTCAGGATGAACGGCTATAACGTCCTCCACCCGATGGGGTGGGATGCCTTCGGGTTGCCAGCGGAGAACGCGGCGATCAAGAGGGGCATTCACCCTGCAGATTGGACCAATGACAACATAGCCTATATGAGGGAGCAGCTCAAGCGCTTGGGCGTGAGCTATGATTGGAACCGTGAGATCGCGACCTGTTCCCCGGATTATTACCGGTGGACCCAGTGGCTCTTCCTCTTGTTCTACAAGCGCGGGCTCGCCTATAAGGCTTCCAGCCGGGTCAACTGGTGCCCGGGGTGCCAGACGGTGCTGGCAAATGAGCAGGTTGTTGACGGGGAATGCTGGAGATGCCACAGCCAGGTTCAGCAAAAGGAGCTGGAACAGTGGTTTCTGAAGATCACGGCCTATGCTGACCGGCTCCTGGCCGATCTCGAGAAACTCCCGGCCTGGCCCGAGCGCGTGAAGGTAATGCAACAAAATTGGATAGGAAAGAGCGAGGGGGCCGAGATCTCATTTCCGGTAGAGGGCATGGATGAGAAGATAACGGTCTTCACCACCAGGCCTGATACGCTCTTTGGGGTTACCTACATGGTCCTTGCCCCGGAGCACCCTCTTGTGGAGAAGCTCGTCGCCGGGCGGCCTGAGGCGACCCGGTGCCGCGAGATTGCGGCCAGGAGCGCGCCTGTTACCGAGCGCGAACGTGCTCTCCAGGAGAAAGTGGGCGCCCCGACGGGCAGGTACGCCGTAAACCCCGTGAACGGTGAGAGAATTCCGATCTGGGTTGCCAATTATGTGCTCATGGAGTATGGCACCGGTGCAGTTATGGGGGTGCCCGCCCATGACCAGAGGGATTTTGAGTTTGCCCGCCAATATGGGCTCCCGGTACGTGTTGTGATCCGGCCGGAGGGCTTAAGCTCCACACCCGATCCCGGACAGATGGAGGCCGCGTATGAGGGGCCCGGGATAATGGTCAATTCGGGCAGTTTCGATGGGCTTTACAGCGAGGACGGCAAGAAGCATGTGGTCGCTTGGCTCGAGGCTCATGGCGTCGGGAGACCCCAGGTGCAGTACCGGTTGAGGGACTGGCTGATTTCGCGGCAGCGGTACTGGGGAGTGCCCATCCCGCTGGTTTATTGTGACAGGTGCGGGATTGTGCCGGTGCCCGAGGATGACCTGCCGGTGCTGCTGCCCCGGGATGTCGACTTCAGGCCGGGAGGGCCGTCACCGCTTGCAAGGCACCAAGGCTTCGTCTCGACCACATGCCCGGCATGCGGCGGCCCGGCAAGGCGCGAGACCGACACCATGGATACATTTGTCGATTCTTCATGGTACTTCATGAGATTTGCTTCACCGCATGCCGACCGGGCGCCTTTTGAGCAAGACGAGGTCAACTACTGGCTCCCCGTGGACCAGTACATCGGCGGGATAGAGCACGCCGTAATGCACCTGCTCTATTCGCGGTTTTTCACCAAGGTGCTCCACGACGCAGGCCTGGTCGATTTTGACGAGCCGTTTAAGGCGCTTTTCACCCAGGGTATGGTAACGCTGGGCGGGTCTGCCATGTCAAAGTCCCGTGGAAATATCGTGGATCCGGACGAGATAATGGACCGGTATGGGGCAGATACTGCGAGGCTTTTCATCCTCTTCGCCTCCCCGCCGGAGCGCGACCTGGAATGGAGCGAGCGCGGGGTCGAAGGTGCCTATAGGTTCTTGAACAGGGTATGGCGCCTCGCCAGAGAATTTGCAGAGGAATACCCCAATCCTGATGGCGCGCGCATTGTGCCTGAGCGCCTTTCCAGGAGGGAAAGGGACTTAAGGCGTAAGGTGCATTGGACGATCAAGAAGGTCACGGATGATATAAAGGAGAGGTTCAGCCTCAACACTGCCATAAGCGCCATCATGGAACTGGTAAACGACATTTATGATTTCAGGCAGCCGGGTGGGAATCATGCCCCGACCGTGTCGAACGGCGACGGGGGGGCTCGAGGGGGCAATAGCACAGGGGATGGCGTCGCAGTCCTGCGGGAGGCGATAGAATCGCTGGTCCTCCTGCTAGCTCCTTTCGCGCCTCACATAACGGAGGAGCTCTGGCAGATGCTCGGCAAAGGGGCGAGCGTCCACCTGCAGCCTTGGCCAAGCTACGATGCAGAGGCGGCAAAGGCGGAAGAGATCACCGTCGTGATCCAGGTGAATGGCAAGGTTCGCGACAGGGTTACTGTGCCACAGGATATTGACGAGGATGCTCTCAAGGAGATCGCCCTGGGGCGCGATAAGGCCCGGGCGTTTATAGGTCAGAAGGCTGTCCGGCAGGTCTTTGTGGTACCGGGAAAGCTTGTAAATATCGTGACAGATGCGTAGCGGCTGCTGGAATCGCCCGCGAGGATCATCCCGGAATCATCCCTGAAAATCACCCGGAAGGGTGATGTCGGGGATGAAGGGAGGTCCCGCCGGGGGGAGAATAGAGAGCCATGTGGCGGCCCGGTGTATTAACCTGGGGAGATCACGTCGGGCCGCGGAGGTCTGTATAGCATGGCTCCGTACGGCGGGATTGAAAGGCGGGCGATCATCGTCATCTTGGCCTCTCTTCTGATAGGCCTGGGGGTTATGGGATTCCGGGCGGTGCAGGCGACAGGGGATGGTAGCGGCGGCTCCCCGGATTCCATCAATGTTAGTGAAGACAAAGATGTTATTTCCCCCGTTGCCGGGGCCGATGGGGCTGGGCAGCATGAGCTCCCCGCGCCAACGGAAATCGTGGTACATGTATGTGGGGCCGTGAAGAACCCCGGTGTATACAGGATTGCCCCGTCTTCAAGAGTTGCCGATGCGGTGGCTGCCGCCGGCGGTGGTACTGCATCGGCTTATCTCGAGCGTATCAACCTGGCCTCTACGATCTTCGACGGACAGCAAATATATGTGCCCTCAAAGGACGAGGCCGAGGTTGGGATGGGCCATGAAGCGGCGGGCGGGCATGGTGGCGTCCCTGCCATGGTGCCCGGTGTGGCAGAAGCCGGTCCCCGGAGCGCTGCTCCGGTTGTTTCATCTCCTCCTGTCCACGATGGCCTTATCGACCTCAATGCATGTAGCGAGCAGGATCTTACCTCTCTAAAGGGTATCGGGCCGGTCTTGGCACAGAGGATCATCGAATACAGGTCACATCATGGCAGGTTCAGGTCGGTTTCCGACCTCATCGAGGTGCCGGGGATAGGGCCCAAGAAGCTCGAGTCGATCAAGCCATACATTGAGGTCCGTTGATGAGGAGGCCCTTTTTTTGCGGAGCGGTATTGTTTGCTCTGGGCATCTGGCTTGGGGACCTCCTCAGGCATGGGCGGGTCCCCGGACCGGGCGCCGGGATGTGCGCGGGCTGGTCACCAAGCCCGGGTATCGGGGCATTGATTATCCTGGCCATGGCAGCCCTGTCATGCCTTGCCGGGACAGTGACGGTTATAGTACCACGCTTCTGCTTCACCCGGCTGCCTGAACGTGCCTTCGGGGTCACGGTGCTCTTGCTCGGCCTCCTCGCGTATGAAGTAGCAAGCCTGAGGCTGGATCTATGGGATAGAATCCTTCCGGACGGTGAACGCATCACGATCAGGGGGGTCATCACCGGCGAACCGCGGGTATCAGGGGGGTACGCGCAGGCACCGCTAAGGCTGGAGGACGGGGCGCGCGTGTTGCTCAGGTGGAGGCCCGCCGGTGGTGCAGTAGGCAACGGCGCTAAGACAGGGCCCCGGGAGGGCTGGCGTTGGGAGGGCCCGCGCTATGGCGACGTGGCCGTGGTCAGGGGCAGGATCGTGCGCCCCCGGCCCTCTCTCAACCCCGGCGAATTTAATATGAGGGCCTACCTTGCCCGCCAGGGGATAACGCGGGTCGTATACCTCGGGGACTCTGCGGGGCCCGGCGTGTTTCAGAGGGTCGGCCGGTCAGGCAGTCTCTTTGTCAGTATGCTATCTCGCCTCAGGGATAGACTCATCTCTGCCGCGTCGGCAGGGCTTGACAGGTTTCAGGCAGACATATTGTCGATGCTCCTGTTCGGAAAGGCGGGATCCGGGTCTCCCGTAGCCGGCCCTGAGGTCGAGTCCTTCTCGACGATAGGGGTCCAGCACGTTTTCTCGGTCTCGGGCCTTCACGTCACCCTGGTAGCCGCCGTGACCTCCTCCTTGTGCCAGTATCTTCGCCGGGGAGCGGTCGCCAGGGCCGCTATCGTAGCCCTGGCCTGTACCGGGTATTCGGTCATGTCGGGAGGGACCCCCTCGAGCCTCAGGGCCGCGATCATGGCCATTATGGCATGTGGCCCGCGTGGCGATCCCCTGAATAGCCTCGGGCTTTCCGCCCTGTTCCTTTTGGTGCGAAACCCCTACTTGCTGTTTGACATAGGGTTCCAGTTATCTTTCGCCACCACTTACGCTATTATTTTCATGGTTCCCCTGTTGACGGGGCTGTCGCAGGCCTCCTGTGACCCATCCGGGGCCAGGAACAGGGGCCGGTCAATCCTCATCCACATGGCCGCTACATCTCTCGCGGCCCAGGCTGGTTCCGCGCCCCTCGTCGCACTCTACTTCGGCACCGTATCACCCCTGGCGGTGGTGGCGAACCTGGCCATCGTGCCCCTGGTAGAGGCGGCTGTGATGACCGCAATGGTTTCAGGGTTTCTGGGCATCGTTGCCCCTGGCCTGAACCTCCCCATTAACCTGGGAAACAGCTTCATATTGCAGGGCGCCATAAAGGTTTCCAGTCTCCTGGCAAGCCTCCCGGGCGCGCAGATAAACGTAAGTGTGCCGGCCGTCGCGGTAGCAGTCTATTATTGGGCTTTTTTCATCCTTGGCCCTGCTCATGGACATCTAGCTATGTTCCGGGTTCGCCGGAGGGCCATGGCGACTCTGGCGTTGATCATCTCTGTTGTGGTGGCCGCATCCTTCACGGCCCGCAGGTTACTGGACCCGCCGTTGAGGGTGGTGTTCGCCGCGGTGGGTCAGGGTGACTCAATCCTGGTTATCGCGCCCGATGGTAAGACAATGCTTATCGACGGGGGGAGCGGGGGTGGCGGGGACTCTTGGGATGCCGGCGACCGTGTGGTCGTCCCGCTACTTCGCAGATACGGTATAAGGACCGTTGATGTAGTGGTCCTCACGCACCCCCATGAAGACCATGTGGGAGGCCTTGTAAGCGTCATGCGCAAGGTTGGCGCGAGATATGTCCTTGACCCGGGCCTCCCTCATCCTTCCCAGCAGTATCGTGAGTTCCTGGAGTTGGTAGAAGCGGGAGGAGCGAAATATATAAGGGCAAGGCGGGGGACATCGATAAGGCTCGGGAGGAGCGCCAGCGTGACGGTCCTTCATCCTCCGCCCGAGGTCTCCCCGGCCAATGGGATTTACCCGGCCGCTTCTCTTAATGACAGTTCGCTCGTCCTCCGCCTGGAACATGGAAATGTGAGCTTTCTCTTCGCCGGCGATATAGAGGCGGCCGGGGAATGCCTGCTCCTGCAGGGTACATTAAAGAAGGCAACAGTATTAAAGGTGGCCCACCACGGCAGCGCGTCTTCGACGAGCCCGGCATTCATTGAAGCCGTAGACCCCAAGTATTCTGTCATATCTGTGGGGTCTAACCCATTCGGCCATCCTTCCCCTGGTACCATCCACCGTCTCGAGCGGGTCGGCTCTAAAGTTTTTCGCACAGATCTGGACGGAGCGGTTATAATGGAATCAGACGGTCGGAAAATCAGGGTCAGTGCCCCCCGGCTGAAAGTCGGGGGCATGGATGAGACCTATTCCCTGTCACCCTCGAGAAGAAGGGAAGGAAGGCGCATTCCCCCAATGGATTGAGGGGCACCCTGCGCCGGGAATTCATGAATATTGATATGAGCGTTGACGGCGTCATCAGGGATATAAGACAGAAGGGACTGCGCGGCCTCTATCTCCTGTGCGGGGAGGAGACATTCTTGCGGGACCGGGCCCTCTCTCAGCTTGTGGACGAGGCCCTCGCCCCCGAGCTCCGGGAGTTCAACCTCGCCGTCCTGGATGCCGAATCGTGCCCCGTCGAGGAGATCATCAATGCCATGATGGCCTCGCCGGTATTTGCTCCCAGGCGAGTTTCCATCGTGAAGTCATTTGACTCACTAAAGGCTGCCGGACAAGCCCAGGTACTGAAGGCGGCTTCCCGGATGCCGAAGGCAAACGTGGTCTTTTTGCTGGCAGGCCCTGTAAGCGATTCAACTATGAAGGCGGCGTCAAAGGCCGGTCGTGTGGTTGAGTTCAAGCCGCTTTATGAGGGAGAAGCCGTAAAGTGGGTCGTCCGCCGGGGAGAGCAGCTCGGCCTGAGGATAGGCTATCCCGTTGCTCACCACATCGTCGCGTCATGCGGGTGTGATCTCAGGCTCTTGGCGACAGAGCTGGACAAGTTGGCCACTTATGTCGGCGGGCAACCCCGGGAGGGTGAGAGTGCCGGGAAAGGCCCGGGCAGGGAGGGGGACCGCCATTTGACAAATGCCCGCCATCCAACAAATGTGACCATAGACCAGGTCGACTTGATCATCGGTAAGTCGGCTGAGGTTACAGTCTTTGACCTTGTAGAGGCTATCGGGATGCGCGACGCGAGAAAGGCCCTCGAGGAACTCAAATTCCTCATGGACAGAAAAGAGGACCCGGTTAAGATTACCGGGTCTATCGCCTGGCAGGTCCGGACCGTGCTACAGTCCAAGCTCTTGCGCTTAAAGAATCTTCCGGCACAAGGGATTGCGAATGAGATGAAAAAGCCCCTCTTTGTAGTGAGAAAATACCTGGCCCAGGCACAAAACTTCTCCCTGGAAGAATTGGAGAATGCGATCCATCTCGTCCTCCGGTGCGACCTCGACATAAAGGCCGGCCAGATCCCGGCCCGGGTAGCACTGGAGCGGCTTATCATAAGCCTATGCCATAATGCAGGAACACAAAGAAGAGACCCGGCAAAACAAAGAAGGGACCTTGCTCAGGCCCCGGTCCCTGTCTCTTGAGTCCCTTCGCTGGCTGAAAAGACAGCGTTGAATTTGGTCATGAGCCGCGACTTGTGGCGAGACGCGGCGTTCTTGTGTATTACGCCCTTTGCTGCAGCCTTGTCCACCGCCTTGACGGCTCGCCTCAAAAGCTCCTCGGATCTTGCCTTGTCCTTTTCCGTCAGGGCTCCCAGGAACTTCTTTATGGACGTCTTGACCGAGGATCGTATCGAGCTATTCCGCAGGGTGCGGACTATGGTCTGTCGTGCCCTTTTCTCCGCCGATTTCTTATTTGCCAATGGCCTTTCCACCTCCGACTATCGTATGCCAGCCCCTTGATTGTAGCATGATGTAGGGATCATTTCAAGAGACTGCTTTCCCTGTGACCGCTTCCCCCGCTTCCCCGTGAGCCCGCGCAACTTTCGATCAGCTCAGGTATTCCAGGACCCGGTCCCAGTCCATGTTTGGGTGAAGGGCTGCATTGAGGCCGGCCGCCACGACCCTGGATACCTCTTCGATGATATCGTCGATCTCCTTGGGTGTTACAATGAGGTCACCCATATAGGGCTGCAACAGCTGGCGCATGAGGTATTGTTTCTGCTCGGACGGGACTCCGTAGGCAGGTCCTCCGGGCCCCGGGTATGGCACGGCTCCCGCAGGTTTAGCGCCCTGCATCTCGGACAAAAGGTCCATTGCGTCGGACGCGATGGTTATGGCGTCTACAACGGTCGGCACCCCTATTGCCACTACTGGGACACCAAGGGTCTGGCGGGTTATCCCGATCCGCCTGTTCCCTACGCCGGAACCGGGGCTGATGCCGGTATCCCCCATCTGTATGGTTGTCCCAACACGGTTTGTAGACCGGGCCGCGAGCGCATCGATGACCACCACCAGGTCGGGCCTGATCATGTTCACTATCCCCTGGATTACTTCACCTGTCTCCATGCCGGTGATTCCAAGCACTCCCGGTGCTATGGCGCAGACCGGGCGCATGCCCCCGCGCAGTTCCTTGGGCGTCATGCCGTACAGGTGCCGGGTGATCATGATCTTTTCCACAACCCGAGGTCCCAGGGCATCGGGTGTTGCCTGCCAGTTTCCGAGGCCACAGCACATGACTGTCGCATTCCCGGCCAGGTGCACGAGGCCGTTGAACTCCTGGGCGAATACCTGGGCGATCTCCTGCTGTACATCCCTGCTTTGAGAGGTGAGATCGGGGGATTCGATGGTGACATAGTTGCCCTGGACCTTCCCCAGGGCTCGTTCGCCCTGTTCGTTTATGACCTTCACCCGGCTTATGGTGGTGTGCTTTGTGCTAGCGGTTTCAGATATGACGCCCGGTATCTCCTGGACACCGAGTCTCCTCGTGGCAATGTCCCGTGCCTCAACAGCAAGGTCGGTCCGTGGGGTGTTGAAGTCCGGCCATAAGACATCTTTATTGCCTTTCATGGTTTCCCTCTTGATCTTCAAGTTCGAATACCTCCAGCGTCTTCAAGACTCGAATCGGGTAGCCGGCTGTGTATGCCAGGGTTCTCCCATCAAGGCTTAGCTTGCCCGGGCGATGAATTCATATTCCGTTGCCCCTCTCGGCCGGTTAATGTCCATCATATGGTCGATTCTCGCCCATAACGGGCCGCCCGCCGGTCATATCCTGGAGCCGCGTACAATATATATTCGCAAGATGGATTTCGCTGAAATCGTCAGATCGGGGGCACTTGGAGCATGAACTTGGCAGACATCCGCAGGAGGCATATCCGGCGGGCAAGGCGCTGGTCAGCATATACCAGCCGTCCGCGTTACACCGGCCGTGCCGGAGGAGCAGAGCGGCCAAGGTATACCGGGTGGCACAGCTATTATGGGAGGACTCCGGCACGGCCGGCCTCGAGCATTATAGCCCTGTTTTCATTCATGGTCATACTGACCGCGGCCGCTTACATCCTTTCCAAAGGCGGGTTCTCTCCTGGAGGGGCGCTCCGGGCAGATAGCTTCGATCAGCTCGACCGGTTTCTTGCCGGGAGGCTCGCCTTTATTCGCGGCGTCCTGCCGGCACTTTCGAGCAGGCCCGTCGAGGCACATGAGGCGCGCCCTCCCGGGCGAGAACTGGCCAGGCTTTTCTCAGACATCATAGGCTTTGATGCTGCCAATATAAGATCATTTTTGTCTCTCCCCGGCGGTGATGTGCTCTCTTCGCGAGCTGCGCTGCCCGCTGTGAGCAAGACTACCCATCCCGGGGATGTCGCCCCGCCATTTCAGGGCGGAAAAATGGAGGAGGCACGGCCTTCCGTAGGGCCGGTACGGGTGCCCACTCCGCCTGCTGAGCCGGAACTCCCGCGACAACAACCGGCCCTCCCGAGGAGGTCCCCCGGCCCGCCGGTGATAGCCATTTATCATTCACACACCTCGGAGGCATATCGTCCCACATCCGGACAAGACTATGTATGGGGGCGCGACGAGGGTGTCGTCAAGGTGGGAGACCGCCTTGCCGAGGTCTTGACCAAGCGGTACGGCATAGGCGTGGTTCACTCCCGTAAGATACACGACTACCCGAGATGGCGCGACGCCTACGCCAATTCCTGCGAGACCGTTACTGATATCCTGAAAAAGTACCCTTCGATTGAGATCGTGCTCGACATTCATCGGGACTCCTCTACAGGGTTGTCGGAGACATCCACCACCACGGAGATCGCCGGCCTGAGGGTGGCAAGGGTATTCATAGTGGTGACGACTGATGCGTTTGGACTACCCCATCCCAACTGGCAGGAGAACCTGGCCTTTGCACGATACCTTCAGGGCAAGATGGATGAGATGTACCCGGGTCTCTCCAGGGGGATCGACCTGAGGCAGGATGGGAGGTGGAACCAGCACCTTCATCCCCGCGCTATAATCCTCGAGATCGGATCTGTCCTCAACACCCGGGAGGAGGCCGAGAGAGCAGCAGGATTTGTGGCCGACGTGCTCGACCAGGTGGTACGCGAACTGGAGATAAGATAGGATCGAGGGGGGTCGCCGGTTGAAGGCAATTCCCTTTGGGGGATTGACCAGAGGTATCATGATGCTCCTGGGCATCCTGGCCATAGCATTGATATTGTCGGCCCTGCGGCTTGCGGAG
>DUSO01000121.1 GCA_012842565.1 Bacillota bacterium
GATTGAGCCACACGAGGACCCGCGTCCTGACATGGTCGAAGAGATGGGAGGTTATGACCCCGCCGAGGACCAGGAGGGCCAGTCCCATAAGCACATATGATGCCCGGCCGCTTGCCATGTAGAGCATTGAAAGGAAAACGACGAAGAGGAGGAGCGCGGTCCCTAGGTCACGCTGGAAGATCAGGAGCAAGAGGGACAGCCCCCATGTCAACAGCATCGGGCCAATGTAGGCCATCTCCGGCACAAACAAGCCAAAGACCCGGTAGGTGGGGTTGGCCAAGAGCCGCCTTACCTCGCTGAGGTACCCTGCGAGGAAGACTACCATCAGCAACTTGGCGGCCTCGGACGGCTCCAGGCTCATGCCAAACAGCCTTACCCATGCCCGGGCACCGCCGACTTCCCTCCCGAAGAGGATGGTCACGGCCAGTAGGACCACTGCACCCATGCCGGCTAGGTGGGTGTACCCTTCCAAGACGTGATAATCCTTGATCACCTTCGGAATTGCCAGGAATAGGGCCAGTCCCAGCATGACCCATGTAAACTGGCGGATCACCAGTTCCGGCCGGAGCCTGAAGACCTCGACGAGGCCAATCCCGGACAAGAATATGGCAGCCGGCAGGAGCCTCCCGTCCCTGCCGGGCAAGACCTTGCCCTCGGCCCCCATTACAGCCAGAGACGCCACTACAAATGCGACCGGGATCGCAGGCTGCCACCAGCTCTCGACCGGTCCGGCAAAAGCCATTATGCCGGTAAACCCCATCAACGCGGGCAACACGCTCAGTCCCTCGATATTCCAGGAAAGCCAGCGCGCTTGTCTTGTACCCTGGCATATCATGATATTGAGACCACCCCCGGACCGGCGGCGACCAGAACGCGGGGCCCGGACAAGACATCAGGCAACATGGGCTATGACCACCGTGATATTATCGTGCCCGCCGCGTTCGTTTGCGAGCCTGACCAGGGAATCGGCCCCGGCCTGCGGGCTGTCGGATGACATCATGACCCCCAGTATCTCCGTATCATCGACCATTTCTGTGAGCCCGTCTGTGCACAGGATTATGTAGTCCCCAGGCGCAATGCTTACTTGTATGACGTCGGGGACCAGTACCGGCTCTACCCCCACGGCCCGCGTTATGATATTCCGGCGCGGGTGGAATCTCGCCTCCTCCTCGGTCAGACTGCCGCTCCTGACCAGCTCCCCTACCACCGAATGATCGTCAGTGATCCTCTTGAGTTGTCCGCCCCTCAACATGTAGGCCCGACTATCGCCGACATGGCCGACATACATCTCCCTTTCGAGAAAGACGGCAGCGGTCAGGGTCGTCCCCATCCCCGCGCACGAGGGGTTGGCGAGGGACATATTGTATATCCTCGAGTTGATGTCGGAGAATACAGACAAAAGCCAGCCCGCCGGGTCATGGGGCCAGACCGGGAGCATCTCCCCAAGCCTTTCGCACGCCATCCGGCTCGCGACCTCACCCGCCTGATGCCCGCCCATGCCGTCAGCGACGGCGATGAGCCCTTCCCCCGCCAAAAAGGAATCCTCATTGACCTGCCTCATGCGGCCGATATCCGACCGGGCGCCTAGTCTCACAGCGCTCACTCCCTACATTCAAACACTGTATCGCCTATGGACAGCTGGTCCCCCATCTTGAGTGCCGTCCTCTTTTTAATCCTTCGCCCGTTGACCAGGGTACCATTCTTGCTGTTCAGGTCCTCGACGA
>DUSO01000122.1 GCA_012842565.1 Bacillota bacterium
CCTGGTACGCCTGCCATATGTGGCATCTATAAGCATTCCCCGCTCACGCGCCTCCTGAATGATTCGTTTGATTGGCGCTGACTCTGGGCTAACGATGGCTATGATCCTGTTGGCTGCGACTATATTGCCGAAACCTATATTGACGAGCTTAATATCCATTCCCGTCACCTCTTACTTTGCCAGTCTCTTCAGGAGGGCTTCCCTCTGCCGGACCCCGAGACCCTGGATTCGCCGCGACTCGTGAATGCCGATCTCCTCCATTATCCTGCGGGTCCTGACCCTGCCTATACGCGGCAGGGACTCGAGCAGGTATGCAACGCGCATCCTTGATATAGCGTCATCCTGGCTACTGAGGACACTCTCGAGGGTCAACCTGCCTTCTTTGAGACCCTGGCGGATTTCAGACCTCTTCGAACGCATCTCCTGAGCCTTTCGCAAGGCCGACATCTTCTGCTCGGCTGTCAACCGGGGCAGAGCCACTTTGCTTCACCTCCCTCATTCGATATTCTGTGCCTGTTCCCTTATCTTTTCGAGCTCGGCCTTGATATCGACGACCAGTCGAGATACCGCCGCATCCAGGGACTTGGACGCAATAGTGTTTGCCTCGCGATGGATTTCCTGAACGAGGAAGTCGAGCTTGCGTCCTACGGGCTCATCCTGGCATATAACCTTCTTGAGCTCGACCAGGTGGCTCCTTGCTCGCACCAACTCCTCGGTGATATTGCTCTTCTCAGCGAAGATCGCGACCTCCGTGGCAATTCGCGCCTCGTCGACCGGGAATTCGCCGAGAAGTTCGTGGATGCGACCTCTGAGCCTTGCCCGGTAGGCCTCGACCATTTCAGGAGCCCGCTCTTCAATCTCGTCTATGAACTCCTCGATCTTCTCCGCTCTATGTATTATGTCCTGTTTCAGCCTTTCGCCCTCGGAAACCCTCATTGTGACGAGGTTTGCAAGGGCTTGCTCGAGGCACTGTCTTACCAGCCGGGTGATAGCATCGAGGTCAATGGCTTCCGGATTTACGCGGACAATGTCAGGCACTGTTATGAGTGTAGCTATCCCTATGTCATCATGCCTGCCCAGGAGCTCGTTGAGATCCAGCAGGGCACGATAATAGGCCCTGGCGAGATCCCGGTTGATGGTTACCTCCATCCCCTGTCCCGCAATACCATCCAGAGCTACGGTTACCTCCACACGCCCCCTCGAGACACTCCGGGCGATCAAGCCCTTGATCTCATCCTCGAGGCATGTTAGCTCACGAGGCAATTTAAGACAGATGTCGCGGTACCGGTGATTGACCGACTTGAGTTCAACTGTGACCGTATATTTCCCGTCCGTGGCATCTGCGAGGCCGTAACCCGTCATGCTGGCTGGCATTCCTTCGCGACACTCCTTGAACACTATTCTACTACACGACGCTGCTTGGAAACAAGTAGTACTCCACCGCGCAGCGCCGCTACTACATCGGCCAGGCCCTCAAAATGAAAGAACTGTATCCCGTTCCGGTCGCAGTGCCTTGCAAGATCACCCTTGGCAAACACAATGTCTGCGGCCGGCAGCGCATACCTGTCGCTCAGCCCGTCGCCGATGTAGACTACGGTGAGCCCTCTTTTCTTAAATGATCGCACCACGCCGAGCTTGCAATTTCCGCATCTCTTGCAGTCGGGATTGGCATGGGGAAACCCGATCTTTATACGGCCGTCTTCAAACGACAAGGAATTCGAGAAGTACTTGACCTCCGGGATGCCATTGCTGTTCAGGATGTGCGATATATAGAAATCAAAGCCGTCGCTCACAACCGCGAAATCAAATCCACTCTCCCTGCAATAGCGCACGAGGTCGATAAAGCCGGGATCCAAGCGAAAGCGGCCCAGGAAATCCTCGAGGCCCTTCCTGTCAACCCTGAGTGTTGAGTAGGTGACCTCATAATACTCGCGAGACCCAAGTTGTCCCTGCCTCCACATCTCGAGCCGCTCCTCCCATCCCGGAGCGGCGAAGCTCTGAACTATTGCATCGCCTACATCGTCCAGCGCAATGGTGCCGTCGAAATCGCACAGGACAGCAACATGTCTCGGATCAACCCCGGCCAAAATCGAATCCTCCTTGATTGCGGCATAGCTGTCCGCTTCTGGAATATACATAGTATCAGCACAAAGGAGGGGTCCTGTGTGAGGAAGCACCCCGCCGGCAGCCGGCGCACCTCATATCTCATGGCGGCTCTTGGCCTCTTCGTCACCATTTCGATAATCATCTATCCTGACGAGGCATTCCACGCCTCAGTCGAAGGCCTCAGGGTATGGTGGGAGATCGTCTTCCCCGCCCTCATGCCATTTTTCATCGCAGCCGAGGTCCTCATGGGCCTCGGAGTCGTCCACTTCATAGGAGCACTCCTCGAGCCATTGATGAGGCCGGTCTTCGACGTGCCGGGAGTCGGGGCCTTCGCCATGGCCATGGGCCTTGCCTCCGGCTACCCTATCGGAGCGCGCATCGCAGCCCGCCTGCGGCGGGAAAACCTCTGTACACAGGTAGAGGCAGAGCGGCTGGTGGCGTTCACCAACACAGCCGACCCGGTATTCATGGTCGGCGCAGTGGCAGTCGGGATGTTTCATTCACCCGCCCTGGGAGTCACCATCGCCGGGGCCCATTACATATCCAGCATCATACTGGGCGTCCTGATGAGGTTGCACGGACCCAACATCCAGGAACGCCCTATATTCCTGAGGCCGTCAAGGAGACAGAGCTATTTCAAAAAAGCCCTCGACGATCTCATAAACGCCCGCCGGGCCGACGGCCGCCCGTTCGGGCAGCTCTTCGGCGACTCAGTGCGCGACTCGGTGAATACCCTCCTGATCATAGGGGGCTTTATCATGATGTTCTCCGTCATGATAAAGGTCCTGACCGCCATGGGCGCGATACGGGTCATCTCACTGCCGGTCAGCTGGGTGCTATCGGCACTCGGGATCAATCAGGCGATCGCCCCCGCCCTTGTAAGCGGGGTATTCGAGATAACCATTGGCACTGAGCTGGCGAGCCGCGCGGCCTGCTCGCTCACCCTCAGGGTCATGGCTGCCTCGGCCATAATCGCATGGAGCGGCCTTTCCGTCCTGGCGCAGGTGACCAGCATGACAAACGGGACCGACATCCGGATACTGCCCTACGTGATCGCGAGGATAGCCCACGCCTTCATCGCCGCCGTTGTGGCCCTCTTCCTCATGGGACCTGCAGGCCAGGTGATCGGGAACGCCGTGGTGCCTGCCTCAGTGGCCGCCCTAACCACCCCCAGGATCGGGATGCTGGCGCGGCTCATTTACTCCGGGACATACCTCACGACCACCCTGGGCTGCCTCTTGATCGCATCAGCTGTAATCCAGGTCGCAAAATCCTCCAGGATCTTTGGATTCTGGATAACAGGCAGGCCCGGGAGATAGAGCCGGAATGCCCGGGGCCGGCGACGACTCACTTTGCCGCACTCACCTTGAGGTTCACTCCGGCAACGCCTGCATTCTGGGGGCCGCCGGCAGAAGGCCTGGCTCCGGGTGACTTATCGGCCCGCCTCGTAAGCTCTTCGATGCCCTTGTGTACAACCTTCTGGGCGCGCTCAAGGCTCTCCTCCAGGCTCTTCAAGGTCGCGACAGCATAGTCGTCCGCCCCGCGCCTTACCTCTTCGGCCTGGCCCCTGGCCTCGGCCAGTATGCCCTGAGCATACTCCCTCGCCTTCTTCACTATCTCTGCGTCATTTATAAGGGCCTGCATGCGTTCCCGCGCCGATCCTATGATCCTCTCGGCCTCAGCCCGCGCCTCGCCGAGGATCCTTTCCCGTTCGGCGAGAAGCCTCAAGGCTTCCTTGATCTCCTCAGGGAGCGCGACCCTCACTTCATCGATTATATCTAACATGCCGTCTGCGTCAACTATTACCTTGCTGGATAGCGGCACCCTCCGGGACTTGGTGATCATAGACTCGATAGAATCCAAGAGCTCCAGGATCTTAAGGTCAGCCATCCCCTTCCCTCCCAAGCTTAAGCGACCTCCGACGGCCTTTCCGGCTCATTACCTCCTGTCGGTGCTGAACTTGTTCTTGAGCTTTGCCTCCACATTCCCCGGGACAAGGCCCCTCACGCACCCGCCGAACCTCGCGAGGTTCTTCACGGCGCTCGAGCTCAAAAAGGCGTAGTCGTTGCTTGTCATCATGAAAATAGTTTCTATAGAGGGATCCAATTTCCTGTTGATCGACGCCATCTGGAATTCATAGTCGAAATCTGAAATCGCCCTGAGCCCCTTCAGGATCACCCTGGCATCACGCCGCCTCACAAAGTCCACGAGGAGCCCGTCGAAAGACTCCACATCCACCTTTTCGAGATGCCTTGTGGCCCCCGCCAGCATTTCCATTCGTTCCTGGACGGTGAAAAGTGGCTCTTTTGCTGGATTAATGAGGACCGCAACTATGACCTTGTCGAACACCCTGCATGCCCTCTCGATTATATCCAGGTGCCCGCAGGTAACCGGATCAAAGCTGCCGGGGTATACCGCCGTTAACACCAGATTTACCTCCCTCAGCATTCGGACTGTCTTCCCACTGGTAGAATGACAGACACGAATCCCCATATCGTTCCGTCCGGCAGAGCCTTAGCCTGCCTATCTCTCCGGGCATAGTATCCCGGCGCGAGTGTTCCACGACCGCTATTCCTCCCGGTGCCAGTATTGCTGAACGGTCGACCTGGCCCATGACCGCCACGGAGAGCCCGCGGCCATACGGGGGGTCGGCAAAGATGATGTCAAACTTGAGACCCTGGCGCCCCAGCATCCGGCACGCGCCGATGGCATCGTTACGATATACCCGGGCCCTACTCTCGAGCCCTGTAAGCTTCAGGTTTTCCCTGATCAGCCTCACCTGGCGATCGGAGGAGTCGACGAAGACCGCGTGGAGCGCGCCGCGGCTCAACGCCTCAATCCCTATATTGCCTGTCCCGGCAAATATGTCAAGGAATTCGGCGTCTATTACCCGGTTACCTAGAATGTTGAAGAGGGCCTCCTTTACGCGGTCAAGGGTCGGCCTTACATCTAAACCCGGAAGGCTCCTGAGACGGCGTCCCTTAGCGCTCCCGGCTATGATCCTGACCATCTGGCGATAGCCTCCTGAAAGATCGTGGCCTCCTGGTGAGAGGCTTTCAACAGTGGCTTCCAACATTTACTATGGACAAGAAAGTATAAAAAGACACCTCGTGCGCAAAATATGAGCGAGAGAAGCGATGAGGAGGCGAAATCCGGCGCACAGTGGTTGCCCGGAGATAACCCTCCCCCATAAGCTCTTCCTCCGGTTTCTCCTCTCCCACGAGATGACGGCCGCAAGGCCGTCATCTTTATTTGGGCCGTGCTCAATTCGGGCCATGCCCACTCGGGCTATCCTTCAGCGCCTATACGCCGGTCCACGAGATCATGCCGCCAAACCTCCTGGATATCTCATGTCCTAATTGCTCCAACCTTCTCCCCGGCCCGAGCTCTTCGATGTCTACCCCCTCGGCAGCTTCGATAGCCTCAGCAAGTACGCGGAGATCCCCCGGCAGTATATCCACATTGAGGTCCGGCAGCCCATGTTGCCTGGTGCCAAAGAACTCACCGGGGCCCCTCAGCCGGAGATCCTGCTCGGCGATCTCGAACCCGTCACTGGTCCTCTGCATCACCTGCATACGTTGCCGGGCCACTTCCGAAGCAGCCTGGGAGACAAGAATGCAATAGCCCCTGTGCCGTCCTCGCCCGACCCTGCCTCGCAGCTGGTGCAACTGAGCAAGCCCGAACCTCTCGGCATCTTCTATCACCATGACCGACGCATTGGGGACGTCAACGCCGACCTCGATCACTGTGGTCGAGATCAGGATGTCGATTCTTCCATCCCTGAAGTCCGTCATGACAGCGTCCTTTTCACTGGAGGACATCCTCCCATGTAAAAGGCCGACTTTGAGATCGGGGAATACATCCCTCTCAAGTCTTTCGGCCTCAGAAGCGGCGGCCTTGACTGAAAGGGCTTCTGACTCCTCCACCAGCGGGCAAACGATATAAGCCTGGCGTCCACGGGACACCTGTTCTCTTACGAATTGGTAGACCCTGGGCCTCTGGGAAGGCATAACCCAGTGGGTCTCCACCGGGATCCTGCCGGGGGGGAGCTCGTCTATCACAGAGACGTCCAGGTCGCCGTATATGGCCATGGCAAGGGTCCTGGGAATCGGGGTGGCTGACATCACAAGCACATGGGGGCGGCCGCCCTTGGCTGCGAGAATGGCCCTCTGGGTTACCCCGAAACGATGTTGTTCATCGGTGATGGCGAGCCCCAACTGCGAAAACTCCACGTCTCCCTGGATCAGGGCATGTGTGCCGACCACAACCTGCGCGGCCCCCGACCTTGCCGCCGTAAGCGCCTCCTGGCGTTCCTTCTGGGACTGGCTGCCCGAGATCAGGTAAACAGAAATGCCGAGAGGCCCGAGCAGCTTTTTGAGGGAAAGGAGGTGCTGCTCTGCCAGGATCTCCGTCGGGGCCATCATCGCACCCTGGTACCCGTTTTCCACGGTCTTGACAAGCGCATAGGCGGCTACGACCGTCTTGCCGGAACCCACGTCACCCTGGACGAGCCGCGCCATCGGGGTCGGCCCCTCCATGTCGCCTGCGATTTCACGTATCACTTTTTCCTGGGCTCGGGTTAGGGCAAATGGCAAGTTCTTCATAAAGGCGGCTACCAGCTGGCCATCCGGGCCATGCTTCAAGCCGGTGCCCGAGGCCTTATACTGGGACTTTCTCCATTTAAGGGCCAGCCTGAGGAGGAATAGCTCCTCAAAGGTGAGCCTCCTCCTGGCAAGGGAGGCCGAAGCCATATCGGACGGGAAATGGACATTGAGAAACGCCCACCTGCGCTCCGGCAGTCCATACCGGCCCAACACCTCGAAGGGCAGCACTTCCCGGATTTCGTCGCCATACCCGGACAGGGCGTTTGATACGATCCTGCGCACGGCCTTCTGTCCAAGGCCCTCGGTAAGCCCATAGACCGGGACTACGCGCGCCGTATTGAGGGGCTCACCCTCCACGCCCCGGGTCGCATCTTCCCATTCGGGGTTTGCAAAGCTCACTTTCCCATAGGCTCGCTCTGCCACGCCGCTCAAATAGACAAGGGCTCCCCTCGGGGGAGCAGGAGAAAACCTGGGGCGCAGCTTCGGGCTCTTGGTCCTGGTAAACCATACCGCCTCTGCTATGCCGGAATCATCCCTTATCCTGGCTATACTGAGCCAGAGGCGTGGATCCCTCGACGTGGGCTTGTCTTCTACCGAGATGACCTCGCCCATGATCGTCACAGGTTCGCCGGGCACTGTGTCGGCAATTGGCTTCGTGGACGTAAAGTCCTGGTAACGGCGGGGGAGGTACCACAGGAGGTCGGAGACGGTCCTTATCCCGAGGCAGGATAATTTCTCGGCGCGGGCTTGCCCCACGCCCCTTACATACGCCACGGGGTCGTCGAGTCTATTCTGCTGAGATGATGTAATAGTAAAGTGGTTGGCCGCCGTACTGGAGTTCGACTTCACAGTTGGGCCAGTCCTCCTGGATACGTTCGGCAAGCCGGCCGGCCTCCTCCTGGGTAACGCTTTCTCCATAATAGATGGTGATGAGCTCCGTCGCCGGATCTGCTATCTCCCGCACAAGGTCGATCGCGACTTTTTCGCGTGACTTTCCGACAACCTTGAGTTCTCCGTCAGCAAGCCCGAGGATGTCATCTTCGCTGATGGAAAAGCCATTGACTGTCGAATTCCTGACTGCGAAAGTGACCTCCCCGGTCCTGACCTGAGAGCTCGCATCCGACATCTCCTGGACGATCTTATCGAATCCCCCCTCAGGCCTCACTGCAAGCAGGGCGGCGACCCCCTGCGGGATCGTCCTGGAGGGGACGACAGCGATTCTCTTGCTGGATAACCCCTTCGCCTGTTCGGCTGTAAGAACCACGTTTGAATTGTTCGGGAGAATAATCACATTGTCGCTGGGCGCACGCTCTGCGGCCTTGACAAGGTCCTCTATGCTGGGGTTCATCGTCTGCCCGCCTTCGACCACCTCATCAGCACCAAGGCTCTTCAATATCTCTCTGAGACCTTCTCCAAAAGCCACGGCCACTATGGCAAATTCCTTCTTCGTTACCGACCCGGCAGTCTCGCTATTGGCAACAGACTCCCCCTTGCTCTGGAGCACCATGTTGTTTATCTGTATCTCGCTCAAGTCGCCCAGCCGCGTCGAATACTGCAGCACGATGCCGGGATCGTTGGTATGGATATGCACTTTGGCGACATCAGGGGTTCCGACTACCAAGAGGCAGTCACCGTATGCCGCGAGGTCCTGCCGCATTGCATCGAGGGGTAGGGCGCGGCCTTTGAGGAGAAACTCCGTGCAGTATTTATAAGTAAGGGTCTCCGGATGGGCCCTGACCGTGGCCTCCCGGGGCGCAGCCGGGGCTACTGTCAAAACCCGACCCTTAAGCGCCGGGGCGGGCCGGTACCTCCCCTCCATCCCGGATATGGCCCCTTCTAAGAAGAGCACAATCCCCTTGCCGCCGGCGTCGACGACTCCCGCCTCTTTCAATATCGGCAGCATCTCGGGGGTTTTGTCCAAGGCATCTCGAGCCGCCTGTAAAGCCGCTTCCATCACCTCACATACGTCAGGTGACGCGGATGATCGAAGATAGGCCGCCGCACCCCTGGCTGCCTCCCTTGCCACCGTCAGCATGGTGCCCTCGACGGGCTTCATGACCGCCTTATATGCGACCCGGGAGGCCTCATTCAATGCACGCCCCAGGTCCTGGGCCGATATCACGTCCCGGCCCTCTATCGCGGCGGCAAACCCGCGCAGCAGTTGGGAAAAGATCACCCCCGAGTTCCCCCGGGCTCCCATGAGGGACCCTGCCGCAGCCGCACTTGCCACTGCCCCGACCCTTGGCGCGCCTCCCCCATCGACGCCCTCGATCTCCCGCACCGCGGCCATGAGTGTGAGGTGCAAGTTGGTGCCCGTATCCCCGTCCGGCACGGGAAAGACATTAAGCTCATCGACTACGCTCGTATTCTCTCCCAACCAATTGGTGCCCGAGACAATGGCCCTGGCAAGGTCGGCACCGGTGAGATACATCCTCTTCAATCGCTTGGCCACCTCGCCGGCTGTTCTAATCCTTCTGTCGTCCAACTGAACCCACCCTCACTCCCTGAACGATCACGTCGACTCGAGCCACCTTAAGACCGGTCATGCTCTCTACGACGTAACGCACCTTGCCCATTGCATTATGGGCTACCTCCGGGATCTTGACGCCATACTCTACGATCACGTAGAGGCTAATTACGATCTCATCCCCCTCGAGCTTCACCTCAACGCCGCGAGCGAGGCTTTCTCTCCCGAGGAGCTCTGCAATGCCGTCCTGAATGGTCCTCGAAGCCATGCCCACAAGACCATAGCACTCGGTGGCCGCCATCCCCGCTATGGCAGCTATCACCTCGTCCGAGATGTTTATCTGCCCCAATTCGGTGCTCATTTCTTTTCCCACAACATCATCCCTCCGCGCCCCGTGCAGGAGATAAGTATTCGCCGCCACCCGGGCTTTTCCTCTCGCGACCGACAACGCCTCTCGCGGCCCTTTCATTGCCCTCTCGTGGCCGGGATTGCACTACGTCTATCCCTATGATACAATATCACCGTGCGCCTGGCGAGTATGCCACGAAACCGGATGGTTGCGGGCGGCAAAGGTTACAGGCGTCCCCGAGGAGGTCCATTCATGGGTTATATATGCGAGATTTGCGGTAAGCATCCACGGGTCGGTAACAAGGTAAGTCATTCCAACATCAAGACCAAGCGGACCTGGAATCCCAACATCCGTAGGGTAAAGGCCGTTGTTGACGGCACGACGAGACATATCCATGTGTGTGCCAAGTGCTTGAAGGCAGGCAAGGTAAAGAGGGCTGTCCAGAGTTCCAAAACGGGATTGCCGTTTAGAATTCCCAAGCGAGGTCTCGGGTTCGACAACACTTGAGCGCCGGCAATGCTGACCGGCGCTCAACGGGTTCTGCCACCGTAGTCATCACATCACTGTAGCTCTCCCATGCTGGTCGAGCCCTGATCCAGGTCCGCGGGCATGTCGATCTCCGGCGGTTCAGGCATGATTTCCGGTGTCTTCCTGGCGTCTTGCTGAGCCGGTGGCGCGGCCGGAATCAATTCGGGAAACATCAGCACGCCGGAGATGACGGCCAGAGTTGCGAAGCTTTCCAGTTGCTGCTTCATGAGGCCCGTTACCTCTTGAAGCATGTCTGCGGTACTCAGCTCCCTCTGGCCGGTCGCTTCGATTTGCCTGTTGGCTATATCAAGAAAGGTATCGATCAACTGCTGGGCCTTGGGCCCCACAAACGGCCTTAAAGCGGCTATGAGTGTGAGCTCATCATTGGTTATCACTCGTGGCATCGGCTTCCCCCCTTTTCATGCCCTTGGCCTACGCCTTCTTCCATTGTCTCCGCCAGTCGAGGTTGCCTTCCTCGGCAGTGTCCGGCTTTGAACCCTGCCCGGCATCTTGCTTCTGTTCGCCCTTGGGCTGCTCCGCCTCGGCAGCAGGCTTCGTCAATAGGGCAGGCTTCTCCGGAGTTGCCGGTCTCTCAGACTTCCTGCTTCCGGCACTGCCCATCTGGCTAGCCATAAGGTTTGCTATCGCCTGGACCATGGCGGGGTTTACCTTGTTGCCGAGCCCCATCTGATTTGCCACATTGGCAATCACCGAGAATATATCGGGAGTCGGGCCCTGCCCGGGCCCTGTCGTATTGGTCTTTGCATCCATCGCACTGCCGGCTGCCCCTGGAGTTACGGCCACCGTAGACATCGCCCCCGTGGAGACCTGAAGACGCATAAAATCCAGTATCCCCAAGAGATTCAGGAGGCTCAGCACGGCCAGGAGCTCACCACCATTCAGGGGTTCCTTCCCCTGGTTCAGGATGAGCTCATCCAGGAGGCCATAAAGGCTCTTGTCTTCGCCCGCCACTTTTTGTCTCCCCCTCATCCCGTCACGATTCCTGTTTCATGGGCCCTCCCAGGGCATTCAATACCTCAGAGACTGCGATATTCCGCGACCTGGCAATGGCGTCATTTACGGCGCCTACGATGAGGGTCCGCAACATTGGCAGGTTTTCCCGGCTTATGAGCTTATCATCAAACTCTATGCTGGTAATTTCTCCAAACCCGTTGGCGACGGCCTTGACAAGGCCTCCCCCGGCATAACCTTCTACCGTCTTACTCTTCAAGCCCGCCTGTATCTCCCCCGCCCGGCCTTGCATGTGCTGAAACTCACTTATGAATTTGCCGAAGTCCTGACCCATTTGCGCTGCCTCCTCTCACATACATTAAGAGTATATTCCTGCGGCGCTTCTGGCGTTCCTGGTTATTCATAACCGGGCGCGGCGAGTAACATTTCCACCGTGTGGCCCATAGTATGTTATAGCGAGGCCGGCGACCGCTCAGAGCCCTTTAAGGGTCGCAGGATGCGACAGCCGTAGAAAGGGGGACACCTTATGAAGCCGCAGGGTCCTGACTTCTTCTGGGTAATAGTGGTGATACTGCTGATTTTCTTCGTCTTTTTCTTCCTTGTCCCGCTCGAGACGAAGACACCTCCAGCAAAGCAGGAGGAATAGATCCGGCTACGGCGCCTGAGGAGGTGAGTTGTTGTTGGAGCCAAAGGGGATTCTGTTTTGGTGGTGGATTATCTTGATTGCGGTCATAGTGTTCTTCCTCTTCCTCTTCCTGATATTCTAGAATGTGGATAGTCCCTATAGCTAAAGCCCTGCTTCACAGCCCATGCCCCAAGGTGTGGGCTGTTTCATCTTTCCTGTCCGTAAAGGCTGCCATGCGAATAAAATCCCCCATTATGCATGACCTTAATTAGCGGAGGTATCGGGCAAGGTGAATGGTGAAAGAAATGAGTGAATTGAGGGCTGATCCACTATCCAAGACATGGACCATAATAGCGAGCGAGCGCGGGAAGCGCCCAAGCGACTTTAAGGTGGCGCATGAGGCTCGAGATCCGAGGCCTGGGCAATGCCCCTTCTGCCCCGGCAACGAAGCCATGACTCCTCCTGAAGTTCTGGCCCTTGGAAGGAATGGCGGCGGTGCCGACACCCCGGGCTGGTCCGTCAGAGTCGTGCCAAACAAGTTCCCGGCCTTAAGGCCGGACTCTGGGGACGAACCCCTTACAACCGGTGACATACTAAAGCATATGCCCGGAATAGGGGCGCATGAGGTAGTGATCGAGTCCCCGGACCATGAAGCGGGATGGGGTGACCATAGCCAGGAGCAGATGGAGGCCATCTTAAAGGCCGTGCTCCTCAGGATGAAGGAATTGCGAAAAGATGCCAGGTTCAAGTACTTCCAGTTTTTCAAGAACGCGGGGCGTGTAGCCGGCGCGTCCTTAGAACATGCTCACGGCCAGATCCTGGTGACACCCAATGTCCCGGTTGCGGTGGCGGAGAAGCTCTCGGTCGCCAGGGATTTTCACCGGGAAAACGGTAGTTGCGTCTATTGCTCGGTGATCAAGATAGAGCAAGAAGCGCGCGAGAGGGTGGTTTTTGAGTCCCCGTACTTCATCGTGCTGGCCCCATTTGCCTCCAGATTCCCGTATGAGCTCTTGCTACTGCCGCTCCACCACAGCCATGACTTTGAAAGCCTTGAAGACAATCGGGAGGCCCAGAGCGACCTGGCAAGGGTGTTCAGGTCGGTGATGAAGAAACTTGATGACGCCTTCGATTATCTCCCCTACAACCTGGTTCTCAATACGGCACCGTGGGAAGTGGGCCACGAGGAATACTACCACTGGCATGTGGAGATACTCCCGAGGTTGACCATAATCGCCGGCTTTGAACTCGGGACCGGGTTTTACATAAACCCTACGGCGCCGGAGCTCGCGGCCAGGGAATTGAAATGAATGCGATTGACCCATTAGGAACGAGGAGGGTTTAGCCTTGGAAACATATCGAAAACCCGAATTCGACGACACATTCAAGGTAGTCATAGCCTCACCTGAGGTGGCGCCCTTTGCTAAGACAGGCGGGCTTGCCGACGTTACGGGTTCCCTTCCGAAAGCGCTCGCAATGCTCGGGAATGACGTACGTGTCATCCTCCCGCGCTACCGGGGGATAACCGGCCTCTCCACAGTAACAGACTTCCCGGTCTGGGTGGGGTGGAGGAAGGCTACCGCCATAGTAAGACAGTCATTCATCAGGGCGAAGCTGGATGATGCAGAAAAGCTCGTGCCCGTCTACTTCATAGACAACTACCAATATTTTGACAGAGATCACCTCTATGGTTACTTTGATGAAAGTGAGAGGTTCGCGTTTTTCTCGAGAGCTATCCTCGAGACCCTGAAGGCCATTGACTTCGCGCCCGACATCCTCCACCTGAACGACTGGCAGACGGGCCCTGCCGCGCTGTTACTCAAGGAGCAGTACGGGGACGATCCCTTCTACCGGGGTATTGCAACGGTCTTTACGATTCATAATCTCCAGTACCAGGGCAACTTCCCGAAGGAATGCCTCAGGCTCCTCGGCCTCGGGGACGAATTCTTCATCCCCGAGCTCCTCGAGTTTTACGGCAACATGAGCTTTATGAAGGCAGGTATTCTCTATTCCGACATCATCACTACCGTAAGCAAGACCTATGCTAAGGAGATGCAGACGCCGGAGATGGGGCATGGAATGGACGGGTTGCTCCGCAAGAGATCGGCGGATGTCTTTGGAATAGTCAATGGGATAAACTACCACGAGTTCAACCCTGAGACAGACCCCCGGATATACAAGAATTACGGGACCGGGGACCTTGCCGGGAAGAGGCAGAATAAGTATGAGCTCCAAAAGGAGGTGGGCCTGCCCACTGCAGATGTCCCGGTCATTGGCATCGTGTCGCGCCTCGTGCCACAAAAGGGGTTTGACCTTATCGACGAGGCCCTGGATCAGATAGTCTCCCTCAATCTCCAGCTCGTTATCCTGGGGAAAGGCGAAGAAAAATACGAGGAGATGGTCCGGTCAGCTGCGGAGCGCTTCCCGGAAAAGGTCGCCACGATTATAGGGTTCAACGCAGTGCTCGCTCAGAGGATTTATGCCGGGAGCGACATGTTTCTCATGCCGTCACTCTTTGAACCATGTGGCCTCGGCCAGCTGATAAGCCTGCGGTACGGGACCATCCCCATTGTGAGGGAGACAGGCGGGCTAAAAGATACGATACACGACTACGAGCCGGAGAGGGGTATCGGCAACGGGTTCAGCTTCAGGGAATATACGGCTCAGGCCCTGGTCGACGCCATAAAGCGCGCCCTTGCCATCTACAGAGACAGGACGCGTTGGGAAAAACTGGTAAACTCCGCCATGGAGTCAGACTTCTCATGGAATAAGTCAGCCGTCGAGTATATGGCCCTGTATGCCCTGGCCAGGAACAGGCACAAGGCCCTCGCGATTGCGTGACGGGACGCCGGCCGGGCAGGGGCGGCCTCCTGCGAGTCATCCTGGGGCTGTCACGGCCTTAGGCAAAACGCTATGTTGATCTCCCGGTGCTTGGAGAGGTCGATTTCCTCACCCGCGTTCGCCGCCCGGGCTTCTTCGTCCTGCCCCAGGATGCGCACCACAGGCCTTGCTATATCATCGGTGTTTATGTCGACTACTACCGCTGACTGGCCCGTGGAGAGTCTGACCGTTGCGCCGATAGGGTAAGGGGCAATGTGTGACAGAAACTCCTCGACGATCTCGGGGTCGAACTCCCGGCCGGCACCCCTGCGCAGGATTTCAGCGGCCTGGGAGGGCATGTAGGCAGGACGGTATATCCTGTCGGACGTGAGGGCATCATAGACATCCACTACCGCCCCGATACGCGCAAACTCCTGGATCGAATCAATGGTAAGCCCCCGAGGGTACCCGGAGCCGTCACATCTCTCGTGGTGCTGCAGGCATATCACCCGCGAGGTGGCGGATATCTCGTCGTCTTCTGAAAGCAGCTTAAAGCCTGCTTCCGGGTGCATCTGAACCCTGCGAAACTCCCATGGATCCAGGCTTCCCGCCTTATTGAGTATATCTCTCGGCACCATCATCTTACCGATATCGTGCATGAGAAGCCCGATCCCTAGATTCCTGAGCTTGATGTCGTTATACTTGAGCCCCATACCGGTCATAATCCCCAGGATGCAGCAGTTCACGGAATGTTCATAGGTATAGCCGTCGAAGGACTTGAGGTTCATTATGGAGACGACGGTCCTCATCTTGGAACGGAGCTCGTCGATAATCGCCCCGACCGCATCGCTGGCCTCGGAATAGAGAGCCATCCTCCTGGCATGTATCGTCCCCCGGGAAGCCTCCGCCAGCATCTTGCAGACAATTGCCATAGCCCTGGACCGGGTCTCATCGCTCACGACGTCCCGAACCTCAACGCCCGACGTAGCCTCATCCCATACATAGACCATGAGGATGCCGAGTTCCCTGAGCCTATCTATATAATGCTGAGTCAGCTCGACGCCCTGCGCGAGCCACCTCCGGCCGTCTATCCCATATACGGGCCGGGAAAGCACCATTCCTGGCATGACTGCATCTATCGACATGAGCCTCATACGTTACCGCCTCCGGCAAACCTGGGAAGAGGGGTTAGTTTACAGGTACGAAAGGTTAGTTTCGTCCTGGATCATGAAATTCCTGCCGATAGATGCCGAAAAGTATCGATATTTTGTCGGATGATCCCGCCGCCCAGCACTATGTCGCCGTCATAGAAGACGGCCGATTGTCCCGGCGTTACCGCATGCTGGGGCTCGTCGAAGATCACCCGTACGGCCGGTGCGAGCACACCGGGGCGTCCCGGCCCGCGGTCCTGCAGGCCCTGTGCCGTACCGGCGACTTCTGCCGGATGGAGTGTGGCCGGGACGGCCCGGGCCTGATGGCGAATCTTGACCTGCGCCCTAGCGGGCCGCGACAGGCCGTCCACCGCTACCCAGTTCACGTCTTCAGCAATAAGCCCCTGGGAGAGGGCCTCAGGTTTCCTGCCGACCACCACCGCATTGCGTTCCGGGTCGATGTCGATCACGTAGAGGGGCTCTCCTGCCGCTATTCCCAAACCCTTGCGCTGTCCTATGGTATAAAAGCCGATCCCCCGGTGCGTGCCCAGGACCCGCCCGTCCCGGTCGACAATCGGGCCCGGCCTTGCGGCATCCGGGGAACGACGGCGCAGGAACTCCCGGTAATCATTGTCCGGGATAAAGCAGATTTCCTGACTCTCCGGCTTGCCCGCCACCCTCTTAAGGCCGAACTCCCGGGCGAGCCTGCGAGTGGTCTCTTTTGTGAAATCTCCAAGCGGCATCAGGGTAGCGGCGAGCTGCTCCTGGGTCAGACCATAGAGGACGTAGGTCTGGTCCTTGCGCTCATCTCTGGCCTTTCTTAAGATATATCTCTCTCTCACCCAATCATACCTGATGCGGGCGTAATGCCCTGTTGCAATATAGTGAGCGCCCAGCTCGCGTGCGCGGGAGAGGAAGAGGCCGAACTTGATCCTGTTGTTGCAGCGTATGCACGGGTTTGGAGTGCGCCCTCGGCCGTATTCGCAGATGAAATACTCGATGACATCTCGCTCGAACTCTTCGCGAAAGTTGAGGACATAGAACGGTATGCCCAGGTGAGACGCCACCCGCCTGGCATCCTCTACCGCCCCGAGGGAACAACAGCCTTCGCCGGCCTCCGTAGATGTCTCACCTGCCGGCCATATTTGCATGGTCACCCCTATCACTTCATATCCCTGCTTGACGAGCAGCGCCGCTGCAAGGGAGCTGTCCACCCCCCCGCTCATGGCGACCACTACCCTCTTTCTTTCCGGTCGAGCAGCGTTCAACCCTTCAGGCCCTTCCCCTCAGGCGCTCTCAGCCTGCTTCCTTTGCCTATAGTCTTCGATCGCCTTGTGCAGGGCGTCGGCAGCCAGATTGGAGCAGTGAAGCTTGTTTGCAGGCAGCCCGTCAAGGGCCTCGGCAACCGCCTTATTTGATATCTTGAGCGCCTCCTCGATGGTTTTGCCCTTGACCATCTCCGTGACCATGCTGCTCGTGGCTATGGCGGCGCCGCAACCGAAGGTCTTGAACTTCGCATCGACTATCCTGCCGCCCCTGACCTTTATGGCGAGCTTCATTACATCCCCGCATATCGGGTTGCCGACGGTCCCCACCCCGTCGGCGTCCGGGATGTCACCCACATTTCTAGGATTTGTAAAATGGTCCATGACCTTCTGAGAATACATGGTTCCTCCTCCATCTACCGGCCGAGTTTACCGCCCGAAGGGCGACATCGCTCTCAGCCTCTCGATAATCCCCGGCAGAGTATCCAGGACATACTGGACGTCTTCTTCGGTATTGTCCCTCCCGAGGGTGAGACGCAAGGACCCGTGTGCCACCTCGTGCGGCAGCCCCATGGCCAGGAGCACATGGGACGGCTCGAGAGAGCCCGAGGTACACGCCGAGCCGGAGGACCCTGCTATGCCCTGGAGGTCCAGGTTGAGCAGTATAGATTCGCCCTCGACGAACTTGAAACAGAAACTGGCGTTGCCGGGAAGACGCCTTTCCGGATGGCCCGTGAGCACCACGTCCGGAATTCTATCCATTACGCCGCGGATGAGCATATCTCTGAGCCGCGCCAGGCGCCGGGCATATTCCCCTTGCTCCTCGACCGCAAGCTCAATAGCCTTGGCCAGGCCGACAATCCCTGCGACATTTTCCGTGCCGGCCCTCCGGCCCCGCTCTTGCCCTCCCCCATGCATATAGGGAGAAATCTTGACCCCCTTACGAACATATAGCATCCCTATGCCCTTGGGGCCATACAATTTGTGCCCGGAAAGGGACAGGAGGTCGACCCCGAGTTGCTCTACGTTGACCGGGAGGTTGCCGACACTCTGAACTGCATCAGTGTGGAAATAAACCCCGGCCTCCCTCGCCACCTTTGCGATTTCCTCGATTGGCTGGATGGTCCCGACCTCGTTATTGGCGTGCATTATGGATATGAGTATGGTATCGGGCCGCATGGCGCTCCTCACGTCATCCGGTGAGACCATGCCGGTGCCGTCCACAGGAACGAACGTGATTTCAAAGCCAAGCTGCTCCAGACTCTTGCAGCTATCCATAACGGCATGATGCTCTACGGCCGAGGTGATTATATGATTGCCCTTTTTCCTGTTGGCCAGGGCTACTCCTTTGATTGCCGTGTTGTCTGACTCGGTGCCGCCGGAGGTAAATATGATCTCTGCAGGATCGGCACCGAGGGCTCGGGCCACGACATCGCGGGATTCGTCCACCGCCGTCCTGGCCTCCCTCCCGAAGGAGTGTATGCTGGAAGCGTTTCCAAACTTCTCAGTAAAGAAGGGCACCATTGCGTCCAGGACTTCCGGCCTGACAGGTGTAGTCGCAGCATGATCCAGGTATACCCTTCGCATCCGTCATATCCTCCTTACAATCCCGAGTAAAATCCTTGGGATTCTGGCAACAATATATCACTTGGTCGGCACCAAGTCAACCTGTCAACCGGCACCGCCATCGCCGTACGTGTCAAGAACAGTGGGGCAGTCTTCCCCTTGATTTGAGGTTTGCTTTCTTATCGGGGGCCCGGTCACACGACACGAAGGATGCGGATTCGCTGAGCCTCTCGCGGGAAGCCTAGACCAGGCGAGCTCTACAAGGTAGCTCTACAAGGTAGGTAGCTCGCCTGCGGCCCCGGCGCTACGGTCTTAGCCATGCCATAGCTATCACCAGATTGGTTCCTCGAAACGAAGTAGCCCCCGCTGCTCTTTATGTCAGACCATAGCCTCCTTCCCACTCAAAAGCTCCCGAATCGCCCTCACCCATGGCCTATTTCTATGCGGCCCATATAATGCCGGGACAGCCTTACGTAGCCATCCTCCAGGGTCTTCCAATACCCTCTCTTTAACCCGAGCTACTACCTTGGCATCTGTTCTGACTTGCCAGGTGATCCTTCTCGACGCATACGCATGGAGTTCTCCGTTGGCATCCAGCGCCCTTAGCCTCGCCATTGCATCCGCCCCCGCAAGCGTCCACCTCATCCCGCGTTTCTTCATACGGTTTGCAATCACCTTGTCCACATAGGGCTCGATCGCTCCCATGCCTCGAAGTACAATGCCCGGCGGTGGCTGCTCTTCCCTCAGTCGGTAATCGACAAGCTCCCCTTCGTGCCCCTTACAAAAGTTGAAAACAGCCCTTCTCTTCACCCGCTCCTCGCGGGTCTTCCCATCACCAATTGACGCTTCCATAGTGTCCATGAAAGCCCGTACATCTCCTCGGCCAAGAAGACCTATCAGCCTAGATGACTCTTCTGGTCCAAACGCCGATCTTATACTCCGATAAAGGTGGAACCTGTCAAGCTGCTTCTGTATTCCGTCGAAATAGTCCCTGGCACCATCTATCCATCCAGCACCATCGCTGCTTAACACCATATATGTGCTGTGATCGAGATCATACCTTCTGGATAATCTCGCTGCCGTCGTCTCCCAAAATGCATCGGAATCAGAGAACACCCCGCAGTTTACCATGGGGTTCACAAGTGTGTATTCCTTGCTCCCAGGACTACGCCTCTCCCAGCCCTCATAGGAAATCCCAATCTTAACCTCACTGAGCTTTTGCTCCTCCCTCTGGAGGTGTACCATCGTGCCATCAGCCTCAAGAAATAAACATGCCACTTCCTTCTTCTCCCCGGGAAGTTCCTGTGCATATTCAAATACAGCCCGCCTTTGTTCCTCTTGTTCGCGGGATACCATCTCCCCAAGCTTTCTCGTGAGATTGTGCACCGTGGTATGGCTCGGTGTAGGAAGCCCTGCCTCCTGCCGCCTCTCAACCACCTGGCGAAATGGTTCCTCCACCGCCCCTTCCACTAAAGCCTCTGTTAAACCAGGCGAGATCCTCTCTTCCTGCGGAAGCCCCAAGGTCTCATCCAGTAGATATCTATACCTGCCCTTCTTGAGCTTGCCATCTTCTCGTATTTCTTCTCGATATCTACGCCTCTTGATCGTTACTTCGCCAAAGACTGTCTGAATCGTCCGCTCACTACTTCCCTTGTTCCTGAGCGTACGAGGCCTCGTCCTGGCTAGCTCCTCATCAAGGCACATAAGCACATTCTCAAATATCTTGGCTGCGAGCGCCATCCCCAAGGCAAAGCACTTCTGCTCAATGGTCTTGAAATCGTGGGCGCCATCCAATATACTTAAAATTGCCTCAAGGCTGGTTGTTGTACCGGTACTTGCTGGCATAGAGACCTCGCCTTCTTAACAGGGAAGTTCGAGGTCTCTATATTTCTACCCCAAGACCCCGGTCTCCTGCCCCACTACATTTTACACGAACC
>DUSO01000123.1 GCA_012842565.1 Bacillota bacterium
GGACAGGCCCAGCCTCGTGCTCCCGCGCGGCATCATGGCCCCGAACATCCGCTCCATGAAGCCCTTGGCTACGGGCACCGGCCTTGTCTTTCTCAAGATATTAAGGCCCCAGAAGGTGAAGAACATGGTGACCTTGCGCCCCATGGCCGCGGCACCGTTGGCGATCACAAACGATGCTATCGCCTTGTCCAGGTCTCCACTGAAGACAATAATGGTCTTGTCCTGCCTCTCATGCACTCCCCCGGCGTCGCCGGCGTCTCCCGACGCTGCCGGGGCGCCTTCTGTCCCCGCTCCGGTTTCCCGTCCCGGCATAGCTCCTGCGCCGGGTGTGGCCCGCCCCTTAAGTATCCTGGCCACGAACTCGCGCGGCCCCTGGTCTACCCCCAGGAGGGTATTCCCGGTTCGCGAGCACCATGCTCCGATGTCATTTACGAAACCCGGGTCGCTTGCATGAACCTCCAGGATATCCCCATCAGCGAGGTCCTTCATGGCATTGTAGGTTTGCATGATCGGGCCCGGGCATTGCAGGCCGCAGGCATCGAGCTTTACTACCTCAGGGCTCGCGGCACCGGAATGGCCGGAACCCAGCGCTCCAAAGGAGTTCCCGGTATCAGGGGCAACGCATGAAGGACCTTCTTGCCTGCTTTTGCCCTCCTGCCTGCCTGCGCCTTCCTGGCGGTCACCGCAAGGGCCGCCCCCGGGAGTCTCCTGCGTCTGCGCCTTAAGATCCTGAATCACTGCACTGTAGGTGCGCCAGCCGCCGGTTAGGTTTTTCACCCTAGTGAAGCCGTGCTGGATCAGTATCCTGCAGGCAAGATAAGCCCTGAGGCCTACCTGGCAGTAGACGACAATATCCTTGTCCCTAGGGAGCTCGTGCAGCCTGCCGCGCAGCTGGTCAAGGGGTATGTTGATCGCACCTTCTATCATCCCCAGCTGGCATTCGAAAGGCTCGCGGACATCCAGCAGGATGGTGTTGTCCCGGTCAAGTGATCCGAGCTCATTGTAGCTTATGATCGACACGTCACCGTCAAGGATGTTGCCTGCGACAAAACCTGCCATATTCACAGGGTCTTTGGCCGAGGAGTAAGGCGGTGCATAGGCCAGCTCGAGTTCCTGCAGGTCATATACCGTCCCGTGAAAACGGATAGCCGTTGCAAGTACGTCAATCCTTTTGTCGACACCTTCGCGCCCGATCACCTGGGCTCCGAGGAGCTGTCCATCAGGGGAAAAGACGATTTTGACGGACATCGGTATGCTTCCGGGGTAATACCCTGCATGCGACAGAGGGTGTATGATCGACCCGGTGCACGGCCTCCCCAGTTTCTTCAAAGTCTTTTCGTTGCTTCCGGTGGTGGCCACGGTGAGATCGAATACCTTGACGATGGCGGTGCCCTGCGTTCCCGTGTACTTTCGCCTCTTGCCGCAGATGTTGTCGGCCGCGATTCGCGCCTGTTTATTTGCGGGACCTGCCAGGGGGACCGGCATTGTGCGGCCGGTTGTAAAGTCGGTTACCTCGATGGCATCCCCCACGGCGTAGATATCGGGGTCGCTGGTCTCGAGGTACTCATTGACCGCGATGCCTCCCCTGTCGCCGATTTTGAGACCTGCGTCTTTGGCGAGGGTGATGTCAGGTTTGACTCCGATGGCCAGGATTACCAGGTCAGTTTCAATGCGCCTGCCGCTGCACAGTTCAACGATGGTGCCGTGTACGATGCCGGCGTCCGCGTCGTCCGTGTCCGATTCATTTCCACTCTTATAGAATCCCTTGACTCCATCGCCCAGGTAAAGCCTTATACCCTTATCCCGGAGGTGATTGTGGACGATGGATGCCATCTCCGGGTCCAGGGCATCCATTACCTGTGGAGCCATTTCCACAATTGAGACTTTGACCCCCCGTTCATGGAGGTTTTCGGCCATCTCCAGCCCTATGAAACCCCCACCCACTACCACAGCTGTGTGCGGTTTTCTTGCTTCTATGAATTCCTTAATACGGTCGGTATCAGGGATATCACGCAGCGTGAATATGGACGGCAGGTCTATCCCCGGGAACCCGGGCTTTACCGGCCTTGCCCCAGGAGACAGGATGAGCTTGTCGTAAGTCTCGGTATACTCTTTTCCGGTTCGAAGATCCTTTACATGAACGCGCTTATGTGCCCTGTCGATCTTGGTGACCTCGTTTTGTGTCCTGATGTCGATGTTAAAGCGGGCCTTCATAGTCTCGGGGGTCTGTACCAGGAGTTTCTTGCGTTCCCTTATCACCCCGCCAATATAATAAGGGAGACCGCAGTTGGCATATGAGATATAGTCTCCTCTCTCGAATACAACTATCTCGGCTTCCTCATCGAGCCTCCGGAGCCGGGCCGCCGCGCTGGCACCGCCCGCGACTCCCCCTACTATCAATACCTTCTTGCCCATAGAAGAACGATCTCCTTTCCCGAGCGTTTGATCACATGTCTTGACAACGGGCCTTTGATCGCACACCGCTGACGAGCGGCTTTGTGTCAAGACCAGTCCGGGCTCTCACATTTCAAATAGCGCTCGCACTACCCGCTTGGCATCCTCGCTTACAACGCGATAGTAGACCTCTACCCCATCCCTCTCTCCTTCGATAATGCGAGAAGCCCGCAATCTCGCCAGGTGCTGGGATATAGTAGACTGCGGCGCTCTAAGGCAGTGCTGCATTTCGCTGACGTTACACCTGCCTGTTTCCATGAGCCCTTTGACTATACACAGTCTCACAGGGTGGGAAAGCGCCTTTAATACCTCTGCCGCGCCTGTAGCGCGTGCCAAATCCACTCGGATATCCTTCACTGCTTTTAAGTCCCTCCCCATATCTATTAATCATTATAGTTAGATATTACGATGAATGTCAACGAGATGAGGAGCATAGGCAGGAATTCCGCAAATACGTCTTACAGAATTTCGACAGGAAAGTAGCTTGAAGGACAGTCGGTAGCAGGTGATGGGGGTAGCCAGGATCCACACCGGCGCCTGTGCGGCCAGGGCCGGGGTGCGTTGGCGGTTCGGCCGGGGCAAGGATATGGGCGGTCAGGTAGCCCCGAGTAGACCGGTATCCTGTAGAAATTGCCGTACCAGTCCGCGTGAATAGCGACCTGTGGCCGCCAGGGTTCGTGCTGCGATCTCCAGTAGCTTATCAACCTTTTCCTTGGGGCCGGCGGCTATGAAATCAGCACGAGACAATTCCACCTTGCGGTTCTCTTCGAACTCAGGCCATATATTCACGGAGAGCCTGTATTGTTCCTCGGCATATCGCTTCGCAAAATGGTTGAGCTCGACTGCTGCCTTTCGGGCGCTGGTAATGACCTCCGTATCTTTACCTTTGATGGCCGCGACCAGGTTGGGTCTTCCCGACTGCAAGTGGTAGCCGATGAATGACTCGGTGTTATGGTGGACGTTGTTGCCTGCTGTGGTGGCATGTCCGAAATCGAACCGGTACTTGGTGACAATATCCCTCTCCGGCATCGGCAGTGCATGCAGTGGCTGTCCGAGGTCCTGCAGGTAATGGAGGGCCCGCGCAAGGAATCTAAAGGCCCAGTAAAGATCACCCCGCCTGTATGCTTCCACCGCCAGCGTATAGAAGTGCTCAACCCGTTGGGGTGCAACCCCCAGGGTCACCAGGCCGTTTAGGAGAATGTAGCGTTGATGTCTCCAGCCGTGGCTGCCACCGGTGAGATATTGCAGTGGGTGTAGTTCGATGTCCTGGTCAAGTCCCCAATCCGGCTCAGCCGCATAGCTGGTCAGGATCTGGAGGGCGCTTAGCGGCCCGACACCCTCTCCTGCAATGTACTTGATCTCAAATCCGGGGTTGTACTTGTCTTGATCCAGGTCGCCGTAGGAGTAGGAACGCGGCGTGATCCTCGTGAACTTCGCGAGCTCGGGAACGTCCCGGAGGGCGTAAAACGTGATGAGGTCATGCCCGTCCCAGGCCATTGCCCCGGCGGCAAGTGCGCCCATGGCAATGGCCACCACCGTGATTACACCGGCTAGGCGTAATCGATGCATCCCGCGCACGAGGCACCTCCTCCTGCTGGGCATGACATGAACTTGCCCACCATAGCATGAACAAGATGGCGCGCGAGTAGATGGTCCGCGCCGCGCATAGTCCGGTACATAAATGGTGGCCCCGACGGAATTCGAATCCGTGTCACCGCCTTGAGAGGGCGGTGTCCTAGGCCACTAGACGACGGGGCCACAAACCAAGGATACTGAAGATTTATGATAAGACTTCGGCCTTATGGCCGAAGTCATTGTAACACGGAATAAGATTAAAGTCAACAGGAAGAAGCCCATGGCCCTCTTATGGAGAACCCTCCGCCCAAGAAACCGGTGCGGTAGTCGACGGTAGCACCCTCGAGGTAACGACTCGCCCTCGGGTCCATCACGAACTTAACCCCATCGACCTCATAAACCGAATCTTCGGGTTTCGCTGACTCGTCCAGAGTCAGTCCGTATCGCGGACCACCTCAGCCAATGCCTGCCAGGTACAGCCGCACCACCTGGCCCTTGGCTTTGTCCTGGTCAAGCATCTTCTTGAGCGCTTCCACTGCCTTTTCTGTGACATTTATCATATCCTGCCACCCGCCCGTCGTCCTCCTATGCGCGAGATGGCTACTCGCCTCCTTTGGAAGCTGGTTCGGGGTGTATCGAATTCGGCTACCCCCAGGGGTATTATCCCATGAGGTCCGTATTTCGTCAAGCACTAAATCTATAGCACGTATCCCATCAGTATCTGTCCATATGGGCGGCACGAAAATGTGGGCCGGGTTGCCGGAGGTCTCCGGCCCGCCTGGTGAGCCCTATTTGATCAAAGTACTCGAGAAGCGGCACAGCTATCTTCCGGGTTGTGCCCAGTGCGTCCCTAATCTCGCCAACCCCAATGCTGCCCTGTTCCTCGAGCTTCCTCTTGACAATGGATTTTGCCATCTCAACGGCATCCTTATGAAGTATTATGCCCTCGCCAATCCTCACCAGGTGGCCTATTTCCAGCAGGAAAGAAAGGGCTTCTTGCCCCGTCTTGGAGTCCAAGCCCAGGGCCGCCAGGGTGTTTTCGAGTCTTTGCGGGGCAAGCCCCTGGCTCTTGTACGCAGCTTCCAGCCCCGAGACTTCCGGCCTTTTGAGGATTGCTGTGTGCCTGTCGATACCGGCCAGGTCTACCAGGTTTTCATGTCTTGACAGGGTTCCCTCCTGAATGAGTATCTCCATGAGTTCGTCGAAGTCGTCTTGTTCCCACCTTGGAGCCACGGCCATTCGGAGCGCATCTTTGGGCATTCCGGGCCTGAGGGGGGACTTTGCATGGAAATCCTCCAGCGCGGAGACTATTTGTCTGCGGAGGTATCTTAGTATCTCCCTGGCAACAAGCTTCTGGGTGCCTTCCAGGACTGCCACCCGGTCGCGCGCCGGTCCCAGGGCCAGCGTCCGGACGTCCTCCGGGGAGCACAGGAGCCTCATGGAGATCTCTTTAATGGATTGTGCACCCGGGTGAGGACCCCGCTTGAGGAGGTATTCGAGCAGTACTTCTGGCGGGCCGGAATCTTCTACAGCCAGCGTCTCGAGATCTCCCGTTGAAAACCTGCGCCTTTCGGGGGCATCGTGCATCAATATACGGCCACCCGCTATCGTCCTCATGGGGGAAAATGAACGGATGATAAACCGGTCGCCCCTGGCAACTGCAGCGGGGCCTTCAAACCGAAGCTGCACGTACCCTCGCTCGCCGCCCGGGATCATGTCCCTACCCAGAATGCGCACCCGCGCCATTACCTCCGCGCAGCCAACATGGACACGCACCCTCTGACCATGTGAGACCCCGCCTTCTCCTTCGATTGCAGTCACGGCCGCATCGATGACCGTTGAATCGCGGAGCGTCCCCGGCCTCACCACCACGTCACCTCGTTGGATCTCGCCCTTTTCGATGCCCGCAAGATTTATGGCCGCCCGGTCTCCTGCAATAGCCCGGTCCACCTTATTGTCATGCACTTGAATGCCGCGCACCCTTGCGGTCTTATGTGAGGGAAGCACCTCAACGGCCTCGCCCTGGGTGATGACACCTCCGATTACCGTCCCGGTGATCACTGTCCCGTACCCGGAGATCGTGAACACCCGGTCTACCGGAAGCCTGAAGACGTCTGAAGAGCTGCGGCTGGGTATCGACTCCACGAGCCTGTTGATTTCAGAGACGAGGTCCGGTATCCCCCGGCCGGTTACGGACGACACCGGGATAATCCTGGAATGCGCGAGGCGGGTTTCTTGAAGGTAGCGGCCTACCTCGTCGTTCACAAGCTCTAGGAATTCCTCGTCCACAAGGTCGATCTTGGTAAGAGCCACCACTCCGGTTGTGATATCGAGGAGAGACAGGATATTGACGTGCTCCCTGGTCTGGTCCATCACGCCTTCGTCGGCGGCGATGACCAGGAGAAACATGTCAATGCCGGTAACCCCGGCTACCATGTTTTTTGTGAATCTCTCGTGTCCCGGGACATCTACGATGGAGACGACCTTTTGCCCTGGCAGATGCAGGGGGGCAAAGCCCAGGTCAATGGTCATTCCCCTTTCTTTTTCTTCTTTGAGGCGGTCAGTATCTATCCCGGTGAGGGCCTTTATAAGGCTTGTCTTCCCATGGTCGACATGCCCCGCCGTGCCTATCACAACGTGTTTCATGCGGGCGTACCACCTGCAATCCTTGATATGGCAGCTGCAATTGACTCAGCATCACCTGGCAATAAGGTTCTCACGTTGAAGAGGAGCTCGTCTTTGTGGATTCGCGCCACAATCGGGGGGAAGGCCTGTCTCAGCTCAGCCTGGAGTTCTCTCACGGTAATGACGCGAGGGACCCTGCTATGGCCACCCGGGTGGGTGTGCGTGCCAGGGCACGGGCATGTATTCGTGGACGGGCTTATATGGTGCTCTCGAGGCGAGAGGGCGACAGCTTTGCTTGGAATCGACGCACCCGGCAATGACCCCCCGCCGGCCTCACAGACATCATCTATTACCCTGACGCTCCAGCCGCCACCAATGGCATTTGAAATGAGTGCCGCGAGCCTCTCCGCATCTCTCTGCAATTCGTCCAGGCTCCTTGTGAGCAGGCGAAGCGTGGGAATCTCCTCAACAGCCATTTCAGGCCTCCGATATATCCTGAATATTGCCTCCAGCGCGGCCAGGGTCATCTTGTCGACCCGTACCGCCCTCGCCAGAGGGTTTCGTGAAATCCGGGCGATCAGGTCTTTTCTACCCACAATTATCCCGGCCTGTGGCCCGCCCAGGAGTTTGTCTCCGCTGAAGGTGACCAGGTCCGCCCCGGCCCTCAGGCTTTCCCCGACCGTCGGCTCTTTGGGTAATCCGATGGAGGAGAGGTCCACGATGCTGCCGCTTCCCAGGTCTTCCATCACAATGAGCCCGTTGGCCTTGCCCAGGGCAACAAGCTGGTCGAGCGGGACCTCGGAGGTGAAGCCAATGATCTTGAAGTTGCTGGTGTGGATCTTGAGGATGACGGCAGTCCTTTCGGTTATGGCGTTTTCGTAGTCCCTGCGATGTGTCTTGTTGGTTGTCCCGACTTCAACCATCCGGGCGCCGCTCGAGGCAATAACGTCCGGGATCCTGAAACTCCCGCCGATCTCTACTTGCTCTCCACGGGAGACTAATACCTCTCTCCCGGACGCCAGCGTGTTAAGGCAGAGGAATACGGCAGCTGCATTGTTGTTGACCACCAGGGCAGACTCGGCACCGGTCACCTGGCAGATGAGGGGGGCTACACTCTCCTGCCTTGACCCGCGCTCGCCTGAATCAAGGTCGAATTCGAGGTTGGAATACCCTCGGGCGATATCCATTACTGCTTCCAGTGCCTGCCCAGGGAGAGGGGCTCTCCCAAGGTTAGTATGGAGCACGATTCCAGTAGCGTTGATAACCCGGCGGAGGCCGGGACGCGGCCCCCACTGTGCGATCTTCCTAATCCCTTCGAGTATCTCCTCGAACATTTCCTCCCTTGAGGTGTGAGGGGATATCCTTCCGGCCTTTATCCTTTCCCTCAGGTCTTCTATCAACCCCCGGACGCACTCGGCGATATAGAGTCGGGATATGGCCCTTCGCGTCCCGGCGCCCTGGCCCTCAGGGCCAGGTGCGGGCACCTGTATCGCAGGTGCGCGCTCATCCAGCAAGGACTTCACCACCGGGTGCTCCAGGACGGAACTAACGGAAGGCACCCTGGAAAGGAGATGCAATGCCACGGGTGCGGTCTCTTTCCCGGCTTTCCCGGCCAGGTCCTGGCCGGAGTCGCAATCGCAGGAGATGTCCTCAGTGTTACGGTCGTCGTACACCTGTCATTACACCTTCCCCGCCAGAGAAGACGCCGGCTTGGTTCACAGCCAGAGAGGCCGCCAGCCTGGTTTACAGGATCTGTGTCCCGGGCCGGGACGGCGCCGGGACACCGCCCGCAGGCCGGGGAAATACCGCGCCGCGGTCCCGGTCGCCGTGGTCTTCTATAAAGCCTACGATTAGGGCCTACGATGCCAGCACCCGGACAGAGGGGCCGTGCCTTCGGCCGGGGATGACCTCGCCAATAACGGAGGCCCTTTCAACTCCCAGCTCCGCGAGGGCGTCCATCAGCCTTTGAGCCGTCCCCTCCGGCACGGAGATCAAAAGACCGCCGGAGGTCTCGGGGTCAAACAGGACAGCCCTCTTGTATTGTGGCACATCATCATCGAAATGGACCCACCGAGCAAAATACTCCTGGTTTTGTCTTGCCCCTCCGGGTAATATCCCCTCGCTGGCCAGGTCATCCACGCGAGACATCACGGGCACCCTTGCTGCCCGGATTACGAATGTAACACCACTTGCAAGGGCAGCCTCGCAGGAATGGCCTAGGAGCCCAAAGCCCGTTATGTCGGTGCAAGCATTAACACCGACCTTCACCATAGCAGTAGACGCGGCCTTATTCAGCGCCCGCATGAATGACACCGCCTCTGCCAGGTCGCCCTCACTCACCTTGTCGAACTTGAAGGCCGTGGTTAGAATCCCGGTACCCAGGGGCTTCGTCAGGATGAGGAGATCACCAGGTTTCGCGCCAGAATTGGTTATGACATTCCTGGGGTCGATTAGCCCCGTGACCGAGAGCCCGTATTTGGGTTCATTATCGGTAACGGTATGGCCGCCAACCAATACGACCCCTGCTTCTCTCAGCTTGTCTCTCCCGCCCTCGAGGATACGAGCCAAGACGTCCATTCCGGCTGCACATGGGAAACAGGCGATGTTCATGGCGGTCAGAGGCCGCCCGCCCATGGCGTAGACGTCGCTCAGCGCGTTGGCGGCGGCGATTTGCCCGAAGGCGTACGGGTCATCAACGATGGGGGTGAAAAAGTCCACCGTCTGGACAAGCGCCAGGTCATCCGACAGGCGATAAACCCCGGCGTCATCCGATGTCTCAAAGCCCACCACCAGGTTGGGGTCAGGATCAAAGGTTTTATCTGTAGAATCACTCCGTATGTGGCACAAGACTTGTGCCAGGTCACCAGGACCAAGCTTACTTGCTCAACCAGCCTTTGACGACATGTGGGTAAGCCTGAACCGCTCCTTGTTCGTCATCGCCTCTCGCCCCTCCTTTCCGCGGGGTATAGACGTCCGGCACTGGTATCCCATCAAAGACCTGCGCAGAAGGGATATATCAGTGCTGGCAGCCAGAAGCCCCAGCAGCCGGATCTCAGGGGAGATAATACAATTGCATACAAAAACAATTGCATACGAGAATAACAAATGGCGGGAGTATGTGGGAATCGAAC
>DUSO01000124.1 GCA_012842565.1 Bacillota bacterium
AAGGCCACTATGTCCACCACACGACCTTCTCACCCCGCAGAGGAGGTGTTACCCTCCCTCCATGCCTATCGTAATGTCATTTGCTCCCGGAGTCAATAGCTATACTGCCGATTATTCACACACCAGGCCGGACATTGAGGTGTGGTGTCCTGATTGCAATATCGTGATGGATCCATGGGATTACTACTACCGTCATCCTCGCACGCGTGACGGACGTATGCGCATTCGAATCTACAGGTGGCGGTGTCCCAAGTGTGGGAGGACCTGCGGTGTTTTACCTGATTTCCTCGGGCCATATCTTCATCACCTCACGGAGGTTCGGGAATCTTGCGTACGGTCGCACTTGGAGGGAGCCACTATTGAAGGGGCTGCCGAAGATGCGGGTGTGGATGCCCGCACTGTCTCCCGGTGGGTGGCGCGTGCAAGGCACCTACTCGACAGAGCGGTATCGCTCGTCTCAAAGCTCGTCGCAGGGCTTACCGTCACAGTGACCTGGCCGAAGGTGAAGGCGGAGGGAACAAGGGGTCACATGCTCCTACTTTTCGACTTGGGTGATATCCTCTGTGGGGCTACTGTAACCCGCGGCGCCCCGGGGATATTCCCGAGAATCAATGCCTTCAACATCCTCTACCTCTAATGCCAACATATCCGATGCCAAGAGCGCCGGTTAAGTTGGCATGTGCTTAAACTGCCACATCCTCCGGCAATGTCGCGAAAACGGCTGGATTTTGATGTCAACCTGTCCGGTGTGGGTGTAAATCCCATGATTAAGACAGGTTGTCTACCATGACTTTCCTCTATCCTGACCTAATTTCCCCTCCCCACAACAAACCCTGTCATGGTTTATGGATGTGGCTGGCGATATATTAGGCTCAGAAAGGGGGACAACCGATGGACGACGATAAACTCAGGCAGCAAATCGCATCATTTCGCTACGGGCTCATCTCACCGATAGTGTCGAGGCAAGACCTTGTTCCGGGGGAGACTACGGCACTAATCCGAGAGGCGGCATCCCGGCATTATGTGATTCCAGGCAGCACCCGCACAAGAGTTGGGGAAAGGACAATCCAGCGTTATCTGTCTATGTATAGGGAAGGAGGCTTTGATGCGCTTATGCCCATGCCAAGGGAGAATTCCAGCAGGATTCCTGAAGAGTTGATAGACCTTGCGATCGCCCTGAGGCGTGAAAACCCCAAGCGTTCCATTGCCGCAATCATAGGAATGCTGGAGGTCTCGGGCCAGGTGGAACCCGGATATCTCAAGCGGAGCACGCTGTATGACCACTTCAGAAAGGCAGGGCTCACAAAACCGCGGATGGCCCTGAAGGATACCTACCGTCGTTACCAGGCCATACATCGCAACGAACGCTGGATCGGCGATACCTGCCACCTCACCTATCTTGGGGAGCTAGAGAATCCCGATAAAAAACACAAGGTATTCCTCTTTGCCTGGATGGATGATTTTTCTCGTAAGATAGTCCATGCCCAGCTCTACAAGGCTGAGAGGATGCCGGCCCTGGAGGATAGCTTGAAGAAGGCCATCATAACCCATGGCCTGCCTGAATAGGTCTACGTGGACAATGGAGCGATCTACTCTAGCTCACACTTCTCAAAGATATGTGCAAGGCTCGGGATTCACCTTAGCCATTCGCGGCCGTACCGACCCCAGGGTCGCGGCAAATTGGAGAGGTTCTTTCTAACGGCCCAGAGAGGTTTCCTCTCCGAGCTCGAGCTTCTATCCAGGACGTCTTCAATCGACATAGTCAAGGCAAATGATCTCTTTTCATCGTGGCTCAAGATGCACTACAACGATAAGCCCCATTCTGCCACAAAGCAGGCCCCGTCCGTAAGGTTCGATATGGACAATCACCCTATCCGACAGGTGGATCTCACGGAGATATACGAGGCGTTCCTCGTGGAGGAGACGAGAAAGGTAGACAAGACGGGGATTTTCTCGCTCCAAGGCCAGGCTTACGAAACATCGCCGGAGCTTTCTGGCAAGACCATAGAAGTCCGGTTCGACCCCTACGACATGAGAAAGATCCAGGTCTTCTCTGAAGGCAAGGGTTATGGGGAAGCAAAGCCGTTTGATACCCCAAGGCATCATGTGGGCAAAAAACCACCCTCCAAAGAAGGGGTCCAAGAAGTCCCAAAGCCAACCAATATCAATCCCCTTACGCTTACCCCTAGGGAGGGCCTCTCATACAAGGACATGCTCAAGGGGTGATTAGGGAATGGATCTAACGCACTTCCATCTTCTCCGGTATCCATTTGAACGGGACATCCCCGTAAGCGAGATCTTCCCCTTCAAGGGGTTCGAAGAAGCTAAGGCGCGGTTGAAATACTCTGTCGAAAGGCGCGCTATCTCCGTCCTGACAGGGGAGGTGGGCTGCGGCAAGTCAACGGTATTGAGGGCTCTTGTATCATCACTGCCGGATACGAGGTACCGGTTTATCTATGTCTCAGACCGGAATCTTACCGAGCATGCCTTCTACGACCTTATCCTCACTGAGCTTGGTGTGATTCCTGACCACCGTCTCGTCAGGATGAAAAGGCAGTTCCGGGAGACGGTCGAGAGCCTCGTGGCAAAGGGGATAGATCTCATTATCGCCATAGACGAAGCCCATGAGCTATCCCATGATATGCTCCAGGAGATCCGGTATCTATCAAATTATGAGATAGACTCGTCTACGCCATTCAGCATCATCTTGGTGGGGGAGCCCCAGATGCGGGCAACACTTCGCCTTCGGTCACTGCAGGCAGTCTTCCGGAGGGTGGAGGTGCAATACCACCTCACCGGCATGGAGCAGTCAGAGATCAAGCCATATATTGTCCATGAACTCAAGATGGCAGGTTGTGACAGGCCTCTATTCCCCGATGATGTCATAGGTCGCATCTATGAATACTCCAAGGGAGCGATCTGGCTTGTAGCACGGCTATGCAAGGGGTGTCTCATGGATGCATACACCCATAGGCAACAGCTTGTGGACAATGACAACCTGAAACGGGCGATAGAGGAGCTTACACTTTAGGGAGGAGGAGAGAAGTGAAGGACATAGTGGTCTCTGAGAGGACAAAGGTTGAGTCAGATGTTATCGTGTCAAGTTCCGCGGATGTGCGGGCAACATTGACACTAACTCATGAGGGAGGCAAGGCAACCCTGAGGTTTACCTCACTGGATGCGATAGAAATGGCAGAGTCAGCGCTGCATGCCTTGTATTATGAGTCATTACTGGAGCGTGAGATGCTAGAGCAAGAGGCTTTACTTGAAGAAGCACATGAATTCGGCATGAATCGAAC
>DUSO01000125.1 GCA_012842565.1 Bacillota bacterium
CGTCCGCTCACTACTTCCCTTGTTCCTGAGCGTACGAGGGCTCGTCCTGGCTAGCTCCTCATCAAGGCACATAAGCACATTCTCAAATATCTTGGCTGCAAGCGCCATCCCCAAGGCAAAGCACTTCTGCTCAATGGTCTTGAAATCGTGGGCGCCATCCAATATACTTAAAATTGCCTCAAGGCTGGTTGTTTTACCGGTACTTGCTGGCATAGAGACCTCGCCTTCTTAACAGGGAAGTTCGAGGTCTCTATATTTCTACCCCAAGACCCCGGTCTCCTGCCCCACTACATTTTACACGAACTAGAATCGGGCCTGGCGAGGAGGTCTTTCGGATGACGTCATGTCATAACCTCTCGCATGATATGAACCCGGTAGCGCCGTCATGATATATTATATGAGTTTACAATGTCGGCGTCGGCCAGACCTCATAACCTCTGAAGGAAGCCGAGGCCAGCAAACATGGTTGATCAGAGATGTTCAAATCCCAGTAATTGCTCCCGCCCCTCATAGGCAGGTGACGCAGACGGGCTAGTTGCGGGGTCATGACTCTATGCCGATCGGCCCGTTGGAAGATGACCCGAACGATTGGGTATACCTGGAAGTATCTGACTATGACCCAACTTCGACACTTTGCGTATGTTGGGTGGCGTTTGCCCAGCGTAGGGGCTTGTATGTAGGGGTAACCTAGTGGCAAATATAATGGGCGCATCAACTTGATGACTGTCATGTGGTTCACTATGATAGTGGCAGGATGTTCATCAAGAGGACAAAAGCTAAGTCTGGAGGCGAAACCTACACCTATATCCAGCTCGTGGAGAGCGTCTGGCGTGACGGCCGGCCCACGCATCGGGTAGTCGCCAACCTTGGCCGGGAGGATCTCCTCGACCCTCAGCAGGTGGACCGGCTCATAGCATCGCTAGCCCCTTACGGCCAGGCACAGGTAGTCAAAGCCGAGGAGATGGAGATTCTCCGGGCGAGGGAATACGGGACGGTTTACGTGCTTTCTTACCTCTGGTCCCGCCTGGGCTTGGACGAGCTGTTCCGCGATCTTGCCGCCCGACGTCGTCTTGGATTCGATGTAGAGGCCGGTGTTCGTGCCATTGTCTTCAGCAGGGTAGTGGACCCCTGTTCTGAGCGGGCAACCATCCGGTGGCTCGACAGGGTTTATGCGCCGGACCTTGAGGCACTGGAACTCCACCAACTCTATCGCACCCTGGACTTTGTGTATGGAGTACTCGACGATGTGCAGGTTGGGCTTCCTGAGAGGGTGACCGCACGCCTTGTAAGTGACCTTCGGCTTGTGCTCTTTGACACGACGAGCGTGTACTTCGAAGGTGACGGCCCTTCGGGCCCTGCTCGGTTTGGGTACTCGCGAGACAGGCGATCTGACCGTCCTCAGGTGGTCTTGGGGCTGTTCGTAACGCCTGAGGGGTACCCCCTGTTTCACGTGGTCCTCCCCGGTAACACGAGTGATGTCAGGGCCTTCAGGCAAGCCATGGATGAGCTTCGCTTGAGGGTTCCAGTCGGCGAGAACGTCGTGGTGGTGGACCGGGGGATGGTGAGCGAAGCAAACCTTGCTGCGTTACGTAGTGCTGGTATCGGGTACATCGCGGGGATACGGATGCGCCATCTTACCACGAGAGAGGTCCTGTCACGGCCCGACCGTTATCATGTTGTGGATCGCAACCTTCAGGTAAAAGAGGTTCACATGCCAAGGGGATGAGCGGTATGTGGTGTGCTACAACCCCGAGGAAGAGCTTCGTGATAGAGAAGAGCGAGAGGCGATGGTGGCATACCTTA
>DUSO01000126.1 GCA_012842565.1 Bacillota bacterium
TGCTGTGAACGTCGCGGACATAATGTCCATTGAGGAATTCAAGGCGCGAATGAAGGCCTTCATTAATGAAATACGGGCGTGTCCCGCGGTCCGGCAAGGAGAGACGGTTTGTTATCCCGGCGAACCCGAGTGGGCCTCCGAGCGGCGATGTTTGAAAGAGGGGGTTGTGCTTTCCGGCGAACTGGTGCAGGAGCTTGACGCAATGGCCGGTGACGTTGGTGTCCCGCCGCTGTCCGCCCGGGTATAATCGTGCTCTTCTGTGAGCCGACACACGGACAGCTGTGGGCCGGCACGTGACGCAGCCTTGTTCCATCCTGAACGGGTCAGAGGAGAGAAGGGGGTGGTTGCTAAGAGGTAGTGGCGATGGTCAGGCAAACGACGAGGGACGTTGTCCAACAAGGGATGTTGTCGTAGGCGTCCACGGGCGTAAACACCTGGAAGGGAGGATTGGAGAAGTATGCGTGAGTGTCTGGCGAGGATAGCATGCATTTTAGTGTTGGTCCTTGTTACGGCGACGGTGCCAATGTCTGCATCGGGCAAGCTCACCGTCAAGCTTGCAACAGCCTATCCTCCTGGAAACGAGGCATGTGTCGCTGCCGAAAAGTTTGCTGAGCTCGTCGCCGCCAAGAGCAACGGACGCATCGAGTGCCAGGTCTTTTCAGGCGGGGCAATGGGCGGCGAGCGCGAGACGCTCCAGGCGCTGAAGATGGGCTCGGTGCAGTTCGTGACGAGTGGAATGATGCCTGTCCACATGTTTGCGACCAAATACGGGTTCTTTGACGCGCCTTACGTCATCAAGGACTACGACCATTGGAAACGAGTGTGGGCAGGGCCGCTTGGGGCTCAGGTGGCCGCGCTCTTTAAGCAGAACATGATTGTACCCCTCGGCACGTATTATCGTGGTGTAAGGCATATCACTGCAAACAAGCCGATCAAGTCCCCGACCGATCTTCGAGGCATCAAGATGAGGGTACCCGAGGATCCCTCTTGGGTCAAGATATGGAAGCAGCTCGGGACGCTCCCGACCGTAGTGGCTCTTCCGGAGCTGTTTACCGCGCTTCAGACGGGCGTGGCTGACGCGTCGGAAGGCCCGGCGTCCCAACTCATTTCCTATAAGCTGAACGAAGTCCAGAAGTACCTGGTGATGTCGGGACACATGGTGGCTGTGGGGCTCATCACTGCCAATGAACCGTTTATAAGGAGTCTATCGGCGGAGGATCGTGAGGTAATCCTTGCAGCAGCCAGGGAGGCGGCAGAGTACACGGACAACTACGCCCTGCAGGTCGAATCCAAGCTCATAAACGATCTCCTGAAGGGCGGAATGACTCGAATCGAGCCCGATAGACAGGCCCTTCGAGAGGCAGCAAAGCCTGCGATAGAGGAGCTCTTCAGGACCGAATGGAACGTTACGACCTGGGACGAGGTGCTCAAGCAGTAGATTGTCCACGGGAGTGAGGACGAGGGTCACGCTCAGCGAGGGCCGTGGTGCGCAGTGACGCAGCCGCAAGGAGACTATGGACGCAAGCACCGGTTGGCGCTACCGCGGCCCTGCATGATGGAGGTGGTAGCTGGTGATGCGAGCTTGGGATCGACTGTTCCGCCTGATCGAAGGCGCGGGCACGATAGGTTTTTGCGCGTTCTGCATCGTCGTCTTCCTGCAGGTCGTGTTCAGGTTTGTGCTGCGGTATCCCGCGCCGTGGACGGAAGAATTAGCGCGTTATCTGCTGGTCTGGGTCATGTTCCTGGGGGCTGCGGTATCGTCGAAGGAAGGTACTCACCTCGTGGCGTCAAACCTGGTGGCAAGGCTCGTGCCTACCGCCGAGAAGTGGAGTCAAATCTGGGCGGAGCTCTGCGTATTTGTCTGTGCAGCTAGCCTCGCGCGGGGAAGCCTGCTCATGACGCGGATGGCCGGAACTGAAACCGCCACTTCGTTTCTCTGGCTCAAGATGTCGGCGGTCTTCGCCATCATGCCCGTGTGCTTTACGCTTATGGCTGTGTCTGCGGTGGTCCGCATCGGTGCGCTCTTCCGCAAGCTTCGATCCGCCTCCGAAGGGGGGCGTGCTCCGTGCTCCTGATGCTTGCAGCTAAGTTCGCAGGTTTGTTGTTCCTATTCTTTCTGACTGGCGTTCCCGTAGGCTTCTCATTGGGTCTGGCATCGCTGGTGTTGTTCCTGATGGAGTCTGGAGTGAATGCAAATCCGGCTATTCTCGCCCAAAGGTTCTTCGGTGGGGTCAACAGCTTTCCGTTGCTTGCGGTTCCTCTCTTCATGTTTGCAGGGAACCTCATGAATACCGGTGGAATTACCAGACGTCTTTTCAGGTTTGCTTCCGCGCTAGTCGGGCACTTCACGGCAGGTCTCGCCCAGGTCAACGTGCTCGCAAGCATGATATTCGCAGGAATGACGGGTGCCGCCGTGGCGGACGCGGCTGGCCTCGGTCCCATTGAACTGCAGGCCATGCGCGAAGCAGGATACGACCCGGGCTACTCCGCCGCTATCACGGCAGCTTCGTCGACGATCGGGCCGATCATACCGCCCAGCATACCTCTGGTAATATACGGCATCATAGCGGAGGCATCCATCGGGCGGTTGTTGCTCGGAGGGGTGCTGCCGGGCGTCCTGATCGGGCTGTTCCTGATGGGCATGAACTATTATTATGGTTATAAGCGGGGGTACAAGGCGGGGAAGTTTGCCGGGCTGCGGGAGCTTGGGGCCTCGTTCAAAGGAGCGTTTTTCCCGCTGCTTGTCCCGGTGATCATCGTAGGTGGCATGTTGGGAGGGATATTCACGCCGACCGAGGCTGCTGCTGTAGCAGTGGTCTATACCGTTATCCTTTCGTGTTTCATATACAGGGAGGTCAAACCCGGTGACTTGCTCAGGATCGCCAGGGCGTCCATGCGGAGCACAGCCGAGGTCCTATTCATAGTCGCTTCAGCCAGCGCTTTCGCTTACCTTGTGATTTCCGCACAGCTTCCCGGCAAGGTGCTGGCTGTAATGGCTCCATTAGTGCACCGACCGGCGTTAATCCTGTTCCTCATCAACATCATGCTTCTCATACTGGGGTGCTTCGTGGAGACTGTCGCTGGCATCACGATCGCCGTCCCGGTGCTCATGCCCCTGGTGAGAAGCGCCGGCATTGACCCGGTCCACTTCGGCATCGTAGTCGTCTTCAACCTCGTGATAGGGCTCCTGACGCCTCCTGTCGGTCTGGTTCTCTTCGTGACGGCCAAGGTGGCGGGGATGCAGGTAAACGAGCTCCTAAAAGACCTGCTCCCGTTCTTCATTCCTCTGGTCGCTGCGCTGTTGGTGATAACTTACTGCCCCTGGCTTGTCACGTGGCTACCGAACCTTTTGATGGGAAGGCCTGGTGTATAACAAATCCCTTAACCTGGGGGTATGCAAGGGGATCATAACTGCGATGGTGACACCTACGGACGAGTCTGGAAGGATCAAGGAGTCCTCGCTTTGACGGTTGACCAACTACTTCATAGACGGTGGCATACACGGAATGCAGCAGGCAGTGGAGCTTGCGAGGGTAGCCAGAAGTGCTGGAGCATCTGCCATCTCTGTATTGACTCCGTTCTACATCAAGCCTACCGAAGACGAGTTGTCCGAGCACTGCAAGGCCATCGCAGGGGCCGTACCCGGTCTGCCCGTCCTTCTATATGGAAACCGGGACTGCAGGGGGTAAACCTTTCAGGGGAGTTCGTGGCAAGGTTGCGAGCTTCTTCATAAAGGACGATGTTGTCAACGCCGGCGCCACGTACGTCGACGGGGCGGTGGCGGTCGACGGCAACATCATCACGAGCCGGACGCCCGACGACCTGCCCGAGTTCTGCGGAGCCATAATCGTAACGTTCTTGAGTGACTGGCGGCTCGTCACCGGGACGGCTGAAGCGGCGGCACGGCCCGAGTATAACAAGCGACAAGAGAATCCACGACCATCAGAGCCGGAACAGCCCCGAAGTGCCGCTCCCTTCATCGACGCCATCCTGGACGCCGTCTACACCCCTTCCGCGCGCTGCGCGCCTTCTTATTAACCGCGGCAGGTCAAGAGCGGCTCGGCGAACTGGCCAGGTGCCCCCGCAGGTAGAAGCGGGGGTTGAGGCTGCACCTCACGCCACGGGCAAGCCTGCAAACGTGGGAAAGCGAAACCCGGCCCGCCAGCAGGTTGCGCAGCAGGATGAGCGTGTTAGGGATGAGGTACCAGCTGGAACGCACGGCGCTCCGGTACAGGGAGGTGAATTCCCGGTAGAACTCTTCCAGTCGCAGCCGGGTGGGGATCACGCTATGAAACAGGTCGTAGAGCTCGTAGTTGGTGGTAATCAGCCGGTCTCTCCACTTGCGGTAAAGCTCGGTCCCCGGCAGCGGGGTAAGTACGGCTATAGAGGGCGCCGAGATGCGGTGCCGCCGTAGGAACATCCGCAGCTTGTCAAACTGGCGCCTGGTGTAGTCCGGATCCACGATGAACGACGGGGTCACGGCGATGCCAAGGCCGCGGAGTAAGTCCAGGGCCCGCACGTTGTTCTCCACCGTGTTCTTCTTATTCAGGGCCTCCAGTTCCTGGTCGTCCACCTTTTCGATCCCGATGAACACCCGGTACAGGCCCACTTCCTTCCACAGGCGCAGGAGATCCGGGTGCCTCACCACCGTGTCACTGCGAGCCTGGATGGTGTAACGGTGACGAATGCGGTTCTGCCGCAACGCGCGGGCTATGGCCTCCGCCCGCGGCACGCTCAGGAAGAAATTGTCGTCAGTGATGAGCACATATTCCTCCCGCACCTCTTCAAGCTCTTCCACCACCCGGGCCGGACTCTTAGCCCGCACGGTGCCACCGTAGAACTTCCACACCGAGCAGAAGGTGCACCGGTAAGGGCACCCGCGGGCGGTCTCCACGGTTGCCAGGGGCGCCTGCAGTCCAAGGTAGTACGCTTTCCGGTAGGGTGCGGCCAGGTGACGCGCCACCGGGGGTAGCTCGTCCAGGTTGGCCGGGGGCCGGTCCCCCGTCCACACCTGGCCTGACGGCGTATTGAGCATTAAGCCGGGCACGTCCCGCAGGCAACCACCCCCGGCCACCGCGTCAACCA
>DUSO01000127.1 GCA_012842565.1 Bacillota bacterium
CAGCCTGACCTCCACGCCCAGGGCTTTGATGGCGTCTATCTCAGCGTTCAATACCTTCTTGGGAAGCCGGTATTCCGGAATACCTACAGCCAGCATGCCGCCTGCGACCGGGAGCGCCTCAAACACCGTCACCTGGTGCCCCAGTTTGGCCAGGTAGTAAGCTGCAGACAAGCCGGCCGGACCGGACCCTATGACCGCGACCTTTGTATCCTTCCTCCTGACCGGCAGCTCGGGCGGGAGCGGGTGCATAGCTTCCCAGTCGGCGGCAAAGCGCTTGAGAGCGCATATGGCTATCGGCTCATCTATCTGCGCCCTGCGGCACTTCTGTTCGCACGGATGGGTGCACACGCGCCCGCATACTGCCGGGAAGGGATTCTTTTCCTTTATCAAAGCCACTGCCTCTGCGTACCTCTTCTGCCTTATCAGGCTGATATACCTTGGCACGTCTACGTCGGCAGGGCATGCATTCTGGCATGCAGACTCAAACAGGCTCGCGCACACGGAAGCAGGACACTTGCGATCCCGGATATGGGCGTCATATTCATCGCGGAAGTACCTGATCGTTGTCAGCACAGGGTTTGGAGCAGTCTGGCCAAGGCCGCAGAGAGCGGTCTCCTTGATCCACTGCCCGAGCTTTATAAGGCGCTCGACGTCGCCCTCGCGCCCCTGCCCTCTCGTTATACGGGTCAGGATCTCCAGCATCCTCTTGGTCCCAATCCGGCACGGGGCGCACTTTCCGCACGACTCATCTTGGGTGAACTCGAGGAAGAACCTCGCAAGGTCCACCATGCAGGTATCCTCGTCCATCACGATGAGCCCGCCGGAGCCCATTATGGTACCGAGTTCCTTGAGGGACTCATAGTCAACCGGCGTGTTCAGGTATTCCTTGGGGATACACCCTCCCGACGGCCCACCGGTCTGCGCGGCCTTGAACTTCTTACCTCCGGGTATCCCCCCGCCTATGTCAAAGATGATCTCGCCGAGGGAAGTCCCCATCGGGACTTCGACAAGACCGGTATTCCTGACCTTGCCTGCCAGGGCAAACACCTTGGTGCCCTTGCTCCTCTCGGTGCCTATCGAGGAGAACCATTCAGGGCCGTTTAAGATGATGGGCGGGATGTTGGCGTAGGTCTCAACGTTATTGATGAGGGTCGGCTTTCCCCAGAGCCCCTCGTTTGCCGGGAAGCGAGGCCTTGGTCGTGGCTCGCCACGCCTGCCTTCGATGGAGGTGAGTAGCGCCGTCTCCTCCCCGCAGACAAAGGCGCCTGCGCCAACCCTGATCTCCAGGTCGAAATCAAACCCTGTCCCGAGGATATCCTTGCCCAGCAGGCCCTCTTCCCTGGCCTGCGATATCGCGTGGCCTAAATGCTTTATGGCCAGAGGGTATTCGGCCCGAACATAAACATACCCCTGGTTTGCCCCGATGGCGTAGCCGGCGATTGCCATCGCCTCTATGACGCTGTGGGGATCGCCCTCGAGGACGCTCCTGTCCATGAAGGCACCAGGGTCCCCCTCATCGGCGTTGCAAACTACGTACTTTGGCCTTCCCGGCGCCCGCTGGCAGAATTCCCACTTAAGGCCTGTTGGGAACCCGGCCCCACCGCGCCCCCTAAGGCCGGAGCGCTTGATAGTGTCCACGACCTCTGCCGGGGACATCTTGGTGAGGACCTTGCCCAGGGCCGAGTAGCCGTCCGCAGCGATATACTCCTCTATCACCAGGGGATTTATCTTGCCCGTGTTCCTGAGGGCGATGCGGGTCTGCCTGTTGAAGAAATCCATCTCCTGGAACGTCGGGACAGGAACCTCAGCCGCAGGCTCTTTGTAGAGGAGCCGTTTCACAATACGGCCCTTGAGAAGATGCTCCTCTGCTATCGCCCGGGCGTCGGAGGGTTTGAGCTTTTGGTAGAGCACCCCCTCAGGGTAGACAATCATGACAGGCCCCAGGTCGCAGGGACCCATGCATCCCGTGGTGACCACCTTGATTTCCTGCTCCAGCCCCAGGTCCTTTATTGCATCCAGAAGCGCCGACCGCACTGCTTCGCACCCGGATGACAGGCAACCGGCGCCGCCGCATACCAAAACGTGCGAGCGATAGAATTCCATCTCACATCCTCCTTCCGCTGGCCACCCGGCCCCGCCGCGGCCGGCACGCCCCGGCCGCCTCGCGCGCTTCCGGGCTCAGGCCATCCAGGGTATCTCAGTTCCAACCCGATCTACAGGCCAGGAACTCGCGAACTACATGCCCGTTGATGACGTGCTGCACGACAATCCGCCTGGCGCCGCTCGGAGACACGCGGGCGTAGGCAGTTGCAGGCGAGCCCGGCCGGTCGACTACCACAGTCGGTTCCGCCCCGCAAAAGCCGAGACATCCCGACTTCTTGACCGTCACATCGGTGATTCGCCTACTTGAGAGCTCATCTACGATCGCATCGTAGATCTTGTCCGCCGAGGCCATGAGTCCACAAACTCCGAACCCAACGGTGATCCTGGTCCCCGCCCTCCCCGGCGCCCCGGGGATACGCCCCTCCAGCCGGCCCGAATCCCTAAGTTTCTTCCTCAGATCCCTGAGGTCATCAACGCTCCGCAGGATCCTCCGGGACGCCCCGGGATTATGCGATGCAACAAGGCGAAGGATGCGGGACCTTTCTCTTTCACCTCTCGACCTCGAGCATGCCATTCGCCGCACCCCCAGCCCTTACTCGTATTTCTCCAGGATCGAGGGGATCTTGTCAGGCTTGAGCCGCGCGTATATGTCGTCATCTATCCGCATGACGGGCCCAAGGCCACATGCACCCATGCATCGGACGACCTCTATCGAGAATCTCCCATCATCCGTCGTATCTCCGGCCTTGATGCCGAGGGTTTCCTCGAGCTTTTGCAGGATATTGTCCGCCCCTCTCACGTAGCAGGCAGTGCCCTTGCAGACCGATATCTGGTGGCGGCCCTTTGGCTTTAAGGAAAAGAAGGCATAAAAGGTCACCACGCTGTAGACCTCGCTCAAGGGGATATCAAGCCTCTCGGCGACCCTCTCCTGCACCTCTCGCGGGAGAAAACCCAGAAGCTGCTGGGCCTCGTGAAGCACAGGGATGAGCACCCCCTGCTTGCCCCTGTACTTCTCGATGATCTCGTCCAGCTTCCGCCATTCCTCCTCGCTAATCTCATTGAAATGCTTGCACGCCTCACACGCCACATACATCCCTCCATTCGGACTGCCTGTGCCGGCTAAACTGCTCCCGCAAGGCTTTAGTGCAAGGCGCATGCCAGGATTCCGGTGCCTCCATGTTGACCGGACATAAGCGGCGATAAAGGCTCCACATGATCTGATGATGCCCGTGGCTACGACAAGAGAGAGGTTCTGGCAGTGAAGCGGAGTAGATGCAGGTCATATGGAATGATGGCAGCCTTAATGCACAATTGCATTAAGGGATGTAGGGCTGCATTATCGGTTTGCTTCCCGGCGGCAATACTTATGGATCTTCCGGACAACCGTCGACTGGTTGATGCCGAGGACCTCCGCGATCTTATAAGTGTTATGGTAACGGGAGACGGCCTTTTCGATGATCTGGCGCTCCACTTCTTCCACCGCATCCTTGAGCGGCACCACATCGGAGACCACTACAGGAGCCGTCCTATCGACAGAGCATGACCTGAGGTAGTCCGGGAGATCATCGAGGGTGATCTCGTCCTTCTCTGCAGTAACTACCAGCCGTTCTACGAGGTTTTCGAGTTCTCTCACATTCCCGGGCCAATCATAGTTGACCAGGGCTTCCTTGACGTCCTCTGACACGCTCTTGCACATCCCGTACCGGCGGCAGAGCTTGTCTAGAAAATGATAGAGGAGGGGAATTATGTCGTCCTTGCGGTCCCGGAGCGGCGGGACGACTATCGGCACAACGTTGAGCCTGTAAAAGAGATCTGAGCGAAAAGAACCCTCTTTCACCATCTTGTGGATATCCCGGTTTGTAGCCGCCAGTATGCGGACATCCACCTTGATGGGCCTCGTCCCGCCGAGCCTGGTAACCTGCCGCTCCTGCAGTACCTGCAGGAGCTTGACCTGGAGGCCTGGAGGGAGCTCGCATACCTCGTCGAGGAAGAATACGCCCCCGGAGGCCATCTCTATCAAACCCGGTTTCCCTGTCTTACGCGCACCGGTAAAGGCCCCTGTCTCGTAGCCGAAAAGCTCTGACTCGAGCAAGGTCTCGGGGATTGCCCCGCAATTGACCTTGACGAATGGACCATCTTTGCGGTCACTCATGCGGTAGATGAACCTGGCGATGACCTCTTTGCCCACGCCGGATTCGCCCAGGATGAGAACAGTGGTATTGACCCGCGACACCCTGGCAGCTACCTGCAGGATTTTTCCCATCTCGGCGCTATATGCCACGATGCGGGCCTGTTCTTCCTCGCGTACCTTGTCCTTCGAGACATCCTTGAGCCCCGGCCGGCGGGCGCCGGCTCCGCCAAAAGACGCGGCAAGAGACCCGGCGGCCTCGTTTCGCGGGGCAAAAATGCAGGCATTGGCAGGAGAAAGGCCAAGTGCCACAGAGACGGCCTTTTCCCGGCACGACCGGAAGCCACATGCGCCGCAGTCGAACTCATCCCTGGATGTCGCGCGTCCCATGAGGTCGAGGGCAGCCCTGATCTCAGATTCATCTGGCACCCTCAGGATGAATTTCTTGGCACCCCTCGGGCATGAAGACACACACTGCCCGCATGCCTCGCAGCGCCCGGGGTGGACCTGGGCACGCCCCTTCACCAGGGTCACTGCCCCCCTCGAACACACGGTGACACAGGTGCCGCAACCACTGCACCTGGACTCTACTGTGTAGACCCTGGTCTTTTCGTTATCTGCTTTGTTAGCGCCCGTAAGCGGCTCTGACATGCGATTTCCTCTCCCGGAGCTATTATATCACCTGGGGCTGTGAAATCCCAGATGCAAGTCCGGCGACGTTTCGGAAAAGACTAAAGGACAGGCCGGGTTAGGCCAAAAGCAGGTCAAAACCAGCTGGGAGGACAAATGTCGCCTGAGGTCAGCATCATCATCCCGACTTATAACCGCAGAGATATCCTGACCGTGTGTCTTTCGGCCCTTTGCTGTCAGACATTCCCCAGAGAAGAGTATGAAGTCATCATAGTCGATGACGGCTCCACCGATTCTACGGGCGACATGGTGTCCAACTTAAGACGTTGTCCGTCATCGCCGGTAACCTCTTACATCTATACAGCACACCGGGGTGCCGGCGCAGCCAGGAATACCGGCCTTGGAGCGGCAAGGGGCCGCATTGTCATATTCATCGACAGCGACATCATAGTCACCCCGGACTTCGTGAGGTCGCATGTCATGGCCCACACCGCACCGAACCTCATCGTGCACGGGCCCGTGATTCACGTTGCGAAGCTTCCTCCTGCAAACCGCCCCCGGGCGGCAAGACGCCGGTTATGCGACCTATCAACCTCCTTTTTTGCCACCGGGAACGTCTCCCTGGAGCGACACTGGCTTTTCGACGCGGGGCTTTTCGATGAGGACTTTACTGAATATGGCTGGGAAGACCTCGAGCTCGGCCTCCGCCTGCGCCGCCTCGGGCTGAGGGCGGTAAGAAGCCCCGGTCCGGTAGGGTTCCATTTGAGACATTCAGTGGCAGCCGGCCCGCTGCCGGTGGGTGAGTCACTCTCGAGAATGATGCAGAAGGAACGGGAGCGTGGCCACATGGCGGTGGTCTACTACAGGAAGCACCCCGGACTGCGGGTGAGAATGTCTACTATGATCTTTGAACCCTTTTTCCGGTTTGTCGACCTTCTTTGCCTTGGCGGCTGGCCGGAATGGTCTCTCACGGCCAATTTCGTCGGTTTCCTCGCCAGATCTCGCACCCGTCCCCTTACGACGCCAATCATCCGAATCATGCAATACTACGCTTATGTGAAAGGCATAAGAGAGGCTCTCGAGAGGGAAATCTACGATAAGCTAACGACCACCTGTAAAAAGTTCATTAACAGGTGACTCATTTGTGGTATAATGGCATCGTATTGTGCGGAAAGAGGATGAGCTTATGACAGTCGAGACCACTCCGCCGGCGGCCGGCCCGCTGCTGGACGGGGTACCCATAAGCCTGAATCATGCCCGGACTGTCCTTACCCAGGCAATCCGTCTGCACAAGAGGTCGTGTCCCCTCCTTGCCCGGATCGTCAGGGTGAGCGGCGTTCCCATCCAGCGCCTTTTGGACAAGACCGGCGGCACGCATGCCTTTCTCAATCGAGAGGCCGTATCCCTGCTCCGGACGGATGGTCTTTCGGACCTTGCAGCCTATCTCCTACAGAAAATGGATATCCTCATAAGGGGAACTTACTGGGCGGACCGCGGGTGGAAGAATGCAAGTCACCACTACCATCCCTCTACCAGGCGCGGGCTATGGAAATGGCCCAATGCGATAGTCGAGTCCAATACGCATTTTGCGCGCGCCCTGGTCGCGTGGCAGAGGCGAGACGAAAACAGGGCGATATTCTTCTTGGGCGCTGCCCTGCACATAATCCAGGACCTCTGCGTGCCGTTTCATGCACGCGCCATAGTCCTCCAGGGGCACCAGCGTTTCGAGTTGTGGGCTGACCAGCACAAGCACGAATTTGGCATACAAGGGTCGACCATGCGGGGCATTTACAGGCCGGTGGCGAAACCGGAAGAATGGATAAAGGCAAATGCCGAGATGTCATACGAGTTCTTCCCGCTGGTGGCCCGGGACGCTTCTGAAAACGACTATCGCTCCGCAGCCGGAGAACTCATTCCCCAGGCCATCAGGACATCGGCGGGCTTCCTCGCTGCCTTTTTTGAGCTAAACGGCAGGACCGTCCGGCCACGGTGATCACGCATCTTTTCGCAAGACCTCTTCCAGGTACCTTCTAAACTCATCTCCGAGCCCGGGGCGTCTCAGCGCAAATTCTACCGTGGCCTTGAGAAAGCCAAGCTTTTCGCCTACGTCGTAGCGCCTGCCACGCGGCTCAAAGGCATATACAGGGGAGCGTTGCGCGAGCACACGGAGGGCGTCAGTGAGCTGGATTTCCCCGCCGACGCCGGGGCTCAAAGTAAGCAGGATATCGAAAATCTCAGGTGACAGGATATACCGCCCTATGACCGCGAGGTTCGAAGGGGCGGCCTGGGGGTCCGGCTTTTCTACCAGGTCTACCACCCTGAAGGCACCATTGACGCTCTCGCCGGGCTTTACGATGCCATAACGCCCTGTTTCTTCCCGGGGGACCGGCCTCACCGCAATAACCGTGCCCTTGATCTTTTCATAGAGAGAGATGAGCTGGGCAAGACATGGTTGCTCAGAATAGAATATCTCGTCGCCCAGGAGCACGGCGAACGGCTCATCCCCAACGTGCCAGCGTGCCTGGTAGACTGCATGGCCCAGCCCGAGTGCCTCCTTTTGCCGTATGAAATGGACATTTACCATGTTGGAGATATCCTGGACCTCCTCGAGGAGGTCATCCTTGTTGGAGCGCTTGAGAGCGTGCTCGAGTTCGATTGACCTGTCGAAATGGTCCTCTATCGCCCTCTTGCCTCGCCCCGTGATGATGAGTATGTCCTCGATGCCCGATGATGCAGCTTCCCTGACGACATATTGAATGATCGGCGTATCGACGATTGGGAGCATTTCCTTGGGCTGGGCCTTCGTGGCCGGCAGGAATCTGGTCCCGAGTCCCGCTGCGGGGATTACAGCCTTGCGAACCTTCATCTCCCACACCTACTTGCCACTATTACTGTTGTTGTGGTTGAGCTTGTTCTGGTATACCTCGGGTTTCAGCACGCACACAGAACGCAGGTTTCTGTACTTCTCCCCGAAGTCAAGCCCATACCCCACAACAAACTTGTCCGGGATCTGGAAACCGTTATAGTCGGATACGATATCCACCTTGCGCCTGGACGGCTTGTCCAGGAGGGTACAGATCTTGAGAGACAGCGGCTTCCGCGCCCTGAGGTTTTCAAGGAGGTAATGGAGGGTAAGTCCCGTATCCATTATATCCTCGACGATTAAGACATGCCTCCCCTCTATCGGCGCGTCAAGATCCTTGAGAATCCTCACAACCCCCGTGGTCTTTGTAGCCATTCCATAGCTCGACACGGCCACAAAGTCCATCGACAGCGGGATATCTATGCACCGCACGAGGTCTGCCATAAACACCAACGCGCCCTTCAAGATGCCCACCACCACCAGGTCCTGGCCGCGATAGTCGCGGGATATCTGCTCGCCAAGTTCCCTCACCCGGCGCTGGATGTCTTCCTCCCTGATGAGCACTGCTTCGATATCATCTTTCAGGTCATGTTTCTGATCACAAACGTTTTTCTGATTGCAAGCATCCGCCATAACCAGCTAATCTCCTCTCGCGCATTCATGGGCTTCGCCGCGGGCAACCTCGATTGCATGCGGCAACACGGGCATCAAGGCCTCGAGCGACTCCCGCACAGCCTTCGGACTTCCGGGGAGGTTTATGATGAGGGTCTTGCCCCTGAGGCCAGCTATGCCACGCGTGAGCACCACCGCGGGCGTCTTTTTCATGCCGCACAACCGGATGAGCTCCGCAATTCCGGGGACTTCCCTGTCTATTACAGCCCTGGTCGCCTCGGGCGTCCTATCTCGCGGTGCAAGCCCGGTCCCCCCGGTCGTCACGACAAGGTCTACCCGCAGCTTGTCCGCCAGGCGCCTCAGCTCCTCGCGGATCATGTCCTCATCATCGGGTAGGACCTTGTAGGATGCAACCCATGCAAGGCCTCTCAGCATCTCAGCAATCGTCCTCCCGCTTACATCCTCCCTCTCCCCGCGAGAGCCCTTGTCACTTGCGGTGACGATCCCCATAGTGTATATGACCCTGATCTCATCGCCGGGCCTCACCTCGCCCCCGGCCAGCACCCTTGCAAAGATGCCCTCCCTCGGCATTATGCATTCTCCGACCCGGCGAAACACGGCACACCCGGAATGGCACTCCTTGCCCTTTTGGGTGATCTCCACCACCGCGCCGTTCCCTACCGCAAGCCTTGTGCCCACCGGCAATGATACGAGGTCGATGCCCTCTGTAGTAATGTTTTCCGCAAAATCGCCGGGCGCCACCGCAAAACCCATCTGCGTCATCTTGTCGATACTTTCCCTTTGCAGGAGGCTTACCTGCCTGTGCCACGGACCCGCATGGGCATCGCCACGGACGCCGTGGTCCGCTACAAGCTCAACTGCAGGCATGTTCTCCTTCGGAGTCCCCTTTTCCTTGCTCAAGGAGACCGCGATGACGCGCCCTTGCCTCAATCCCATTGAGCCTCACCCTCGCGCCGGTATTCGCCACTTCGTCCGCCGGACTTATGGATGAGCCGTATATCCTGTATAACCATGCCCCGGTCTACAGACTTACACATATCGTAAATAGCAAGGGCACCAACTGCCGCACCGGTGAGAGCCTCCATCTCGACCCCGGTCTTGTCCTCTGCCTTGACAGTTACCTCTAGCTCTATGGACGCGCTCTCTCCTGGAACGGCCGGGCCCCCTGTCCGGAATTCGACATCTATGCCCCTTATGGAGACCGGGTGACACATGGGGACGAGGTCTCCCGTGCGCTTCACTGCCATGATCGCAGCCACCCGTGCCACGCCGAGGACCTCACCTTTGGGTCCCTGGCCAGCCTCAATCAAGGCAAGCGTCTCGGGCTTCATGGTGACCCTGGCCCTGGCGACGGCCTCTCGCACAGTCACGGGCTTTTCGGATACGTCCACCATCCTGGAGCGGCCCTTTTCGTCAATATGTGTAAATGGCGCGCAGGGCAAATATATCCCTCCCCAAGCTCATAATGCGGGGTCTAGCCACCTATCTCCGCAAGCGCAGGCCTCCCGCCGGAGGCACCCCCATGGCCGGTGCCGGGGCGCACATTGCGGGCGGAACCTGGATCCCGCCCATACCTGGGCTTGTTTGAGATCGCGCCCCTGATGGCACTGCACAGCTCATCTATCGATGCACCGGACCTCATCATATCGCGCAGGTCTACCGCGACGGTCGAAAAGAGACACGCGTAGAGCTTGCCGTCACTGGATAGCCGGAGGCGATTGCACCTCTCGCACATCCCCCGGGGATTGCCATCCTCGCTGCCTACGATCCCCAAGGTCCCCTTGCTGCCGGGCAGCCTCATATACCTCGCCGGCCCGGCACCGCCAGGATTACAATTAGCAGCCACCGGCTTTGCTCCCAATCCCCTGAGCCTCTCCGCTATCTCCTCGGCCGGCACCACTTCGCCCGGGTCAAGCGAGGCTGCTGCACCCCAGGAAGGCATGAGCTCTATGAATCTCACATGCCATGGCCTGAGCCTGGTCAGCATCGCCAGGTCTTGTATCTCATCCAGGTTAATGCTCCTCAACACTACCGTATTGATCTTGATGGGCTGGAGGCCGCAAGCTTCGGCTACCTCGATTCCCTGGAGCACTTGGGCGAGGCAGTCGTGCCCCGTTATATCCCTGGCACGCTCGGGCCTCAATGTATCCATGCTGACATTTACCCTCTTGAGCCCGGCCTCAGCCAGGTGCTCTGCATACCGGCCGAGGAGACACCCATTGGTGGTCATCGACACGTCGGAAATCCCGGGCACCTGTGCAATCATTCGAACCAGGGATACGATCCCGTGCCTTAGGAGCGGCTCACCCCCGGTAATCCTGATGTGCGATATGCCGAGGCGCGCCGCGGCCTCTACGACCCTGACGATCTCCTCATGCCTCAATATGTCATCGTGCGATATCAGGGGGACGCCGTCAGGGGGCATGCAATACATGCACCGCAGGTTGCAACGGTCCGTCACAGATATCCTCATATAGTTAATCTCGCGACCAAACCTGTCTCTCGCCACTCGAGTCAGGACCTCCACACAACTCGTCCGGTATCCCTGAGATCGTATCCCCCGAGCCTTTCTACGGCCGCCCGGTATTCCTCCGAGGTGATCACGGCATAGAGCTTTTCCCAGTGGCCGGTCTCCATGAATTCCGCCGGGAGCGCAAGATCGTACCGCTCCTGGTCTATAGGAATGAAATCCAAGCCAAGCGCACTGGCTGCGGCGAGTATCCCGAGGCCGACATCTGCCACGCCGCACGCCACTGCGGCCGCGACCGCCATATGCGTGTATTCCTCGCGGCTGTAACCGCGCACCTCCTCGGGACTGATCCCTGCTTCCCTGAGCTTTATGTCCAGGAGCAGGCGGGTGCCGGCGCCCTTCTGCCGATTGACGAAGCTTACATCGGGCCTCTTCAAGTCGCGGATATCGCGTATGCCCTTTGGATTCCCCTTCCTCACTATAAAACCCTGCTCGCGATAGGTCAAGTTTACGAGCGCCCAGCGGCCGGGCCCGCAGAATCGTTTGACATAAGAGACATTATACTCCCCCGTTTCAGGATC